>NZ_JAJFZH010000025.1:0-52649 GCF_020733145.1 Chryseobacterium sp. X308
TGCCGTCAGGATCACGCATTGAAATTGGGTTGTTGCCTACATACGCATATGTGCTTGTAGAAGTATAGGCTTCTGCCAGCTGATCTATGCCGTACCATTTGCCTGTTTCCGGCATATACTGTCGCCAGCCATAATCCAGCCAGCCCGTTTCTTTTTGTAATTCTTTCCCGTTATACTTATAATTGTAGGCAGGATTGCCAGCCAAAACATTATACCCTTCATGCTTCATCCCAAAGGGATAGTAGTTGTTTTCTTCAAGAACTTCTGCTCCATTCCCATTGCTGAAATAGCTTAAGCGTACATTTCCTAAATGGTCTTTGTAATTGTAAATATACTTATTATCCTGAAAACTGTAATATCCTTCTGCGGTAGGCACAAATTTCAGTGTGTACGGCGTTACATTCTGCACTTCTTCATACTGGAAACCATCCAGATAATCCGTCGTTTTTTTTCTGTATACAGAATTTTCACTGTATCTATGCTCCTTTCTATGCTTTGTGCCGTCTGCTTTATAAAAATAATAGGTGTTTTCATTCTGCCAAAGTCCCCGGGTATAATACATCTTATCAAACATCATATAATCCGGAAGGTTCAGGAAATTGTAATTAATCTGCAAAATACCTTTGTCCTGATGGGCGGTCATATTCCCGTTATTATCATAGGTAATGGTTTTTCCCGAAGTATCAGGATAACCTTTATAGTTATAAGAGGCATCCGCAACGGAAACAAGCCGGTTGCCGGTATAGGAATAGCTGAGATTATCTATCATTTCCGCCATTCCTGCCGTACTTTTTCCATTCCTCTGCAATGCTGTGATATTCCCGTTCTGATCATAGTTTAAAGCTTCATTAAAGAAATTGTTTTGTGGTACGGATGAACCGGGCTCCGAATAAATTCCTTTTTTCATCCGGTTGAGTGCGTCATATTGGTAATCATACCTTCTCAGTACCTGATCATTGGATGTTTTCCAATCTATTTCCGAAATCCCCCCATTATATTTTGCCGGAGCCTGGGCCGGATTTGCCGGGGTATTATACTTAATCTCATACCCAAAAAGTTTTCCGTTCAGATTGGCAGGATCATTGATTTTGGTAAGCCATCCCCTGATATTGTACGTATAATCTATATTTTGAAGAGGTGTGCTTCCATTTGTACCTCCTATTTTTTTGGTGATAATCTGAGAAAGCTCGTTATAGGTATTCTGAGACAGGATTTCTTCAGGGTTATTATCTACTTTATGTTTATGCACCAATAATCTGTTCTGATGATCATAGGAATAGGTTTGAGTAATTACTTTTTCCGCATCTGTATTCAGTCTTTTATGATATACTTTGGTTCGCTGGGCAATTCCTGCAAAATCAAGCTCAGATTCTGTTTTGGTATAGCCCCCAAGGTGATTGATACTGTAAGATCCTACGGTTCTTCCTTTCTGGTCATAATAAATATAGTTTTTTGTCCAGTTATCATCTTCAATATTTTTCACAAAACCCATCACGGGAAGCCCTTTACTGCTTTTACCATTAAGAGGAGTATCTTTTAAAACGGCAGCTCCCTGGATCGTCTGGGGAAAAGCAGGATTAAAGCTGTAAGCAGGATAGGTGTCATAATAATTCACGGATAACAAAGCGACCCATTTGGAAGCATGGGGATATGAAGTGGCAGGATCATAAAAGACATCCATTCCCTGCCTGTTGAAGACAACCGAACTGCTTATTTTCACATTATTGTTTATGATTCCATCAGCCAGTCCCTGCTCCGTATTTCTTTCTCCCCCGGAAGCTATTCCGGTAAAAGCCACTCTTCCCAACTGATCATATTTTACATACATCCACTGCCCTTTTTCCTTAAGGTTGGCATCCTGCGAAGCTACCAGTCTGTTCTGGTTATCATAGACCATGTACTCCCAGCCTTTTCCGGGAAGCTTTTTCTCTACCAGTCGGTTTCTGCTGTCATACTTATACTGATAACATATATTATCTACTGCTGCGGAATTCAAAGCTGCGGCTGATGCCAATGGCGGGATAATATAGGCAAGCTGCTTGTAATCATTGTATACGTAATAGGTATCTGCATTTTGGGCAGCATCCACTATTTTCCTTGAAAGCACGGTCTGCCCGGAGCCGTCTTTAAATTCAACCACTTTATTACCATCTTCATCGGTAACGGTATTTTTTACGAGCTGTCCGGCTGCATATTCTGCGACGGTATACTGTAATTCATTTCTGTAGAGTTTTCCCGCAGTATCCCAACCTGCTGTTACCTGGTATTTTTTTACATGGTCAGCAGCTGTATTGAGATCATAACCCAAAAGCACAGCCTTTCCGTTCCAGTCGTTCCCCGTCATTTTCTGCTGTAAAACCCTCTGTAACGGAGAGTTTTCAAGAACAGTCTCAGTATAGATCTTTTCTCCGGAATAGATATTGGTTACATCTGCAACAGGAAATGAAACCATTCCCGGAGTCTGTGAGTACATCCCTCCGTTAGATGTAGAGCTCTGGGGAACCGGGAGGTAACTTCTGGTCTTTCTTCCCTGGTCATCATAGACAATGGGAGTTACGATATCTCTTCCTAAAGGGGTTGCTTTCACATTCACGATCTGTCTGGGTCTTCCCAGAAGGTCAAAATACTGTACCGTTTCTGTTTTTTTGCTACAGTCTTCATTCATACAGTCTGTAGCCGATATAAAGTTTTCTGTTGTCGTTGTCTGGGCGTTTGAGAAGCCTAAGGACAAGAAACCGAATATAAGTGTTAGTTTTTTCATCTTAATTAAGATATTAGATGTTAAAAATTGGATGTACAAATTCTTATAGTAAAGTTTTCATACTTCATGATCAATGTCCGGTATTGTACTGGTATTTCTTCAGCAGCTTCCCGGTTTCATCTTCTATTTTTTCAAGCCTTCCTGCCGTATCATATTGATAAACCACACGGATTCCCGTAGGCGGAGTCGTCATTTTCATCCTTGCCTGGGAATCATATACATAAGTGGTGATCTGATAATCTTTAAGATTGGCATTGTTTCTGAACACATCCAAAGCATTTTGAAGATCCTGTTCTGAGACAACAACCGCATCAGATTTTGCTATAATATCTCCCAAATACGGAAGAACCTGATCATAAGCAGCTCCCTCTACTTTAGCAATAGGCTGTGTTTTATTATAGCCCCAGATCATCGAAACAGGAATTCCGTCCTTAGTAGTATACTGCTCCAGATTCCCCCTGATATCATATCTGTTGAAAGTAACTTCGGAAGATAAAAGATTCTGAGAATCATACGATCTGACTGAAGAGGGGTATTTATTTCCCGGATTGTCATACATGGTTTCTGTTCTTGCCATTACTTTTCCGGGATCAGAAGCGTGTTTCTTCAGTACGGAAGTTGTTTCTAAAGGCAGGCCAACCATATTGGAGCTTAGCAGCTTCTGATTATTTTTCTCCAGCGCATATTGATAAGCGGTCTCCTGAATACTGCCATCAAAAGAAGTAGTGCGCTCAAGATTAGGTTTATTGTTATGGGTATTTCTGAAGATCTCATTCTTCATCTCTATTGTTCCCGAATCAAAATAACTTTTAGAGGTCACTTTATTGTTCCTGATCCATGATGTTTTTACCTGTAATGAGAGCAAATTATAGAGCGGCCCGTCAAATTCTTCTATTGTATAATCATATGTATCCTCAGATATTTTTTGATCCGATGCATTATAAACTTCTTTTTTATCAAGGAGACCTTCACGGGTAAGATTGTAATGAGGCCAGAAATCTCCCTGTTGAGGATAAGCATCCGGTGCCTTAAAATAATATTTGGTATATCCCATATTATTGCCACTGGAAACTTTTACATTTTTATAAATCCTGGTATCTCCCACCGAAAATCCACTGGAAACCCCGGCATCATCGAACTTATTATATTCGTATTCTTCTATTTTCGCCGGTGCAGGAGGATTGGCAGCATCAATTGCAGAAGCGTTATAATATTTGATATTTTTAATCCTTGCAGGACCTGTCATCTGACGTTCTTTAATAGTGACCTGAGCAGCCGGACCGTCCCCTTCACGCCATATCTGAACAACAGCAGGATCACTTAGTGTAGTAGTTGGACATGACATATCATTACAATACAAATCAAGATAATACTCTCCAGGCTCAAATGTCCTGCTTTGCACATATTCAAAACCAGAGACAGGATCTATCGGTTCTCCTAAACTATGCGAAATCACATAGGTGCTTCCTTCTTTTTTCCAGAATTGGAGCGCCCATGGAAAAGCCGCTACCTGCCCGATCCCTGTAGCATCTATATCAAGAGTTTTAGTATCTGTTAAGGTAAAAGCATATTTTCTTTGCCCATTGGCCCTTGTAAATGAAATATCAGTAAGAAGTACTTTAGGAATAGGAAGGGTTTCTATTCTTTCAGTATCCCTCGTCGGAAAGCCAAAATTATATTCAATCATTCCGCGTGTTGGTAACTGAATTCTTTTCAGTTCAGAAATACCACTATTGATCATTTGATTATTTTGATCAGGATAGAATACATTCTCATAAGTAAATGCATATTTTCCAATGGCAGCTCCGCTCTGATCTACCTGGCTGAAAGAATTCAAATACCTTCGGAGTGCCGGAGACCCGCTTGCAGGCTTATAAGAATAATCGAACGTATATTTCTTAACAAAAGTATTATTTGCAGTCTTTAATACAATACTGGTAATGGCAAATATATCATTGTGCTCAGCATATTCTTCATTTCTATCATAGTTCATTTCTATAATTCCCCGCCCTTTAACTTCTATGCGGCTAAGTTTATTGGATTCTGCATCGATAATCTGATTTCCTGAACCGGGAGCATATTTCAGATCCCGTAAATAAATATACTTTACCAGTTCCTGACCATTTTCGTCAAGAACAGAGGAAAGGTAAAAAGCACTTCTGTATTTCTGATCGGCATATTGAGCTCCGGAAGGACGATCGAATTTCCATACCGTCATCTGGTTAATATCATAATCACTGAAAACATATTGAATTCCCGTTTCACTTGTTATCGTAAAGGAATTTAAAATAAGAGTGGCCTGATTGGCAGTGCGCTGATATTCTACTTTAGAGGTATAGGGGGTAAGCTTTACAACACTAAATGTATTATTGGCAATATCCCTGACTATCTTAAATTTTCCCGATTCTTCAGGAGTACTGAAATTATAAATATCATTAAATTCATTCTTGATATAATGACTATAGCTGCTATCATCAAAAGATTCATCAAAGTCTCCTACGATCTCCCGGGAGACAACACCTCCTCCAAAAAACGACCATCCTCGTCCTACTTCACTTACCCATTCATCATTGAGTGTATTACCCGCATGATAGCTAATTCCTAAATTGATGCTAACCGGCTTATTACCCGTTCCAAGGCTAACTAACGGATAAGAAATATCCGGTATTCCGGTCTGTATCGAAACAGGCATTGTAGTGTAAGTAGACAACCCTGCAGCAGAGGGTGTTGGCCGTGTAATTTCAATATTTGCACTTTGTCCGGTATATAATGTAAAATATAAAGTACATACCAGTAATAGCAATGTTTTTTTCATGATCTGTGTTTTTATTTCTTAATCAGTTTCGCATTCGCCGTTTTATTGGCATCCGTTTTTATCGTCACCAGATAAGCTCCCTGCACCAAAGCCTGGGTATTAATCTTAGTCACTTTATTCCTTGTTTTAATACTCTGAAGCTGTCTTCCACTCATATCATATAAGAGAATTTCTGCATCCTTAAAACTCTGTCCTGAGCCTGTCGAAGGATCGAAACCTATTTCCACATAAGCATAGTCTGAAACTGGGTTTGGATAGATCTTGATATCATATTTTTCAATCAGCTGATCAATCTGCTTGTCTCCAAGTTTTACAATCTTCCAGTTTTCTTTACCCAGTTCTTCAGCACTGGTTCCGGCCAAAACAATAGAACCGTCTCTGTTCAGCTTTAAATCAGAAAGCCTTTCTTCCTTTTTTCTGGATTCTCCTTTGACGTGTTTTCTCCACTGCTCATTTCCGTCTTGGTCAAGATAGAGCATCCAGAAGGTCTCATCATCGGTTTCTACTCTTCCTTCTGCCTGTGTATAACCTCCTAACAGAATGCCTTTAGACTTCCCGCTTCCATCTTCCTGCTTCCCGCTTATTACACTCATTCCCATCAGGATATCACGGTTTCCGAAACTGTAAGACTTTTGAAATTTCTCTTCGCCATTTTCCTTTAAAAAGATAAGCCAAAGGTCAGTTCCTTCTTCTATTCCGGCAGTTTTGTTTCCTGATCTTTCTGATCTGGATTCGCCACCAACGATAAATCCATTGGAAGTTAATGCCAGCGTTCTGATATGATCATCTCCTTTACCTCCAAAGTTCTTTTCCCATTCAATTTTTCCGTTTTTGTCCAGCTTTACAATCCAGTAATCGCCTTCACCGAAATTGTCGCTCTGCTTTGAGGTTGCAGATAACAGGTTATAGGTTGCAGGTTTATCAGTCGAAGTATTAGTGTTGATCTTTGATTGCTGATTATTCGTTTTAACAGATGAACTCCTCGAATAAATTCCTAATAGCGCTCCTCCGTCTTTCGTTGGAATCATCTTCTCTACTTCGTCTAACCCTTTTCCACCTAAAATCAATTGTGATAATTCTTTTCCGTCTTTGTCTAATCGGGTGACTAAAACATCTTTGGAACCATAGCCCTTTGATGAGTTTTGGACATTCCCTGTAACAAAGAATCCTAAATCAGTAGTTTGGATAACAGCTCTGGCTTCTTCATCGGAAAAACTTCCTAAGGTTTTCTGCCAAAGTTCGTCTCCAAATTCATTGATTCTGATCAGCCAAAAATCTGAACCTCCTTTGGAATCCTCTTTTTTGTCCAATCCTTTTCCTGAATAAGAAGTTCCTGCCAAAAGAAATCCGCCATCCTGCGTGGTAACAGTAGCAGACAGATAATCATGGTTTTGTCCTGAGAAATATTTTTTCCATACTTCCTGCCCCTGCTGGTTGAGTTTTACCAGATGGAAATCATAGCCTTTGTTTTGCTTTTGGCTGCTGGCTGCTGGCGATTGGCTTTTAGACTGTATAGAGCTTCCTGTGATCAAATACTGCTGATCAATGGTTGTTGTAACCTGACTTAGAAAATCCTGGGTAGAGGATTGTATGTCTTTCTGCCATACCACTTCCTGCGCAGATGCGCCCAATGCTGTGCATAGAATGAATGCACTGAGAGAGATTTTTTTCATTCCTGTGTTTATTTTAAGTTAACATTGTTATTATGATAGATCATGGTTAGATCCGGTTCTTTTTAATCCTTATCGTTTCTGAGAATCAGGTCCCTTACAGGATAAAGAATACTTCAAATATAATATTCTTTGATGCAAAAAATAGTGTATTTCACATGCATAAAAATTTATCTGAATTTGTACATACGAAATTGATTTTTAAATATTTAGAAATAATTGAAGAATATACACCGAATGGATGTAATCGAATAAAAATTTCATAGTTATTGTTTTTTAGCCATAATGGACCTGTTTATAAAAACCTGGCAAATTTAACATTTTTTAACATGATTATGTGAATATTGCTTTAACTTAATACAAAAATATTCTCTCAAAGCGACAGAACATGTCGTATTAGAAATACATTTTCGCCACTGTAAAAAAAATATAGTATTTAAACATGACTGTGTGATAAAAGTATCAATACATTGAAATATCAATATTTCCGGTATGAATTAACAGGTCGCTCCTACGGAGCTTTATGGGTTACGGGGATTTCATTTTTCTATTAACAGCAGATCCCGATGGCATCAGATTAATCTCCAATGGAAGCTAACGGTTACAGAACGCATTTGTTTTAAAATTATAGCACTGACGTAGCGACCTGCCAATTATGCGTTACATTGAAATGCTGAAAAAGGAAATCCAGCAGAAAGATACAGCAATAGAAGCTCTGAAAAAAAGAATTGAAGAGTTAGGAAAATAGCAAATCCTTCGACAGGCTCAGGATGACATCGCTAATACTAATTGTTTACAGAGGTAAGAAATCGGGTTTATAATTGGCTGAATTAGCCTATTAATTCTTTAGCCTGTGCCAGCGCTGCTTCCGTAATTTTACTTCCGGAAAGTAACTGGGCAATCTCGTTCAGTTTTTCTTCACTGCTCAAAGGAATAATAGTAGATTGTGTTCTGCCGGAAATATCCTGTTTCACCACTTTGTAATTATCATTTCCTTTGGCTGCGACCTGTGCAAGGTGGGAAATAACAATCAATTGCATATCTTCGGACATTTCGCGCATCAGATTTCCGATTTCTTCGGCTACTTTTCCTGAAACTCCGGTGTCTATTTCGTCAAGAATCAAGGTCGGAAGTTCATCGCTTTCTGCAATAATCTTCTTTACGGCAAGCATTACTCTTGATCTTTCTCCTCCGGAAATGGCCGTTTGGATCGGCTTTAAAGGGAAACCTGAATTGGCCTGAAACAACAGCTGGATATTTTCTTTTCCAAACGGGTTGAATTCATCTGCATCGTGTAATTCTATATCCACTTTTGCCTTTTCGAGACCTAACTTTTTAAGAAGTCCTTCTGCTTTTTTGATAAAAACAGGAACATTCTTATGTCTGTTCTTTGAAAGTTTTGCAGCAAGGCTCTGAAGTGTTTTTTCTTTCTGAGAAATATTTTCTTCAGTTTCTTCAATCTGTTCTTCTAATTCTGAAGCTCCTTTCTGGTCTCCAGCGAGCTGATTTCTGATCTCAATCAGTTCATTAAGATCTGAAACATTATGTTTAAGGAATAAGGCGTTGATTTTATTATTAAGATCGGTAAGGTAGACCAGGTTTTCAGGATTAATTTCCACCCTTTCTGCTTCATGTTCCAGTTCGGAAATGATGTCTTTAAGCTCTACAAAAGTGGTTTCCAGCCTTTCATCTAGTTCTGCGAAACTCGTAGAAACTTCGGAAATTTTTGACAGTTTGTTGGTCGCTTCGTTAAAGAATGACAGAATTCCTATTTCCTCCTGATGAAATCTTGATAGAATCTGGCCTACATTTTCGGAGATCATTCCCGCATTTTCCTGAATGGAAAGCTGGTTCTGAACATCTTCAAAATCAACATCATCAAGCTTCAGCTCTTCCAGTTCGTTGAGCAAAAATTCTTTATAATCGCTTTCTTTATTGGATTCCGAAAGCTGGGTCTTTAATTTTTTCAACAACAATTTCAGCGTTTGAAACTCAGAAAATTCCTGTTGGTACTCTTCAATGATTTTTTTATTTTCAGAAAGTCCGTCGATAATTTTAAACTGGTATTCTGAAGTAAAAAGATTGGATGTTTCAAATTGGGAATGAATATCGATCAGTTGTGAGGAAAGCTCTCTAAGAATATCCAGCGTTACCGGCACATCGTTGATAAATGCCCGCGATTTCCCTGAAGGAAGTATTTCTCTTCGGATAATAGTCTGAAGTTCGTAGTCCAGGTCGTTCTCTATAAAGAATTTTTTAAACTGGTTATTGAGGGAAAACTCGGTTTCCACCACACTTTTTTCTTCAGCTTTGGCGATTGATTTTACATCTGCTCTTTCACCTAAAATAAGCCTGAGAGCACCTAAGATGATCGATTTACCCGCCCCCGTTTCTCCGGTAATGACCTGTAAACCATTCTTCAATGATACTTCAAGGGTATCAATCAGGGCAAAGTTTTTAATGTAAATTCTCGAAAGCATTGATAATCCGGGTTATAATCCAATTTGAGTTTGAACTGTAAAAATAAGTTTTTTTTCCATTCTTCTCCGATTAAATTAAAGCATAATTAGCAGGCAGTGGTTGTTAGTGAAGGAACAAAATGTTTTTTTTGACTCTTGAATAATCAACCGCCCATCTTCAATGTATCCACCAATTTTTAGACCTTCCATTTATTCCACTTATTATCTATATTCTTCGGTGAGAGGATGATCATTGTTTGCTTAAGATCATTAAGAATCAACCCTCCATTATTCCCGGAATTGAAAATATTGAAAATTTCATCGCTTTTGGTATCCATGAAAAGATTAAAGAAGAATGCCTGCTGGAAGTTATTCTCGTACATTTTTAATTGCATCAGTGCATCGAAAATGACTTTTTTCCCGGCAGTCTGATCCTGGTTGAAAAGGTTATCCAGACCTGCTCTGTGATAGGTATAAATGGTGGAACGTAACTGATTCCAATTAGGGTTCATAATTTCGTTGATCAAAATAGAACGGCTTCTCGGCTCATTGATAGTGTTCCAGCCTTCATAGTTCCTGTTTTGGGAATTCTGTGCAATCTGCTGCGCTTTCGCATACCATTGTGATCCTCCCATAGACTGGAAGCTATCTGCATCCAGACCCAAAACAACATAAATATAGAAACTGATCACATCCGTAAGATTCTTGCCGGAGAACTGTCTTTCATTAAAAATAAGACTTTCATTCTCAATATATTCAAAGCCAAATCTCTGATCCTGAAGATTAATTAAAGGAGATTCGTAGGTTGTATTGTACACAGGTCTTACTGCCTGAATCACAATCGTTCCTTTGAATTTGTTAACATCTCTTTCCGAAATAACAATAGAAAAAGCACATTTTATTTTTTCAAAATTCTGAAGTCTTTTACCGGTCCAGCTGGTGTTATTGATAAAATCCCTGAGACTTTTCTCCAACGCTTTATAGGCCTGCTGGTTACTTCCTCCCAGCTGATTGGCGTTTACCTGCACCGTTGCCAGCAGCTCCTGAGAAAAACTTTGGGTGTATAGAAATAACAGAAAAAATAAACTTATAATTTTTTTCATTGTCTAATAAAAATTGAGAACGGAAATTTATTAAAATTATTTTAAAAGTTGAGTCTCAACAAAATTGAGAATATCTTTCGCTACATCATCCTTGGATTTCAGATTGAATTCTTTCTTCTCTGTTCTGGTAAATATTTTGATTTTATTGGTATCATTTTTAAAACCGGCTCCTTCATCACGCAGAGAATTCAGAACAATCATATCCAGGTTTTTCTTTTCCAGTTTTCCTTTGGCATTTTCTTCTTCATTTTGCGTTTCCAAGGCAAATCCTACCAAAAACTGATAGGTTTTCTTTTCACCCATTGTTTTAAGAATATCGGGATTTTTAACCAACTCTATCGTCAGGTTTTCATCGTTTTTCTTGATCTTCTCCTTAGCAACTTCTTTGGGAGCATAATCCGCTACTGCCGCACTGGCAATTCCGATGTCTATTGTATCGTAAAATTCAAATACTTTGGCCAGCATTTCTTTTGCTGAAGTCACTTTATGAACTTCAACATTCGGATTGTTTATAGTCTGAGAACTTGGACCGGAAATCAGGATTACTTTTGCCCCTCTTTTTGAAGCTTCTTCTGCCAGAGAAAATCCCATTTTTCCGGATGAATGGTTTCCGATGAATCTTACAGGATCTATCGCTTCGTAGGTAGGTCCTGCAGTAATTAAAACCGTTTTTCCTTCAAGGCTTCGGGATTGGATATCCGAATTAAAATAATGTTCAACAGCATTAAAAATTGTTGCCGGCTCTGCCATTCTTCCCTGCCCGATGAGTCCGCTGGCCAGCTCTCCGTTTTCCGCAGGAATAATAATATGTCCGAAGCATTCCGCCAGCTCCAGATTTTTTTGGGTAGAAGGGTGTGCATACATATCAAGGTCCATTGCAGGAGCAATGAATACCGGACATTTTGCAGACATATAGGTTGCAATAACGAGATTATCACACATCCCGTGAACCATTTTAGACAGCGTATTGGCCGTACATGGGGCAACAATCATAACATCCGCCCACAGAGCCATTTCCACATGGCTGTTCCATGTTCCGTTATCACTGTAAAAATCCGAATACACCGGTTTTTTGGATAATGTAGACAGACTTAGTTTCGTCACAAAGTTTTCTGCATCAGGAGTCATAATAACCTGTACTTCGGCACCTTTTTTCACAAAATCCCTGATCAGAAAGTGGATTTTATATGCCGCAATTCCTCCGGAGACAGCGATAAGTATTTTTTTACCGGAAACACTCATTAAGTTCTAATTTTTTGAAACACTAAAGTACTTATTTTTTCCCACACAATGAGGTTTTAAAACAACAAAGGTCATAAAAGAAGTGAATTCCTTTATGACCTTGATTTATTAAAATACAGAAGATTACTTTCTTTCTTCTGTTTTTCTGAAATAAACATCTCCGTTTAACCATTCTTCAATAGCAATTGAAGTTGGCTTTGGAAGCTTTTCGTAATGTTTAGAGATCTCAATTTGTTCTCTGTTTTCGAAAACCTCTTCTAATGTAGAATTGTGAACGGCAAATTCATCTAGTTTGTTGTGAAGTTCCGTACGGATCTCCGCATTGATCTGCTCTGCTCTCTTTCCCATGATAACAATAGCTTCATAGATTGAACCTACTTTATCTTCAATCTTATCTTTATCGTAAGTAATTGTATTTACTTCTGCTTTTGTATCTTTTACACTCATTTTGAGAAAATTATTTTTATTTTAAGATGGCAAATTTACGAATTATCTTTGAATTTTGAAAGTCGCTGCCGGCGGAGGTGTTTTAAGTGCTGCACTGTCCCTCTGTAACTGCATTGCTTTCTTTTCATTACTGATCTGATCTTTGATCTGCTGGTCAGCTTTATCCTTATCAGCCAGTTTTTCAGCTTCTTTTTTCTGTCTTGCTGTTAAAGCCGCCATTCTTGCTTCAGTTTGTTTTTTAACAACTGCGAAGTTTTGTTTTTCTTTTTCCAGTTTTTCTCTGAGATCTGTTGCCGTTTTAGAATATTCTGTATTTGGAAGCTCTTTCTCTACAAGCTTTGTATACGTAAGGGCGCTTTCAATACGTTCATCTTTAAGATTATAAACAGATTTCATCGCCAGTTCATAACGTGCTTTCATGATATAATCATAAATTTTTGAACGAAGTTTTGTACTTGGAAAATCTTCCAGCACATTATCAAATGCTACGTTTGCTGCTTTATACTCACCCATTTTGTAGTATTGTCTTGCATTTTCATAAGCTTTAAATTCCAGCTTATAAGACAATTCATCAATTAATTGGCTGATATTCTTAGATCTTTCAGAGTTGGGATAATTGTTCAGGAATTCCTGAAGCTCATTAATGGCCAATTCTGTACTCGACTGATCCAGGTTGTAGTCCATAGAACCTTCATAGTAACATAAAGCAGACATATATGCTGCTTCTTCTGCTCTCGGGTCTTTTGGAAAACTTACTGCAAAATTCTTAAACTGGTGTCCTGCCAGCTTATAACTTTTGTCGTAATAGTTGGCATAAGCTGTATTGAAACCTACGTTAGGAAAATCATCTGTTCCCGCCACAAGATTGGCAAGCCTGTCGTAAAGAGCCAATGCATTTTTCCATTTTTTCTTGGCAAAATTTTCATTAGCTGCCTTTAAGATAAATTCTTTATCAGCACTTCTCATTGCTCTCTCCTGCTGACTTACACAAGATGTAATCACCGCTACAGCAAAAAGACCTAAAATATATTTTTTCATATATAAAATTCAACAGTTTTCGGATTATACAGCCGATTTACTAATTTGCAAAAATATAACTTTTTTGCCAATAGATTTTTTTTTATGAATATTTAACGTAATTTTAGTCTGCAGCGTATCCCAAAATCGCAAAAACACTTAATAAAAGATTCATTCTCACCTTTTTCTCAGCTTCTTTGGCGTAAGTTTCCTCATTTTTGCTCGGAACATAGAGCTCATAGAAATTTTTATTCCTGATGACAAATAAAGTGGATCCGATAATCATGGTAAGAATATCTTCAGGTTTGGGTGTAAAAGTAAAAACTCCTGATGCAACACCTTTCTTAATGACTTCATCCAGTTTTTTCACGAATAGCTGATAGAAATCCAGCAGTTCATCTTTAAGATTCTCCGTATGACGAAGCTCCTGGGTTACAAAACCATGGAAATAATTATACTTGAAAAGCTGAGAAACGATATACTTGATCATTTCCCGCAGCTGCATTTCAGGTTTACCTTCTTTGATGGTATCCGCAAATTCTGAAAAATTCTCTCTTGTTTTCAATACTCTGTACTGATAGAGATAGGACATCATTTTCTCTTTAGAACCGAAGTAATAAGAGATCATGGCGACGTTGATATTCGCTTTAGAACAAATATCTCTTACAGAAGTTCCCTCATATCCTTTCTTCGCGATAAGCTCTTCTGCAATATCCAGTATGTGAATCTGTTTTTCTGTAAATTTTTTTTTCATGAAGTGTACTTTGAGTAAAGTTAAGAAATTTTTAACACATTTATAAACGATCGTTTAATAATTTTAGATTAAATCTGAAATTGCTTACTTTTGAATATGGAATTTTTTGATTTTCATCATCATAAGAAATATATCAGAAACGGAATTTACAATCTGAACATAGAACAAATTCCTCCTGATTCTCCTTATTCTATCGGAATTCATCCCCAGGATATTGATGTTACCCATCTCGAACAACAGTTTTCATGGATGGAAGGCACGATGTTTCAAAACTGTTTTGCTATTGGTGAGTGTGGTTTGGATTCTTTGGTTTCTATTGATCAGAAAATCCAGGAAGAAGTTTTTTTAAGACAGATAAAGATAGCCAATGAAGTCAAAAAACCTATGATCATTCATTGTGTCAGAAAATTTTATGAGGTCATTTCTTTGGGGAAGAAGGCCAGACAGCCCATGATCATTCATGGTTTTAATAAAAAACATCAAATTGCAGAAGATCTTCTTGCCAATAATTTTTACCTGAGTTTTGGAAAAGCTGTTTTGTATAATTTATCTTTGCAGGATATTTTGAAAAACACTCCGCTCAATAAAATCTTTTTAGAAACTGACAATGAAGACTTTAACATCGGAGAATTATACCTTAAAGTTTCGGAAATAAAAGAAATTTCTCTGGAGCAACTTAATGAACAAATTTTAGAAAATTTACATACAATAAAAAATGGATAAATACTGGCTGGAAAGGACTGAACTTTTGATAAAGGAAGATGGATTGGATAAGCTCATCAAGGCCAATGTGCTTGTGGTAGGCTTAGGAGGAGTAGGTTCTTTTGCCGCAGAATTTCTTGCCAGGGCCGGCGTAGGAAATATGACCATAGTGGATGGAGACACCGTAGATATTACAAATATCAACAGACAGCTTCCTGCCTTACATTCTACTGTTGGCAAACATAAAGTAGAGGTTGTAGCTGAAAGGCTTCTTGATATCAATCCACAGCTTAATTTAATCAGGATCAATGAGTTTCTGAATCCTGAGAGAATGGATGAAATCCTTGATTCCGGAAAGTTTGATTATGTACTTGACTGTATTGACAGTGTAACCCCGAAAATCTGTTTAATAAAAGCTGCCAGAAGAAGAAAGATCAAGATTGTAAGTTCTATGGGAGCCGGAGGAAAAACAGATCCGAGCATGGTGATGGTAAGGGATATCAGTAAAACCCACAACTGTTTCCTTGCAAAGCAGGTAAGAAAAAGGCTTAAGAAAGAAAAAATCAATAAAGGAATCAGATGTGTATTCTCCAATGAAATTCAAAAGGAGGAAAGCTTAAAAATGACCGACGGAAGCAATTTCAAAAAGTCATTCTATGGCACCATCAGCTTTATTCCTGCAATTTTCGGATTGTATGCAGCCGCTGAAGTGATTAATCATTTAGTGAAAAAGATGAAAGATTAATGCAGAACTTCAAATATCCAAGAGCGGAAAAGCTCAAAAAAAACACGGAAATAAGTTTGCTTTTTGAGAAAGGCAAATGGAGAACAAGCGGAAATCTAAGGATCATTGTTCTGAAAGACAAACCTAACCTTCCGCTAGAAGCTGCAAGATTTGGAGTTTCTGTTTCTAAAAGATACTTTAAAAGAGCTGTGCATAGGAATCGCATCAAGAGGCTGCTGAGAGAATGTTACCGGCTGAATAAAGATCTTTTCAGGCAGGCCTTTGGAGAAAAATCTATGGCAATGCTGTTTTGGGTTTCTTCTGAGATGCCACCGAAATTGCAGGACGTGGAGGCACAGTTTATCAAGCTTTGTGAAGCTCAGAAAAAGTAATCATCTATTCTGATGAAATAATATAGAACTGTGAGGTATTTTCTTACAGTTCTTTTTATTTCCCACAGATCGCACAGGGTTGTCACTGATAAAATCTTCTTTTTACTTTCTGGCAAATCACAAATAGTAAAGCTCAAAACCTCGTACCCCGCATCCCGTATCTGGAACTCTAAAATCAACAACGCTCCAAATATCATATAGTTTTTGTATTTTTAGGGAAAACAATAAATCTGAAAATTAATATGTTAGACAATGTTCCCTATTTTTCTTATATAATCAGTGCTTTTATCGGTATTGGACTGGCGGCAGCTACAGGCTTCCGGGTATTCCTTCCCATGTTCGTTGTAAGTCTTGCTTCTTATTTTAACTGGATTCCGATGAATGAGCATTTTGAATGGCTTGCGGGTCTCCCTACGCTTATTACAACAGGAATAGCTACTGTTATTGAGATCCTCGCTTATTACATCCCTTTTGTAGATCATTTACTGGATACTGTTTCCATACCTATGGCAACTGTTGCTGGTTCCATATTATTTGCCAGTCAGTTTGCTGAACTTGGGACTTTTCCACAATGGGCACTGGCATTGATTGCCGGAGGAGGTACGGCAGCTACGATCAGCTCCGGATTTGCAGGAATAAGGGCTGCTTCCACTGCTACTACAGGAGGTTTGGGAAATTCTATGGTAGGAACAACGGAGACGGCAGGTGCCGGTATAATGTCTGTTCTTGCGATGGCAGCACCGGTTATCGCCGCAATATTTGCCATCATTACATTAATTGTTGTTATCGTATTCGGACGAAAGGCCTGGAAAAAATTACGAAGTAATAAAGGTACTTCTCAGAAATTATAAAATAAAAAGGTACTGTTTTTATCAGTACCTTTTTATTTTTTAGTTTTTACTTCTGAAGTCCTTGATATCCTGAATTTTGGATTCAAAATATTCTTTTTTCTCAGGACTCTTTTTGATTAATATTTCAAACGCCTTTATTGCCTTTGTATAGAGTTTCTGTTCAAAATAAAGATTAGCTAATGTCTCGGTCATCAAATGCGAGATATCATCGTTCTTTTCTTTTACAACATAGGTACTTTCTTCCTTTAGCTGACTGATTCTGGGATTGTTCTCAATAAAGGTTTCAATAGCCTTTTCTTTGATTTCGGCTTTGTCCTTTACGGTTTCTTCTGTTCTGTCAATCTTAAGCCAGCTCTGCCATGTATTGATAAAACCCGGAACATTACTGTCTATTGATGATTGAGTGGTATTTTTCATAGTAACCTCCTGTACTTTTTCTACAGGTTCCTGTTTCTTTTCTTCAACCTTAAGGGTAGAAATATCGGTTCCAAAGAAAGAAACATTCATTACAGGAACATCTTCATTTACTGTTTCTGTTTCCGTTTTTTCTTCCTGAGCTGATTCAACCGGAGCAGAATGATCCTTTTCAACTTCAGAATTTTCTGCTATTGGTAAAACTTCTTCCTGAGCAGTTTCTTCAATAATTTCATTTGTCTCACCTGATTTGGACTCCACGGTAGTCACTTCCGGCTCTGCAACAGTTACAGCTTCTGTTTCCTGAGTTTTAATTTCAGGGGTTGACGCTTTTTCTGCTGTACTGATCAATGAATCCGGCAAATGGGATTCCACACTCATTGGCTTCCATGCAGTCTGCACTTCAGGTGTTTCCTGTAATTCTTCTTCTGCAATTTCTGATGTAACATCCTCGACTACAGGCGTTTGATTTTCAACAACTTCTTCCTTTACAGGCTCTTTTTTTATTTCTTCAGGTTTTTCTTCACTAGTTGACCAGAAATGGAAACTTTGGGTATCAGCGAAGCTAATTTCATGATCTTCAGAAGCTTCCGGCTCAAATTTTTCTTCCTGAACAACAGGTTTGGCTTCCTTCATTTTCTTTTCAACTTCCTCAATAAGGCGTCTCATCTCCTCCTCATGCTTATTTACACTGGATTGAGATACTTCAGCTGTTTCAGAAATCTCCTCGTTGTTGGCCTGGATTTTAACTTCCGGCATAAACGATTCTGTTCCATGGAAGCTTACTTCCGCATCAGATAATTTCGCTGAAGGCGCTTCTTCATTACCATTTTCTTCTTCTTTTTCAAGAGAAATCTGATCTTCGTCAATGATGGTTTCCGGTGTAAAGTTTTCTCCGGCGTTCTCTTCTGCTGCAACTTGTATTTCTTCTTGCAGAACAGGTTCTTCCTCAGAAACAGTTTCCGTTTCATGTGCTGTTGATTCAGCTTTTACAGGTTCTTCTGCTACCGCCTCTTCAATATGTACTTCCGGTGCTAAAGGGGCTACTTCATGGAAGCTGACATTTTCTTCTTCCTCAATCTTTTCTTCCTCTTTTTCTGAAGAAATCTGCTCTTCGTGAATGATGGTTTCCGGTGTAAAGTTCTCACCACCATTTTCATCACCCTGAGTCTGTATGGATGCTGCTTCCTCCTGAACCGGTTCTTCAACTACAGTATCTGTCTTTTGTGTTACCAGAGTACCTGATTCAAGGGTAGATTCAATATCGATGGTCTCAGGATTTACTTCATCCAAGAAGTTTTCTTCTCCTTCAAATAAAATTCTGTTTCGTTCACCTTTTACATAAATAGGCTTAGCTTCCTGTGAGATTGGTAATACACAAGTATTTTCTTTTTCTTCCGATGGCATTTCCAAAGAAATATCTTCTTCTCTTTTAATAGGGAAAGATTTTGCCTTTGGAGCTAATTGAGCAGGCTTTTCGATTGTTGCAGAAGGTTTCTTCTCTTCAACAATTTCCGGTTTAGGCTCTTGTTTGATCTTCCCGTTAATCAACTGATACAGAATTTTCTTATCAGTAGTATACGCAGCTGTTGTAGAAAGCTCTTTCTGATAGTTTTCTTTTTCGTACAGATGCACGCCATACAGGTGAAGGGCCCTGATATTCTGAATATAAGGAAAAGTGTGAATCTCTTCTTTCAAAAGACCAAGGTCTTCAGACTGAATATTTTTCGGATTTTTTATTAATTCTAAAACTCTCGGATTCATCTTACCAGTTCGCTACAATGTCGTTAAATATCTTGTTAATAATTCTATCTGTTACCAGTTTTACCTGCTGGTCTTCGATCTGACTTAAGGATACATCACTGTTGAAAGCGGCTTCATCAGAATACGTTCTGTCAAAACTTGCATCCGGATGGATTTTATTTTCATAATGTACCTTTACCGTAATCGTAAGTTTATTCTGTGCCTGTTGAATCACTCCACCAGAAGGGTTGGTCTGGGTATTGGAGCTGATGGTGGTAGGCGTAATGGAATAGTCTGTTATTTCTCCTTCAATCAGGATATCCGGATTTTCTTTCGTTCCCTTCAAAGTTGTTCTTTGAAGGAATCTGTTTTGTATTGCTGTAGAAAACTGTTGTGATAATGCAGGGTTCACAAGCGGTGCATTATTGGGAAATTCATTGATCTGAACTGTTTTCTCATCTGTAAGAGACGACCCCGTAAAGCTGTAGCATGAATTTAAAACTCCCAGCAACGCAAAGAGCATTCCCGTGAGTAATGATTGTTTCAGGCTTATATTTTTAATTTTAAAATCCATCTTTAAATCCGATTTCCGTAATTTCATCATACTCAATTTGTTGAATAGCATCTTCATAAGCAAAATAATTTGCTGTATATAAGAATGGTAAGGTAAGAAAAATTCCTATCCCGCAGGCAATAATACCAATCTGAGCCAAAATACTTACTACCACTGAGAAAAGGAAGATTGACAATAGATTTCCTTTGGTCATTATTTTTGAAATAGTCCAGGCTTCTTTTACTTCCCTGATGCCTTTAAGACTGATTAATGGTATGATATAAAAACCCTTTAATACAAAGTAATATATCGCTCCAATCAATAAAAACATATAGGGAAACACAAAAAATGCTACCATTGGATTGGGTTCATTACCCTCAGATAATGCACCTGATATACCCAGCACAGCAAATAAAGGAATGTAAAGCAGTAAAACACCTCCGAAAACAATTAACTGCAGCATAAAATAAGGCATAAAATCTTTAAAATCAAAGATATCTCCGGGACTTGCCGGCTGGTTTCTGTTCAGCCTTTGAAGGTATTTGTATAAATTACCCATCGCTAATAATCCGCAGAACGGAATGATCGACATGATAAAGCACATTAAAAATGCTACAAAAATATTTCCGAAATCTTTCTTTAAAAGTTCGAAACCTTTATTAATATATTCTCCGAGTTTAAAATTGATCGGCTTAGGTGTTAAATTGACTTTCATTATTTATGTTGTGCTAATCTTCCAGGTTATATTGTTTTATTTTTCTGTATAAAGTTCTTTGTGAAATTCCCAGCTCATCTGCAGCTCTGTTTCTACGTCCCTTATGCTTCTCCAAAGCCTTGATAATCAAATCTTTTTCATTATTCTGAAGGGAAAGTGATTCCGGTCTGTTTTCTTCAATTTCGATATCTTCAATATCTTCATAGCTGTCATCAGGGTTTGAAATAATCGTAGGAGTCTGCACGGCCGGCGTATCATTATTATTTTCAAAATATAACATCGATCCGGAATTCACTTGTGGCTGATTATCAGAAGTATAAATTCTGTTGATCAGATTTTTCTCATGATTGCTCAGATCTGCTGTACCTCTGTTCTTGATCAGTTCCGAAGTTAAGGATTTTAAATCATTAATATCATTCCTCATATCGAACAGGATTTTATACATGATTTCCCTTTCGCTTCCGAAATCGCTCTGCTTGGGAGTACTTTGAGTATTTACCACCATTGGGAGATGGGTTTCCATCGGAATATACTCGGCAAGTTTTTCAGCAGTAATATTTCTGTTTCTTTCCACAACGGTCATCTGCTCTACTAAATTTCTTAGCTGGCGGACGTTCCCCGGGAAAGAATAACTTTCTATATAGTGAACAGCACTCTGCTCCAGCTCCAGTTCCGGCATTCTGTATTTTTCAGCAAAATCTATTGCAAATTTTCTGAATAACAAATGGATATCTCCTTTTCTTTCTCTCAAAGGAGGCATATCAATCTGAACGGTATTCAAACGGTAATATAAATCCTCACGGAACCTTCCGTCATGGATGGCCTTCATCATATTAACGTTGGTAGCTGCCACAATCCTCACATTGGTTTTCTGCACCTGTGAAGAACCTACTTTCATAAATTCACCACTTTCCAGCACTCTTAAAAGACGTACCTGAGTCTGCAGGGGAAGTTCTCCCACCTCATCCAAAAAGATGGTTCCGCCGTCTGCCACTTCAAAATATCCTTTTCTTGTAGCTGTAGCTCCTGTAAAAGCTCCTTTTTCGTGCCCGAATAGCTCAGAGTCTATGGTCCCTTCCGGAATGGCTCCACAGTTTACCACGATATAAGGCTGATGTTTTCTTCTGGATTCTGAATGAATGATTTTCGGAATAAATTCTTTTCCCACCCCACTTTCTCCAATTACAAGTACAGAGATATCTGTGGGTGCAACCTGGATAGATTTTTCCAGGGCACGATTGAGTGCAGGAAAGTTTCCGATAATTCCGAAACGGTTTTTTATGTTTTGTAGCTCGTTGCTCATAAGTAAATTTTTGATTATTGATTGAATGTTAATCTTCTACAGCACTTCAACCTGTTGTGTGTAGACCTTGTTAAATTGATGAGTGCAGACAGCTTTCATGGTCTTTCCTTCATCATACGTTTGCAGGGCTAACATGTTTAAATCCAAATAATCTTTGTTTCTGATCTTAGAAACTTTACTTTTAAAGTATGTATTCTCAGCAAAGCCGTACCCTTTGCTTTGTTTTTCAAAATTTTCCAGGGCTTTGTCATATCTTCCCAGCTCAAGATAGGTAACACCCAGCTGATAATGATCAAACATTCCCTTCGCATAACCTCTGGCAGCCAGAAGCCTTTCTATAATCCCAGATGCTTTTTCTTTCTGTCCTGAAGCACTGTAGGATATCGCTCTTACTAAGTCCGTACTATAGTCTCCGTTTTGAGACCTTCCTAAGTCTCCAGGCTCATATATATTTAAACCTTCTAAATCCTGAATGGCTCCTTTATAGTCTCTTAGGAACTGAAACTTTGTCCAGCCCCGGTAGCTAAGGTGCATTTTGGGATTTAAAGCAACCGCTTTATCAATTAAAATTTTCCAGGTTACAAAATCTCCTTTTTTAAGATATGGAACGGCTTTTTCCATGTAAGCATGGGAGAAATCCGGACACAATTCAATGGCTTTATCAAAACCTTCCTGAGATTCTGCGAGACCTTGTAAATCTGAAGCCCAGTTGTATAACTCACACGCTTTTTTGCAGTTCTCACCCTCTACTGCATTACAGTTGACCTGTGCAATAGTATTGGTGTAAACGATAAGTAACAAAAAGCTAAGGTAATACCTCTGAAACTTTTCCATTTTCAATTTTATAGGTTAAATCCTGATAATAATCTACTTTTAAACCTTTTATCTCTTCCGGCATCCAGCCTTCGAGTGATTTTGTAAACTGCGTAACAATTTACTAAAAATCTTACGGTAATATACCCGTTGATTTTTTCAGAATATATATTTTTCTTTTAAGTTTTTCAGGGATAGCATCTTTTCGCTTGTCTGTCCAAATTACTTTGAACCCTGAAACTTAATTTTATTCTGCTGTTCTCCCTAAAAGTGTGCCTTGCGTATTGTCATACACAAAAACGTTCACAATGTCACCTATTTTCTGTCCTTCCAGTTTATCGAAGACACATACGGCATTCTGAGAGTTTCTTCCTTTCCACTGGTTTTTATTTTTCTTGGAAATTCCTTCAATCAGAATCTGATGCTCTCTTCCAACATACGATTTCATTCTTTGTTTTGAAAGCTCTCCCTGAAGGGCAATAACCTCAGCAAGACGTCTCTGCTTCACATCAGCCGGAATATTGTCTTCCATTTTCTTGTGAGCAGGGGTTCCCGGCCTTTCTGAGTACGCAAACATATAACCGTAGTCATATTCCACTTCTCTCATCAGACTTAGTGTATCCTGATGGTCTTCTTCTGTTTCATTACAGAATCCTACGATCATATCCTGTGAAAATGCTACTTCCGGAACAATTTCCTTCGCTTTTCTGATCAGATCAAGATATTCTTCACGGGTATGCTGTCTGTTCATCGCTTCCAGCATATTATTGCTTCCGCTTTGTACAGGAAGATGTACATATTTACAGATGTTGTCATGTTTTGCCATCATTCTGAATACGTCCAGACTCATATCCTGAGGGTTGGAAGTAGAGAATCTGATTCTCAATTCAGGAACAGCTTTAGCCACTAAATCAAGAAGTTGAGCAAAATTTACAGCTGTTGCTTTCTGCATTTCAGATGCCTTTGCAAAATCTTTTTTAGGACCACCTCCATACCAAAGGTAAGAGTCTACGTTTTGTCCTAAAAGGGTAATTTCTTTATATCCGTTATTGGCAAGATCTTTACATTCTTCAATAATGGAGTGTGGATCACGGCTTCTTTCTCTTCCTCTGGTAAATGGAACCACACAGAATGTACACATGTTATCACAACCTCTTGTAATGGTAACAAAAGCGGTAACACCGTTTCCTCCTAAACGGACAGGATTGATATCGGCATAAGTCTCTTCTTTGGAAAGAATTACGTTGATGGCATCTCTTCCATCGTCAGTTTCTTTCAAAAGGTTTGGTAAGTCTCTGTAGGCATCCGGACCTACAACAAGATCTACCAACTGTTCTTCTTCTAAAAACTTGGTTTTTAATCTTTCTGCCATACATCCCAAAACACCAACCGTCATATTCGGTCTTTCTTTTTTAAGATTTTTAAACTGAGAAAGACGCATTCTTACGGTCTGTTCCGCTTTTTCGCGGATGGAGCATGTATTTAAAAGAATCAGGTCAGCTTCTTCAACTTTCATCGTTGTATTATAGCCCTGTTCATTAAGAATGGATGCAACAATTTCAGAGTCAGAGAAATTCATCTGACAGCCATAGCTTTCTAAAAACAGTTTTTTAGAGTTCTCCGGTCTTTCTGCAATAGCAAAAGCTTCGCCCTGTTTTGTTTCGTCTATATATTTTTCCTGCACGATAATCGATTTAAGGTTCGTAATTTAAAATTACGAACGAATAAGTTTGCAAAGATACAAAATATTGTGACAGAATGTCAGCGCTATTATTTTAACAAAATCATAAATTGAAAAAGTGTTGGAATTCTCTCATTGAACCTCCCATTACTTTAAATTTGAAAAAGAAAACTATTAAAATCCTAATCGATATCTGCAGACATTGAAGAGAAGTTCATTTTAACTTTAATCTGTGAGGCTACTGGCTTCCCGTTACAAGACGCCGGAATCCAGTTTTTCTTTATCCTTCTTACAACGTACTGCATATCATCAAAGAAAACTTCGCTGTTGGCCACCTTAGGCATTCCTTGCACATCCGTTACTTTTCCTTTGTCATCAAGCACTAAGGTAAAGGTAAAATCTCCCGTCAAAGCATAGAAATCAGAATTCAGGTACGCATACATATATCGGTTCAGGATATCTTTGTAGGCTGCAACACCTCCTTCAAAAGCAGCGGGTTTAAAATCATTACATTTTACAGCAACCTGCATAAAGGGTTCTCTAATATCTATTTTTAAAAGATTTTTATTACTCTCTCTGATAAAAGAATCATCCCTTTCTTCCTGATCCTGCGCCAGTGAAAAATTCATTGTACATAAAGCCAAAAATAAAAATATAGTTCTCATGCTTGTTTCCTAATAATAAACAAAGGTAAATATTTAGCTTATGTATAAAAAAGAAAAACTTCACGCCAAGCATGAAGTTTTACATATGGGTTCTGGATTTCAGATGACTTTCTTTTTTCTTTTCTTCTTAAAGCAGGCCTTTGATATGTTTATAATTGGTCTTCACTGTTTCAAAAACCTCATCCATTTTACCGCCAAGCATGAGCTGAGCCATAGACTTGGTCATTCCCATAATCTGATCAAATTCAACCTTCGGAGGAAGAGCCAGCGCATTAGGATTGGTGAAAATATTCAGAAGATAAGGTCCTTCATAATTCAGGCATTCTTTGATAGCACTTTCCACATCTTCCGGAAGATGGACATTTTTTCCCGGATATCCCATGGCATGCGCGATCATGGCAAAGTCAGGATTAATCATGTCTGTCTCATTATCGGGCATTCCGCCAACTTCCATCTCCAGCTTTACCATTCCCAGGGTTCTGTTATTGAAAACAATTAATTTGATTGGTAATTTATACTGAAAAATAGTAGCCATATCTCCTAACAGCATAGATAACCCTCCATCTCCACAAAGGGCAATCACTTGTTTTTCAGGATGTGCCAATGCAGCACCTATCGCCATTGGCATCGCATTAGCCATTGAGCCATGGTTAAATGATCCCAGCATTTTCCTTTCGCCTGTTCCTGTAATAAAACGGGCTCCCCAAACGCAGCACATTCCGGTATCTACGGTAAAAATAGCATCATTTTCAGCAAGTTTATCTAAAGTGTGGGCCACATATTCCGGCTGAATGGCGTTCTCTTTTCCAGAATCTTTTACATATTCCAACTGGTTTTCTTTTACTTTATCATAAAATGCCAGCTGTTCATTCAGAAAATGAACATCCGTTTTTTCGTCAAGTAAAGGCAATAATGCTTTAATGGTTTCTTTGACATCTCCGGCAAGTCCTAAATCCAGTTTTGCTCTTCTTCCTAATCTTTCAGGACTTTCATCAATCTGGACGATTTTATTTTTTACAGGCATGAATTTCTGATAAGGGAAATCCGTTCCCAGGAGAATGACGAGATCAGCTTCATGCATAGCGTGATAGGCTGAAGGAAATCCTAGCAGACCTGTAAGTCCCACTTCATTTGGGTTATTGGGCTGAATAGCCATTTTTCCCCTAAATGAATATCCTACAGGTGCTTTTAACAGCTTTGACAAAGCGATTACCTCATCACGTGCTTCAGCAGCACCTATCCCGCAGTATAGGGTTACTTTTTTGCTTTTATTCACCAGTTCCGACAAACTTTTCAGCTCATCATCCGATGGTCTTATCACAGGATTGGTTTTAAATATTTGGGTGGAAGTAGAACCTTCTTCGGCATCCAGCTCAGAAACATCTCCCGGAAGACCTATGACCGCAACTCCTTTTTTGGATATAGCATGCTGAATAGCAGTTTGCACGGTTCTCTGTACCTGTTCAGGTCTTGTAATCATTTGATTATAATAGCTGCAGTCATCAAACAGCTTTATCGTATTGGTTTCCTGAAAGTAATCCATGCCCATTTCATCACTGGGAATGGTGGAAGCAATCACCAGCATAGGAACATGAGAGCGATGAGCTTCATACACTCCATTGATCAAATGAACGTGTCCGGGGCCGCAGCTTCCGGCACAAACTGCCAAACCATCAAGCTCAGCCTCTGCCGCTGCGGCATAAGCCCCTACCTCTTCGTGTCTTACATGAATCCACTGGATACTGCTTTTTTTAACGGCAATATTCAGATGATTGAGACTGTCGCCGGTTACTGCATAAATTCTTTTCACATTGGCATTTTCGAGCATTTCAACAATTTGCTCTGCTATGTTTTTTGCCATAATTAGTCTGTTTTGGTGGTTATTTTTTGGTGAAAATAGTATTTGAGAAGAAGAAAATCTTCCTATCTCTATCAAATTTAACTAATAAAGTTGAGACTCCATCCCTAACTCGATGTTAAAAAATTGTAATTTAATTTTGATTCTATTGAAACCTCACGGGTTTTGAAAACCCGTGAGGTTTCATTTCCATGTAAAACAAAACAGCCGCCAAAAAGGCAGCTGTTTATATCATATGTTTCGGATTTTACATCACTATTTCAATCTGATTTCTCAACAGATCTTCAAACTCGTCTCTTTTACGGATCAAATGAGCTTTTCCGTCTAAGAATAAGACTTCAGCAGGCTTTAATCTAGAATTGAAGTTCGAACTCATTTCAAAACCGTAAGCTCCCGCATTATGGAAAGCAAGAATATCTCCTTCTCTTACTTCATTCAGTTTTCTGTCCCATGCGAACGTATCTGTTTCGCAGATATTTCCTACTACCGTATAAATTCTTTCTGCACCTTTTGGATTGGACAGGTTTTCAATCATATGGTAAGAATCATAGAACATCGGACGGATCAGGTGATTAAATCCGGAATTCACTCCAACAAAAACAGTTGCTGTTGTCTGCTTGATCACATTAGCTTTCACTAGTAAATATCCGCTTTTTCCCACCAGGAATTTTCCAGGCTCAAACCATAATTCGAATTTTTTTCCTGTAGATTTTGAAAATTCAGAAATTACTTTTTCCACTTTTTTTCCTAATGTTTTCACATCAGTTTCTTCTTCACTGTCCTGGTAAGGGATTTTGAATCCGCTTCCCATATCCAGATATTTCAGGTTCGGGAAATGCTCAGAAAGTTCCAGCATAATCTCCAAAGCCTGAAGGAATACATCAGGATCTTTTATTTCGCTTCCCGTATGCATGTGAAGACCTTCAACATTCAGGTTGGTACTCTTCATCACTCTTTCGATGTGACGAACCTGGTGAATAGAAATCCCGAATTTACTGTCGATGTGCCCAGTTGAAATCTTATAGTTACCTCCTGCAAAAATATGCGGATTGATTCTTACTAAGATCGGATAGGTATTTCCGTATTTATTCCCGAATTGCTCAAGAATAGAAATGTTATCAATGTTAATATGAACTCCAAAAGTCATTGCTTCCTCTATTTCCGCCAGGTCAACACAGTTGGGTGTAAATAATATCTTTTCTTTCGAAAATCCTGCCTTTAATCCCAGCTTAACTTCGTTGATAGATACACAATCCAAAGATGCACCCAGATTCTTGACATACTTAAGAATATTGATATTGGTCAAGGCCTTCGCTGCGTAGAAGAACTTAGTATGTTTTAAAAATGAAGAGGTAAGTTTTTCGTATTGAATTTTGATGGATTCAGCATCATAAACATACACCGGTGTACCAAACTCATTGGCAATCTTTAATAATTCTTTTGAATTCATAATTTCATTTTAACATAAAAAAAGGCAGATTCTTCGAAAAAGAGCCTGCCACATTGATTATTTTTTATGCAAGACAACTCTTTTAAATATTCCAAACCTTAGAGAACTTTACAGTTCCCTTTTTTCCAGTTTTATTTTGTTTAAAATTTTGCATTGCTTCTATTTATTTTTTTGCAAAAATACTATTTATTTTTTGATTTCAGGAAAATTGATTTGAATTGTATTCTCCTCAGAATAAACTTATAACATATAAATACTCTGTCACTTCGGCAGTGGTAATGTCTCAAAATCCGCACGAAGAAGGGCCAGCTGCAACTCGTTATTCAGATCCGTAGAAGACAGCGGAAGGTCAATTTTCAGCTTAGCCAGCTTACTCAGCGTCTGAATTTGTGTAAACAATTCATAGAAACCAAATGAAACCACTTTTCCGTTTTCTATGATTAAAAACAGTTTCTCTCCTAATTTTCTTCCTGGTCCGAGCCAAAGCTCATTTCTTTTTCTGAATTCAATTTTCTGTTTCAGGGCAGAAAAATCTTTAAATTCTTCCTGAGATCCTATGAACTGAACCGCTTTTGCGCCCTGGGTAAATGATCTGAATTTTAAGACCGGCTTCTCAGTTTTATTAAGCTTATTTTTCTCAACTACATATTTATTATTCCTGAAATATAATCCGAAAGGTAAGACCTCTTTCTTTTTAATATTTTTGGAATTAAGGATCAGTTTGGCAATAATATCTGTTCCTGTAAGCTCAAAATTAATCTGCTCAACATCCTTCTGGATCTGTTCCCATTTTTTTGATTTGGAATTGAAAACCTTTTTGGAAAATTTGTTGATATCCTGAACATAATCAGAAAACATAATACGTCCTGCTTCATCCTGAAAATACACAAAACCTTTGTCATTAGGAAGATCCTGAGTCAGTTCTTTAATCTTGTTGATATACGTTTTGGCATTAGACTCATCATGCTGCTTCTGAATAATCTCATTTTCAATATCTTTTGAGATCAGAAGTTTGAAAAGTTCTAATGTAGCTCTTGCATCGCCTTCCGCCCTGTGATGGTTGGTCAATGGAATACCCAATGATTTCACCAGTTTTCCCAACGAATAACTTACTTCATCAGGAATCAGTTTTTTTGCTAACGGAATTGTATCTAAAGTATTGATTTTAAAATCATAACCAAGCCTTTTGAATGACTGGCGAAGCATCCTGTAATCAAAATCAATATTATGACCTACCAAAGTTGTATTCTGAGTAATTTCTATCACTCTTTTGGCAATTTCATGAAATTTCGGAGCAGTCTTGACCATTTTTGGGGTAATACTGGTCAACTTTTGTACAAAAGGAGTAATATCACCTTCGGGGTTTACAAGGGATATAAACTGATCTGTAATTTTCTGACCGTCATATCTGTAGATGGCGATATCTATAATGCATTCATTTCTATAACCTGCACCATTACTTTCTATATCTATAATTGAATACATGAATGTGTGTTAACTGCTGTTTTTCTAGTTTACTATTTAGACCTGCTTTTATTCCCCAATAAAATAAGGCTCTGTTTTTTACTGTTATGTAAAGATAACCTGCTAAAATAACAAAAAATATATCAAAACACAGCAGGTTAGCTTTCAAAATTATCTTCTTCTGCCTCCCAGCCCGAACATTCCGAGAATAGCTTTTGCTCCTTCCCTCATTAAAGTAGAGGTAAAGGTACGGCCAGCCTTACTCTGTAAAACCTGTTCGAACATTCCTGGTTCTTCTTTTACGGGTTTTGCCTTCTGTGCAGGTGCGGGGTTTTGTGCTGCCTGTTCCATTCTGGTGGTCAGCATTTCGTAGGCAGACTCTCTGTCTAATGCCTGCTCATATTTTGCTACCATTGCTGATCTGGAAGTAAGATCGGAGACTTCCGCCTCACTCAGAACATCCATTCTCGATTCGGGAGAAATCAGGTAAGTATGCACTAATGGTGTCGGTATTCCTTTTTCATCCAGAGCTGTCACAAATGCTTCTCCAATTCCCAGATTCTGGATCAGGCTGGAAGCTTCGTAATATTCTGTGGTAGGATAGTTTTCAACGGCTTTGGTAATTTCTTTTTTATCTTTTGCCGTAAAACCTCTTAATGCATGCTGTATTTTTAATCCTAATTGGGAAAGGACATTTTCTGGAACATCCCCGGGAATCTGGGTAATAAAATAAATTCCTACTCCTTTGGAACGGATTAATTTCACCATTGTTTCGATCTGTGAAAGAAGCGCTTTGGAAGCTTCATCAAAAATCAGATGGGCTTCATCAATGAATAGTACCAGCTTTGGTTTCCCACTGTCTCCTTCTTCCGGAAACGTCATATAAATTTCAGCAAAAAGCGAAAGCATAAACGTTGAGAAAAGCTGTGGCTTATTCTGAATATCTGCTACTCTTAAAATATTAACCACTCCTTTTCCATCTCTTGTTTCCAGTAAATCATGAACATCAAAACTTAATTCACCGAAAAATCCTGCTGCTCCCTGCTGCTCCAAAGCTACAATAGATCTTAAAATAGCACCGAGAGAGGCTGATGCAATGGATCCGTAATTGGCTGCAAGCTCAGCTTTTCCCTGTGCATTATCCGTTACATACTGCAGTACTTTCTTCAGATCATTAAGGTCAATTAAAGGAAGTCCTTTATCATCACAATATTTGAAGACAATAGACATGATGCTTTGCTGCGTATCATTCAATTCAAGGATTTTGCTTAATAAAACAGGCCCGAATTCTGTAACCGTAGCCCTCAGTTTCACCCCTTTTCCTCCGGAAATACTCATCAATTCTACAGGAAAGCCTTGGGGATTATAAGGAAGCTGTGTCTTCGCATATCTTTCCTCAATGATAGGATTCATTTGTCCTGCTTCTGCAATTCCGGAAAAGTCTCCTTTAATATCCAGAACCAGAGACGGAATTCCTGCGTGAGAAAGCTGTTCTGCGAATACCTGTAATGTTTTTGTCTTACCGGTTCCGGTAGCTCCTGCAATAAGACCGTGGCGGTTAATCGTTTTCAGGGGAATGGTTACGTTTACTTCCGTAACAACTTCTCCATCCAACATCCCTTTTCCTAATATTATATGTTCTCCTTTAGGAGTATATCTAGCATTAAGTTCTTCAATAAATTGTGTTTTGTCTGCCATTTGATTGCTTTTTTAAACTTATAAATATAAAATTTTTTAGAAAAATTTGAGTAAATAAAATAATATTAATGATTAAATTATCTTCTAAGTTCCCTAAATTTATTTTCTAATTTAGCCTTGAGAACAACATATATACCACACATGATTTCATTAAAAAAAATTCTACTCGTTATTTTTGCTTTTTCCTCCACCTTGTTTCTTGCTCAGAAAAGAAATGAACCTGTTAATTTACAGATTAAAGGCGATTACACCCACTTGCCGACATCAGCCGTTTTCCCTGTTTTATGGTCTGGCTTTCAAAGAGAAGAAATAGTATCTTATGATCTACAGAATAAGCACATTGTGGTAAGCTATGTACAACAACACCGTAAGAAAAGTAAAACGATCCTGACCTTATATATTTATCCTAAAAAATTAGTTGACAACCAGCTTTTGAGAGATGAATTTTCCATATATGAAACAGTTCTGAATCAGAATTCCAATAAAAATGTAGACTTAAAACCTATGTTTGGAAATATATCCAATGATAAGGTAAAAGTAAACTATATCTATTCAATTTTTGATCATTCAATGGGTGAACGTGATTTTTTCAAAGGTGTAAAATATACTGATAAGAAGTCACTCCTTTCTATTTATGAATGCGGAGGATGGGGCTTTAAAATCAGAGGATCAAGCGATGAAATGACCCATGATCAACTGTCTGAACTCAAAAACAAAGCTGAGACCTATTTTGGTGTATTGGATATCGCTGCTAAAAAAACTCTTCCTATTAGCCATACTCCGGATATCATCTTATCTCCTGTTATCAAAAGAGATTCCATGATGACTAATGCTGTGCTTGCTTCGGTGTATGCAAAAACAAAATGGCTGGGAGAAAATGCAGACAAAAAAGAACTTCTGACAGGCTTCAATGATATGAATATCGAGTCTGAAGTATATGCCATAGACAAAATGATAGAATTCTATAAAACTCATGAAACAAAGTGGCCGATGCACGAAGACACTAAAAAATATTTTGGTGAAATAATTAGATTAGCAAACAACGGAAAAATTAAAGATTACCTCTATGACAAGTACAAAAGACTGATCCGTTATGATGAGGGAGAAGCTAATAAAGAGGAATATCTCCAATTCAAAACAGAGAAGAACATTACAGAAAACACCAATGAAATTCTGTACAAAATATATTATCAGATAGAGTAAAATGAATGCTTTAAAGACATTGTTCCAGAAGCAGGACATGATATAAAACAGCATTTGCCAATTGACATTATGTAAGGCATTCTTTTTGCTAAAAAAACAGCAGATACCAAACGTACGTTTAAGAAAGTATTGAAAGAAACTATCAATGGAATTTAACATTTCATTTAGAATTGATCTAATACTTCGTATCTTTAACTCATTAAAAAAAAGACCCAATGAAAATTGAACAAATATATACGGGCTGTCTGGCTCAGGGTGCCTATTATATTGTATCAGAGAATGAAGCTGTCATTATTGATCCTTTAAGAGAAGTAAAACCTTATCTGGATCGTCTGGAAAAAGATAATGTCACTTTAAAATATATTTTTGAAACTCATTTCCATGCTGATTTCGTATCCGGACATTTGGACTTAAGCAAGAAGACAGGTGCTCCGATTGTATACGGACCTACTGCTGTTCCGGAATTTGATGCCATTATTGCTGAAGATAATCAGATTTTTGAGATCGGAAAAGTTAAGATAAAGGTACTTCACACACCGGGACACACCATGGAAAGCAGTACTTACCTTTTAATAGACGAAAATGGTGTTGAAACCGCAATTTTCACAGGTGATACATTGTTTCTGGGAGATGTAGGAAGACCGGATCTTGCCCAAAAGGCAACTAATCTTACCCAGGAGGATCTTGCGGGAATTCTATATGACAGTCTTCAAAGCAAAATCATGCCATTGGATGACAGCATAACAGTTTATCCGGCTCACGGCGCTGGTTCTGCCTGTGGAAAGAATATGCAGAAGGAAACCGTTGATATTCTGGGGAACCAGAAAAAAACCAATTATGCTCTTAACCAACCGGACAAAGAATCTTTCATCAGAGAAGTTCTGGATGGGTTAACAGCTCCACCGAAATACTTCGGAATGAATGTAGCCCTAAACAAAGGTGGTTATGAAAGCCTTGATGTTGTAATGAACAAGGGACTACATCCTGTTGAAGCGGAGGACTTTGAAGCTTTGGCGGAAGAAACTGGAGCATTAATTTTAGACACAAGAGGAGCTGCGGACTTCCATAAAGGATTTGTTCCCAACTCTATCAACATAGGACTGAAAGGAGATTTCGCCCCATGGGTAGGAACGCTTATTGTAGATGTAAAACACCCTTTATTATTAGTTACTGATGAAGATACTGAAGAGGAAGTGATCACCAGACTAAGCAGAGTAGGTTTTGATAATGTGATAGGATACCTGAAAGGCAGTTTTGAAGCATGGAAAAATGCAGGTAAGGAAACGGATGAAATCAAAAGAATTACTCCGGCTGAATTTGCAGAACAATTTACAGCAGACGCTACAGTAATTGATGTAAGAAAACTTACGGAGTATTCCGCAGAACACATTGACAATGCTTATAACAAGCCACTAGACACTATCAGTGACTGGGCTCGTACCATTGATGATTCTGAACATTTCTTCCTGCACTGCGCAGGTGGGTACAGAAGCATGATTGCCGCAAGCATTCTTAACTCACACGGAATCAGGAATTTTACTGAAATAGAAGGTGGTTTTAACGGGATCAAAAAAACGGAAAGACTGCCAACTACCGATTTCGTATGCCAATCTAAGACCCTGTAAGATCATGAAAATTCAGTTTTCCGGATTAATTTTAGTGTTAGCTTTTATGCTAAGTAGCTGTAAGACATCACCTACAACAGCAATTCCTACTGCCAGCATTAAAGAAGTAGTCAACAGTCCTGAGGTAACACTGGTAGATGTCAGGATTCCGGAGCAGTATGCTGCAGGAACAGCAAAAAATGCAATCAATATTCCTTTGGCAGAGATTCAAAACAACATAGAAACTTTAAAAGGAAAAAAAGTTGTTGTTTTTTGCAATAAAGGAATTCAGGCAGATCAGGCAATGGAAATTCTGAAGAAAAATGGTGTGGAGGCTTATGATGGTACAACCTGGAAAAATATAAAAGCGATTCAGGACGAAACAAACAAAAAAGCAAACTAATAAAACCAAAACTATGTCACAAAAATTTCAGGAAATTATAGATTCCGAAAGACCTGTTCTGATAGATTTTTTCGCAACATGGTGCCAGCCTTGTAAAGTACAATCTTCGGTATTAAATACGGTAAAGGAAAACATTGGCGAAGGGGCCAGAATTATAAAGGTAGATGTAGATCAATATCCCGCATTGGCCGCTCAATACGGTGTGCGCGGGGTTCCTACACTGGCCATTTTCAAAAAAGGAGAAATGCTATGGAAAGAAAGTGGTGTTCATGATGTGAATACCCTCACCCAACTTTTACAACAATACGCTTAAAACTGTGATTTTTCACAGTTTTTTGCTTTTTTATAATTCCCGCAGATCGCACGGATTTCCACAGATAATTACGCTTGTTTTTCTTTAAATAGAAATTAAAAACCTGTGAAGATATGCGAGACCTGTGGGAAATCCTAAAATTCAATAGAAAAAGAATCGCGGTCATTCAAAAACTGGAAATGTTTTCTAAAGTCCTTCAATTCCTCCAGATACAGTTCTGCAGATACGAGATTTCCCTGTTTCTGAGAAATTTCTTTTCCGTCACCAAAGAAGCAGTGAGAACTTTCCTGATACAACAGATCATTTCCATCAGTTCCTATTCTGTTGAGACCAAATACGAAAGATAAATTTTCAATAGCTCTGGCTTTCAACAGATGCTCCCAGGCTCCTACTCTCTTCTCGGGCCAGTTGGCAACATATAAAATGGCATCATAATCATCATTATTTCGGGCAAAAACAGGAAAACGAAGATCATAACATACCTGAAGCAGGAAACGTATTCCTTTGTATTCAACAATTACTCTTTCTTTTCCCGGTGTGTAGACCTTATCTTCTCCGGAAAAAGAGAACAAATGCCTCTTATCATAAAAAGAGATTTCGCCATCCGGCTTCACAAAATACATCCTGTTGTAGAAGTTTCCATTTTGTTCTACCGGAGCACTTCCGCAGAATGCTGCATTTTTCTCTTTTGAGATCTTTTTCAAAAATTCCAGCGATTCATTATTCCTGTCTGATACTTCGGAAGCATCCATACAGAAACCTGTTGAAAACATTTCAGGAAGAAGAAACAGATCTGCCTCCACATTCAGCAGTTCACTTTCTATCCGTGCAAAATTCTCAGTTTTATTTTTCCAGATGATATCTAAATTTAGCCCTGCAACTTTCATCTTTTATTCTTTTAAATTATTTCAAATATGAAGTATAAAAATACAGATTTTATCTTTACAAAAGGAGAATTAAATGGTTGAAAAAGTAGTTTTCCACACAAAAATCGGGCACTATTTCTTAATAATGTATTAAAGTCAACCATTTTTATACTATTACCGTTCTTTCGGTTTCATTTTTGATAGAAATATTTTTTATTATTATCCTTAAAATTAAAAATTTATGAAGAAATTGTTTTTTATGGTGGCGATCTTCTTTTTTGGTGCTATGGCTAATGCTCAGGCCTGGACAGGAAAGGGAGATCAGAAAATACAACTGGGGCTGAGCGCCTGGGGATATGGAACCGGAATTACGGGAACTTACGACTATGGACTCAACAAACTTATTTCAGTGGGTGCCGGGATCAATGGGTATTTTGACAATTACAAAGACAACGATAAGGATAATCGTGTTTTTGTTTTCGGAAGACTGAACTTTCATTTGCAGGAAGCCCTGAATCTTCCTTCAAAATGGGATATTTACCCTGGCGTAGACCTTGGAGTGCTTGGAAGAGACTTTGGAGTAGGCGCTCACATCGGAGCCCGTTATTTCTTCACAGAGAAAATTGGGGTTTTCGCAGAGGTAGGTAACAATGGCAGTCTTGGTGTTTCTTTCAATTTATAATCAAATCGTCTTTAAATATGACAAAGCTTCTCGTTTCGGGGAGCTTTTTTATTTGGCATAGTTTTGATAATTGTTACCTTTGCAAATTAAAATCTAAAATTTATTAATGGAAATAGCAATCAAACTTTTTCAGTTCATTCTGAGCATCTCTATACTTGTGCTTCTTCATGAGCTTGGGCATTTTTTACCGGCAATATGGTTCAAGACCAGAGCAGAGAAGTTTTTCCTGTTTTTTGATCCTTACTTCTCCATATTCTCCATGAAGAAAATCAACGGAAAATGGCAGTATAAATTTTTATCAAAAAACTTACCGGATTCTGAAGTAATAGAAGTGAATGGAAAGAAGGAAGAAGTTCCTATCGATATATCAAAACTTCCGGACAACGACTGGAGAAAACACCCTGAACAAACAAAATACGGAATCGGATGGCTTCCTTTTGGAGGATATGTGAAGATTGCAGGAATGGTGGACGAAAGTATGGATACTGCCCAGATGAAAAAGCCGGCAGAACCTTGGGAGTTCAGATCAAAACCGGCCTGGCAGAGACTTATCATTATGCTGGGAGGTGTTACCGTTAACTTTTTTCTTGCGTGGTTAATCTACAGCTGTTTATCGTTCTTCAACGGAGAAACTTATACGGATATCACAAAATTTAAAAATGGGATTGAAGCTACTTCTGCAGGAAAGAAAATGGGTTTCCAGAATGGTGACAAAATCATTAGTGTAGACGGAAAACCGGCAGAAAGACTTGAAAATACTTCCATCAATATTCTTTTGGGAGATAATGTTACTGTAAACAGAAACGGACAGGAAGTTACTTTCCCGGTCAATGCAGACGGTGTTGCAGATGTTCTTAAGCAGAAAGAAGCAAAACTATACATCTCTCCAAGGGTATCTATGGTTATTGATTCATTGGCAACTCCTTCTTCACAGTCATCCGGACTGGCAAAAGGTGATAAAATTGTAGGAATCAACGGAAAGAAAGCGGCATTCTTTGATGAAGTAAGCACTCTTTTAAGTGAAAATAAAGGAAAAACAGTTTCTGTTGATGTTGAAAGAAACGGAGCTGTACAGACAATACCGGCAGTTTCTGTGGACAAAAACGGAAAACTGGGTATCGCCATTGATACCAAAAGCATAGCAAAAGATATTGTAACGAATAAAAAGTATTCTTTCGGAGAAGCTATTCCAAGAGGATTTACAAGAACTATCGAAGCATTGACTACTCAGGTAAAGCAGTTCAAAATCATGTTCAATTCTAAAGTTCAGGGGTATAAAAACGTTGGAGGGCCTATTGCTATTGTAAAGAATATGCCTGTAGATAAGGATGCGGATGGAAGCGTTAAAATCAACTGGGTTGCTTTCTGGAGCTTTACAGCGATGTTCTCTGTATGGTTGGCATTCCTGAACCTTATTCCTATTCCGGGACTTGATGGTGGGCACGTTTTATTTACTTTATATGAAATTATTGTAGGAAAACCGGTTCCTCAGAAAGTTTTGGAAAACGCACAGATGATCGGAGTTATCTTCCTGTTAGGATTGATGTTACTGATCTTTGGAAGCGACATCTTCAAAGTATTTATGGGTAAATTATAATTTTTTTAAAATTTTTCTTAAAAATATTTGTAGGGTATAAATATTCGTCCTATATTTGCACCACTTAAAACAAAGGACATTCCTCCTTAGCTCAGTTGGTTAGAGCATCTGACTGTTAATCAGAGGGTCGCTGGTTCGAGCCCAGCAGGAGGAGCAAAAAGACTTACAGAAATGTAGGTCTTTTTTTGTGCCTTAATCTGACGAATTGTACAACTGCACTATACAATAACCATGTGCAACTTACTTTCTGTTTCAACGAATATTATTCAGTTTTCCAGGTGTTTCATGTAACTATTTCCGTAATAATTCGACTATTATTGGAAGAGTTATTCAAACTGAGAAAATTTTCTTCAGATGAATATTTCTCTGCAAAAACAAAGAATAATAAAATCAATATATCGTATTGCATAAATACCCCTTTCTACCATGAAGAAAACAATTATTTCGTTATTAACAGCATTTTCTATTGCAGGGATTTCGGCACAGGAAAAGTCTTATTTTTTATCAGGTCCCTCATTAAGTCCGGATGGAAAAACAGCTTACTTTGCATATGACGGCGATATCTGGAAAGCAGACTCCAATGGAGGAAATGCTTCAAGAATTACCGCTCTGGATGGAGAAGAGATCAATCCCCGCCTTTCTCCGGATGGAAAATGGCTTGCTTTCAGTTCTAATCAATATGGAAATTATGATGTGTATGTAATGCCCGCAGGCGGAGGAACTATCAAGCAGTTAACCTTCCATACCGGGAGGGATGAAATGGAAAGCTGGGCGTGGGACAGCAAAACGATTTATTTTACTTCCAACAGAAATAATAATTTCGGCAGCTTTAAAACTACAATTGAGGGAAAAACCCCACAAAAGCTTTTCAACAATTATTTTAACAACACCAATGGTCTTGTCGAAACTCCTTCAGGAGAATATCTTTTCACAAGTTCTTCAGAAAGTGCCCATCAGGTACAGCGTAAGCGTTATAAAGGAGAAAATAATCCTGATATCCTTGGGTACAACCCCAAAAACAATTCTTTCAAACAGTACACCAACTATGAAGGGAAAGATTTTAACCCAAGTGTAGATAAAAATGGTATTATCTATTTTATTTCTGATGAGAATAATGGAGAATACAATCTTTATAAAATCGAAAATGGTAAAAAGACTGCCTTAACAAAATTTGAAACTTCCATTAAAAAACCGTTTGTTTCAGCAGATGGCTCCAAAGTTATTTTTGAAAAGGATTACCAGCTTTATACTTATGATGTAGCCTCAAAAAACACAACTCCTCTCAACATCAGCCTGAATACCAACAAAACCCTGGAAAAGGCTCAGAATTTCAATGTGGAAAATAATATTTCCTATTATGACGTATCTCCGGACGGTAAAAAAATGGCATTCATAAGCCGTGGAATCATATTCGTTTCTGATATTGAAGGAAAATTTGCCCAGCAGGTCTCTGATGGAAAAGAACGCGCCATGGAAGTGAAATGGCTGAAAGATAACCGTACTCTTCTTTACAACCAGACTTACAACGGATACCAGAACTGGTTCACTATTCCGGCAGACGGAAAAGGCCAGCCAAAGCAATTAACAGAAGATTCAAGGAATAACCGCAGCATTACGCTGAATAGCGACCTTTCAAAAGCAGTGTATTTAAGCGGAAGAGATGAAGTACGATTATTGGATTTAAAAAGTTTTACATCTACAACTATTGTAAAAGATGAGATCTGGGCATTCCAAAACTCAAGACCTTCTTTCTCCCCTAATAACGAATATGTGTTATTCTCGGCAAAAAGAAACTTCGAGCTCGATATTTTCATCTATAACATCAAAAAAGGACAGACTTTAAACCTTACCAATACAGGCGTTTCTGAAGAAGATCCCGTGTGGTCTCCGAACGGAAAATATATTTATTTCGCCAGCGACAGGACCAATCCGTCTTATCCTTTAGGCATGCAGAAATCCAACATTTACCGTATGGCTTTAGATTGGTTTGACGAGCCTTTTAAGTCTGAAAAATTCGACAATCTCTTCACTGAAGAAAAGAAGGAAGAAAAATCTTCAGATAAAGAAAAAGACAAGAAGGATAAAAAGGAAGAAAAAGAGCCGGTAATCAAAGAACTAAAGGTTAATCCTGATGATACCCTGGACAGAATTGAACTGGTTACCGACCGATATGGATACCAGGATGATCCAGCTGTTTTCGCTGATGATAAAAAAGAAATTCTTCTTTTCAATTCTAATCAGGACAATGGAAAAAGACAGCTGTTCAAAAAGGTATTCACAGATTTTGAGCCTGCCAAATCTGAAAAAGTTTTCGATAAAGCGGCTTATTATCTAACCAAAAATGATAAAAACCTGTTTGCCCTGATAGAAGGTAATATTTACAAAACAACTGTAGCGGCATTAAAGCCTGAAAAGATAAACATCCAATACAGTTTTGATAAAGATCTGGCATCAGAATTTACCCAGATGTACGCTGAAGCATGGACAGGTGTGGAGGAAAACTTCTACGATGAAAAATTCCATGGTATCGACTGGAAAGCTAAAAAGGAGCAATATGCCAAGTATCTTCCGTATGTACATAACAGGAATGATCTCAGAATATTATTGAATGATCTTTTAGGAGAGCTTAATTCTTCACACACCGGATTTTCTTCTACAGGAAAGGAAGAAACCATGTTCCTGAACTATTTTACGAACGAAACAGGAATTATCTTCAAAAAAGACCAGCCCTACACGGTAGAAAGCATTCTGAGAAAATCCCCTGCATACCGTTCCGGTGTTGACATCAAACCTGGAGATCAACTGACTTCTGTAAACGGGAAAAAGATTGATCTTAACGAAAATATCGAAACGTATTTCACAAGCCCTAAAAAACAGGATGAGCTGGTTCTTACCTTTAATCGTGATGGTAAAACGGTAACTACCAAAGTACATCCGATTTCTAATGGAGAATTAAAAGGATTGCTTTACGACGATTGGATCTACAATAATCATCAGCGTGTAGATAAGCTTAGCAACAACCGTATTGCCTACTCCTGCATGAAAAATATGTCTACTGATGAGCTGGATCGTTTTCTTCTGGACATGGTAGAACAGGAAAACAGAAAAGATGCTGTTATTCTTGACTTACGTTACAATACCGGTGGAAATGTGCATGATAAAGTATTGAATTTCCTTTCTCAAAGACCTTATTTACAATGGAAATATCGTGAAGGAAAAATAACAACCCAACCCAACTTTGCTCCTTCCGGAAAACCTATCGTCCTTTTGATTAATGAAGCTTCATTGAGTGATGCCGAAATGACTGCAGCCGGGTTTAAAGCACTGAAACTGGGGAAAATCATCGGTCAGGATACTTACAGATGGATTATTTTCACTTCAGCCAAAGGATTGGTAGACGGATCTTCTTACAGACTTCCTGCATGGGGAACCTACACATTGGACGGACAAAATCTTGAAAAAACAGGGGTAAAACCAGACATTTATGTTAAAAATACTTTTATGGACCGTCTTCAGAATAACGATCCTCAGCTGGAAAGAGCTGTTCAGGAAATACTAAAAGACTTAAAGAAGTAAAATTTCAGAGCTATAAAAGATAAAAAGACTTACATTTCTGTAGGTCTTTTTATTTGATCTTATTCCAGTATTTGATTCTAGAATGACAACTTTTTTATCACTGCAAATTTTTTCAAGCTCGCGGATAAACCTGGAATTGCAGATGAGAGCTATCTTAACACATTTTTTACAAACAAAGCGGGTAAAAATTCCAAAGCTACAGACTGAAATTTAAGACATCTCTAATAATCTCTGCCCATCACAAAAAATATTTAAAATTTAATTTATTGAAAAATAAACCAATAGCTTTTTTCGTTCAATATTCAAGAATAAAAACTTGCTTGGTACGGATATTCCTATTATATTTGCACCACTTAAAACAAAGAAAATTCCTCCTTAGCTCAGTTGGTTAGAGCATCTGACTGTTAATCAGAGGGTCGCTGGTTCGAGCCCAGCAGGAGGAGCAAAAAGACTTACAGAAATGTAGGTCTTTTTTATGATATAAATTCTTCATAAGGGCTGCAAAATATTTCTAAAAAGCAGGAACGCTATCTTTCTTTTAATCCCCTGATTATTATATTTTAAGCATAAAAAATTCCCGATTAATTTTTAATCAATACATATATTATTTTCGCTACTTTTGTCGTTTTATAGGATAGAATAAAAATATTTTATTTTTTTACCTGTTTTTTAATTAAACTGCATGCTTTTTGTTTATGCTAAATGCCTGAAGAAACAAATGATGTTAAACAATAACTCCCAAAAACACTATCTTTTATTTTTTTTCCTGATTCTCGCCGGTTCCGTATGTGCTCAAAACAAGGTCAGCGGTAAGGTGGTTGACGAAAAGAACAATAAAGAACTGAATAACGTTGATATTTTTATCAACAATGATAAAACACCTGCCTTAACGACAACTTCGGGCAGTTTCATTGTTCAGTCAGACAGCATCATCCATCAGTTAAGATTTTCCAGAAAAAATTATACCACAGAAACCCTTGAAATCACCCCTGAAAATGCTGACAATATTTTCGTACAGCTATCACAGGCTAAAGTAAGCGATATTCAGGAGATTGTTCTTCAAAGCGGTAAAACAAAATACAAAAACAAGAAAGAAAATCCGGCTTATGCAATTATGCAGAAAGTGTGGGCGCAAAAAAGAAATAACGGACTGGAAAAATTCGATACTTATTCATATAAAGAATACGAAAAAACACAGTTTGATCTGAACAATCTTGACAGTGCGTTCATGAAGAAAAAGATTTTCAATAAACTTGATTTCATCTTCAGTTATGCAGATTCTACTGCGAGCGGAAGACTTGGTCTGCCTATCTTCCTGAATGAAGCCGTTTATGAAAATTATGGTAAAAACAGACCGGACAAAGACAGCAAAAGAACACTGGTTGCTCAAAAAACCTCAGGCTTCCAGGACAATCAGGTTATAACGGTTTCTGCAAAAAACTTATACCGTGATATCAATATCTACGACAATACCCTGAATTATTTCGATATCGGATTCCAGAGTCCTGTTGGTACTGATGGCTTCAATACGTACGACTATAGTCTTATGGACACCATTACGATTCGTGGGGAAAAAGCCTTCCAGATAAGATACCAGCCGAAGAGAAAAGATGTCCTTGCATTCCAGGGAAACCTTTACATTGATACAGATACTTATGCCGTTTTAGGAGCAACATTAAAATCAACACAGAAGATTAACGTCAACTTTGTCAACAGTGTGTATACTCAGGTAGAATATGACAATCCTGATGATGCTACGTTTCTTCCCAAAAAACTGGTGACAGAATTTGAAATGAGCCCTTTCTCAAAGAAGAAAGGCGCGAAAAGTATCATCGCCAAAAGATCGGTAGATTATTCCGATTATCAGTTCAATACACCTCTTGATCCGAAAGTATTCAAACGTACCGAAGAAGAATACGAAGATAAATTTACCAATAAAGATGATGCTTACTGGACAAAAGTCAGACCTGACACCTTATCCAAAGCAGAACAGGGCGTTTATAACATGCTTGATCAGCTTCAGCAGACCCCGAAATTCAACCGGATGGTAAAACTGTTTGAAACGCTTGGCTCACGTTATTATAATGCCTTCAAAGGAATAGATATTGGTCCTATTTTCTCAATTTACGGAAGAAATGAAGTAGAAGGAGACAGAATAAGATTAGGAGCAAGAACCTATTTCGGATTGAATGATACCTGGAGAGCGCAGTTTTATACAGCTTATGGTTTCAAGGATCAACAGTTTAAATATGGTGTAGAAGCAAGATATATGTTCAATAAGCTTAACCGCTTTATGATTGGAGCCGGAACCAGCAGAGATATTGTTCAGCTTGGAGGACAGCTTACATCAGGTGATGGAGTTACTCCGCAATCCTCATCTACCAGTACCTTTTTTGCAAGAGGAGAAAACATTTCCTTAAGTTCTGTAAATAAAACAAGTGTTTTTGCAGCTATCGAGCCATGGAAAAACTTTCAGATAAGAATAGATGGAGTGATGCAGAGTATTAAATCTGCTATCCCTGAAAAATTCAATCTGATGTATTATAAAGACGGACAGTTGAGACAGACAGTTAATGACTCACACGTTACCATCAGTTTAATTGCCAAACCTGGTGCAAAATTCTCACAAACCGGTATTGACCGTTATCAGGCAAGAAACCTAGCACCAACCATCGTTTTAAGATACACGCGAGGTATTGAAGGGCTATTCAATGCTGACTTCAATTATGACAAGCTTCAATTCATGCTATACAAGCCGTTTTTGATTGGAAGTATGGGAAAACTAGTGGTTAATTTTGAAGCTGGAAAGAACTTCAGTACAGTTCCATTGGCATTACAGAATATTATTCCTGCCAACCTTTCATATGGTCTGGTACCAAATACTTTCTCCCAGCTTAATTATTATGAATTTGTGACGGATGCCTATACTACACTTCAGCTTGAGCATCATTTTAACGGTAAAATACTTTCTTATATTCCATTGATTAAAAAGCTGAAATTGAGAGAAGTTGCATTTATCAGAGGAGCCTACGGTACATTAAGCGATGCCTCCAAAGCGATCAATGTAGAAGGTTTTAAATATTCTGCACCAAGCGAACATATCTATTATGAATACGGATTCGGAATTGAAAATATAGGAATCGGAAACCTGAGAATCTTCAGAGTAGATTTCAACTGGAGAGGAAATTATCTGGACAGACCGGATATCTCAAAGTTTGGCGTTAAAGCAGGATTCCAGGTAGGATTTTAAACAGAATATTATATAAAACAGATTCGGCGGCTTCAAAGAAGCCGCCGAATTTTTTTTAAAGCTTATATAATAAGGACTGCCTTGATGATTAAAAGCACTCGCAACCTTCTACATCAAGCAGGCAACGCATTTGCTGCTCCTTTGTCAATCCGCACCATACACTACATGATGTAATTGGTTTTGCCGGACACCACACTTCTCCGCCGTTAATACTTCTCAGACTGGCTTTGGTTAGTTTTCTTAAATTTTTCATGATTGTTTAGTTTTATTTACTGCCTACTCTATTTGCTTTTCGGCTTCCGCAACTATTTTAAAGCATGTCAGTTATCAAATATAAACATATTTCACCAAAAAAAGAATTTTATAAAAACCAGTACATAAAAAAACCTCAGTAAAAACTGAGGTTTTAATTTTTATAAAACGCTTAAATTACGCATTTGGTTCTACAGATACGAAAGATCTGTTGTTTGCTTTCTTTCTGAAAACTACTTTACCATCTACTAATGCAAACAAAGTGTGATCTTTACCGATTCCCACGTTATCACCTGGGTGGTGCTGAGTACCTCTTTGTCTAACAATAATATTTCCGGCAATAGCTTCTTGTCCTCCGAAAATCTTCACACCTAATCTTTTAGAGTGAGACTCTCTACCGTTCTTGGAACTACCGACTCCTTTCTTGTGTGCCATTTTATTACTGGATTATTTATTAAGTGCTTTAAATTGATCGATGTTCTTAATGATAGCAGCATCTACTTCTTCATGAGTAAGAACATTCTTTTCTAATTCAACTTTAACTGCTTTACCTAAAGTAATTAAAGTTTCTCTGTTCTCTTTAGACTGAGACAAGTTGTTTTTCTTTAAGTGATAGTTCAACTCGTGATCTTCACCAAAGTTAACAGTTGCGTTGTCAGAAAGAACTTCACCTTTCACAGTTTCTTTTTTAGCAGCAGCTTTTTTAGCACCACCTTCAAAACCTGTAATACCAGTGATTACGATTTGAGTTAAAGATTGTCTGTGACCGTTTTTCACTTTGTAACCTTTTCTTCTTTTCTTTTTGAAAACGATTACTTTATCAGCTTTAACGTGGTCAAGGATCTCTGCTTCTACAGTGATTCCGTTTACAGCTGGGGCGCCTACAGTGATTGCACCGTTTACAGTAAGAAGAACTTTATCGAAAGAAACTTTTCCTCCTTTATCTCCTTTTAAACGGTTTACAAACAACTTCTGGTCTTGCTCAACTTTGTATTGAAGCCCTGCTATTTCTACAATTGCAAACATTGTTTATAAATTTTTAGTTATTTCGAGGTGCAAATATACATATAAATTTCTAAATAGCTTACAATCAAAGCAATGTTTTTTTAAATAAAATCTTATTCACTTTATTTTGATTAATTTTTCTCATTAATGTATTCACAATTAAGAGATAATTTCATAAATTCGTTTTACCAAATTGATATTATATATGAAAAGAAACTTTAATCTCTGCTTACTAGCAGGCGCCATTGCTGTAACTTCATTGACAGCATGTAGTGATGACCAAATGGACAACAATGTTCAACCTCAACAAGAAGCACTGAGTGCAAAAGTTGATCAGCCGGGAACTACTGAAAAAGGATGCTCCTATGTAGACAACAACTGGAGCACCAATTCAGTCTTACTGACCGGGCTTCAAAACTCCACAGACACCAATTTTATGAACGGCCAGATGACCAGAATTGCAAGCATGTGGGGAAGAAGCACCCCTACCCTGCGTTTTGTAAATGATCCGTCCAATTTCAATTCAACCTATAATGCTATTTCCTACTCAACAGGAAAGATCTATTATGGGTACGCTATTTATTATGATGCAAAATCAAAAGGCGGCGATATTGTAAACGCAATGATTCTTGCTCATGAATACGGACATCAGCTGCAGTATATCTTCAACCTCCCTTCTGTATCGGAATCAACGTACAGACCGAACGAGCTTGAAGCAGATGGCTTTGCAGGATATTATCTGAGGAGGCCTAACGGGTACAACAAAACCAGCTTCCCGGAAATTGCGGCAGCCTATGAATTTGCTCAAAGTATTGGCGATTATCAGACCACCAGTGTAAATCATCATGGAACACCGGCGCAAAGAAGATCGGCAGTTCGTTTAGGATTCCTTTTGGGCCAGTACGATCTTAATGCTTCCAATTTCGATTACAACTTCTTCTATTATTATCAGGGAGTTTTAAATGGTACTTATAAGATGGCCAAAAACACAGTAAATCCTGAAATTGATGCCTACATGAGTCAATATATAGATGAGCTGAGAAAAATTCAGACAGGAGAAATTTCTGCGGAAGAATTTAAACATCTTCAATAAACGAGAACATTCATTTTTAGCATATTTAAGAAAGGAGGCGGGCAGTATGTTCCGCCCCTTTTTTGTTTAAAAAATCTTTTATGTCTTAAACAATCAATTTGTTTGTATTTTTGAAAAAATTACAAAGAACTTCCAACCCACCTATAATGAACAGAGATCTCTATATTGATTTCGCCAAAGGACTGGCAACACTTTCCATCATATTTATCCATACCGCTTTCTGGTCCGGACAATTTTATATTCCCGCTGAAGTAAGAGTTTTCTCGCTTGTTTTTGACGTCGCTCTTTTTTATGCTTTGAGCGGAATCACTTCGGGAGCAAATATTGAAAAAACATTATACCGTCTTCTGAAACTCCAGATCACCTATATGATTTTTGTGACTTTCCTGTTCTTTTTAGATTACTTCTTTAAAGTGTTTGGCCTGAGTTTCTTTTCCATGGAATGGCTTCAAAGTTTTTATTCAACATTTGGGTCAAAATACTCCGCAACCAGTGTTTCAATATATCCGCAATGGGAAAATCTCGGAAACTGGTATCTTCATCAGTACACCAATGCCGACACGTTTCCGGTGGTAATGGGAAGTTTCTGGTATTTAAAAGTCTATTATGTACTTACCGTTTTCGGAGTACTCATCCTAAGATTTTTCCCAAAACATATCAATTGGTTTATCGGGCTTTGTATTGCTCTAACCTTGATATTCAATATCTTCCCGGAATATTACCCAACAGGACAAGTGGGATATGTTGCTTTCTACCTTGCTGTTTTTTTAACAGGACACAAAATGCGTGGAAAAAAGATCTCCACCAAAGCAATTCCTGTACTATATGCACTTACAGGAATGGCTCTTATATGGATGTTCTGGTACTATGGAGGAGATATTTTCTACAAAATCAATAAAAATAAATTCCCGCCGAAAATCCCTTATATCATCTGGGCATTATTCTCTCTGGTAACCTTATTTGTTCTTTACAACCGGCTGAAGATCACAAAAGAAAACTTTATTACCTATATCGGGAAGAATGCTATTTTCTTCTATTTTGCACAGGGAATAAGCTCTTCGCTCGTTTATTTCCTGGTAGTTCCACTAAAAGAAAATATGCCATGGTGGCTTTTAATGCTCATTATTTATGGGATTAATATTATTTTAGCATTCATTATCTCCGCAGGATTGAAAAAAGTAGATGAAACAGGGTGGAGACTTTTAGAATACTTCAGGAAAAACACAGCCAATAATAAATCATAATAATTATATCTTTTAAAGGTCAAAATTTTTAATGAAAGTTTTGGAGAGATCAATTTTTAGTCCAAGAGTAAAAACACTTTTTTCTCTTTCTCCCAATGATGTTTTACCCATAGAAATTCTTTGTTCTGAATAAATCTGGACAAAATTAAAGGGTTGATAAGAAACACCAACAATACAATCATTCCTTTTAAAACCCGGATCCAGATGATACTGCCCGGGAATTATTTCTGTATTTTTTATATCCGGGACATATAAATTATATCCCGCAAGAATAGAAAACTTATCAAGTTTATATTTTCCAAAAAACTCCAGTCCTTTAGCATTGAATACCATAATTGATTGAGCTACCTCCATTCCAGGGTTCTGATAAAAACTCTGTGAAAAATCTCCGTTTTTATGCAGAACAAAAAGAACACTCCAATCCAAAATTTTCCCGGTGTACTTTGCTCCTAAAGAAAAATAAGTGGGCTGGCCGGTAATACCTATTGCCCCGCCATTCTGTATTAGACGATCACTCAGAAAAGCCCTGTTATAAGCTACTCCGGCAAAAAAACCATCTGTAATTTTATATTGAACAGAGCCACCAAATCCATCAATAAAATGATCATTATTTCCCCCTCTGGCCTGGATCTGCCCTCCGATATACAGATTTCCAAAGCGGTTACGGTAAATAAGGGCCTGATCCGCACGCCCTGTTCCGGTTTCTCCACCATCAGTACCTCCGACAAATGTAGCAGATGCTCTTGCCCCAAAAACATTAAACCGGTCAGTGTAAGAAGTGATGTCCCGATAAACACCCCATTGCTTGCCAATGGTAAGGATTCCATATTTCCCCAGATCAATTCCCAAATAACCAAGCCTATTACCGAAAACCTGTCTAGATTGTGAGGATTCTATCGAAACAAATCCACTGGAAAGGCTTCCATCCACATTAAATGAGGTACTTCCACGAAACATATTTAACTGCACTTCTCCGCCTGCAATAAAACCCAATGTTCCTTTTTTGATATTCAGCTCCATTCCGATTCTTGACGCATTTTCCTGAAGTTCCATTTTATGGTCATACACTGCCATATGACCGCGAAGACTAGCATAGGGTCTTAGAGATATTTCAACTGAATCTTTTACATTTTGACCATAGACAGGTAGTCCTTTCACCGTAAAAAGTAATGAAAATAGCATGGGCAAATAGTATTGTCTAATCATTGTGATTGAGTCATTAGTTTTTTTATTACCGTAAAATAACAGGATATCATTAATTCATATTTGCAATGCTACAAAAAAGACAGTTCTGATTGTACAAAATTCAATAGAAAATAAAATCTGTCACATCAGAAGCATTAAATATGTCCAATTTGCTTAAATTTACAAAAATTTTACAACATGTTTAAGTTGAAACTACCTACCGACCCAAGGTGGGCAAATATTGCAGAAGGAAACATTGGAGAAATTTTAACGGATCATGCCTGGTGTGAGCAAAAAGCTGCAACCAATGCAATAGGCCTGATCACGATGCTTCCGGAATATCCCGAAATTGTAACGGAACTTCTTGCCATTGCACAGGAAGAGCTGGATCATTTCAATCAGGTGCATGAGATCATCAAAAAAAGAGGCTTTACTTTCGGAAGAGCAAGAAAAGATGATTATGTGAATGAACTGGCGAAATTTATCGTACAGGGAAGTAGAGAAGACCTCATCGTAGACAAGATGCTGTTTGCTGCTATGATTGAAGCCAGAAGCTGTGAGAGATTCAAAGTTCTTACCGAAAATATCAAAGACGAAGAGCTTAAAGTTTTCTACAAAGAACTGATGATTTCCGAAGCCAATCATTACACTACTTTTATCGGGTTTGCAAGACAGCTGGGAAATCCTGAAAAAGTAAACAAGCGCTGGGAAGAATGGCTGGAATATGAAGCCAGCATTATTAAATCCTACGGAAATAAAGAAACGATTCACGGTTAAAATAAAATAGTAAAGAATACACCTTGAAGAAGCCAAGCTTTGAAAATATTGCCAATCTGTTCCTGAAGAATTTCTTCCAGGGGTTGGTTATTATTGGGCCTATCGGACTAACTATTTTTGTGATCTGGTATATTGTAAGTGCGATTGACAACCTTGTTCCTTCCCTTGCCAAGCAGATTCCGGGGCTTGTATTTGTATCTATTATACTGTTTACGGCTATTCTGGGGTATTTAGGAAATAAATTCGTAGTCGGAAGATTCTTTTTCGACACGATGGACAGCTTACTGGAGAAAACTCCGGGAGTAAAACACATTTATACTCCTACGAAAGACGTCATGTCTTCATTTGTAGGTGACAAGAAAAAATTCAACGATCCTGTATGGGTAAAAACCAACGAAAATCCGGAAATCTGGAGAATTGGCTTTTTAACCCAAAAAGAAATGTCGGACGTTGACAAGCATAATTACGTTGCGGTATATCTTCCCCACTCGTATGCCATCTCGGGCTGGGTAATTGTTACTGAAGAAAAAAACATCAAACCTGTAGTAGGAATGACAGCAGCTTCTGCAATGAAATTTGCTGTGAGCGGCGGTGTAGCCGGATTCCATTCTGATGAAAATATATTTAAGGCTCCGGAATAATCCCTTTTTCCGACTTATCTATACATTGATGAATTTTGAAAAATTATTTTCAAGCACATTTTCTTTACAAACAATTTAAAACATAATTTAACTCATGAATTTACCGTACGCGGAACCTTTCCGCATTAAAATGGTGGAAGAAATCTATCAATCCACCAGAGAAGAAAGAGAGCAATGGCTTAAAGAAGCTAATTATAACCTTTTCAACTTAAGATCTTCACATGTTTATATTGACCTGCTTACCGATTCAGGAACGGGAGCTATGTCTGATAAACAATGGGCTGCTTTAATGACCGGAGATGAAAGCTATGCCGGATCACGTTCTTTTGAACAATTGCAAAAAACTGTTGAAAGAATTACAGGATTCAAATATTTATTACCTACCCACCAGGGAAGAGCTGCAGAAAACGTTCTCTTCTCAGTATTGGTAAAAGAAGGCGATGTAGTTCCGGGAAACTCACATTTTGACACAACAAAAGGACATATCGAATTCAGAAAGGCACATGCTGTCGATTGTACGATAGACGAAGCTTTTGATATTAATGATCTTCATCCTTTCAAAGGAAATATCAACCTTGAAAAACTGGAAGAAGTTTATAAAAGCCATCCTAAAGAAAACATCCCTTTCTGTTTAATTACCATTACGTGTAACTCTTCAGGGGGACAGCCTGTTTCTCTGGAAAATATGAAAGCTGTGAAAGCCCTTTCAGACCAGTACGGAATCCCGGTATTCTTTGATTCAGCGAGATTTGCGGAGAATGCTTACTTCATCAAAAAAAGAGAAGCAGGACAGGAAAACAGAAGCATTAAGGATATCTGCAAGGAAATTTTTTCCTACGGAGACGGAATGACAATGAGTTCTAAAAAAGACGGCTTAGTAAACATCGGAGGATTCATTGCTTTGAATAACGAAGAAGTTTTCAGAAAAGCATCCAACTTCACCATCATTTACGAAGGTTTTATTACTTATGGAGGAATGGCGGGAAGAGATATGGCTGCATTAGCTGTAGGTCTGGATGAAGCTACTGAGTTTGCTTATCTTGAAAGCAGAATCTCTCAGGTTGAATATCTGGGTAATAAATTAATTGAATATGGAATTCCTGTTCAAAAACCTATCGGAGGACATGCTGTATTCATCGATTCTTTAAACTTTCTTCCGAATGTATCCCGTGAAGAATATCCGGCTCAGACATTAGGACTGGAAATTTATAAGGAGGCAGGGATCAGAACTGTAGAAATCGGAACACTATTGGCAGACAGAGATCCTGCTACCAGAGAAAACCGTTATCCGAAGTTAGAGCTGGTACGACTGGCTATTCCAAGAAGAACCTACACCAACAACCACATGGATTATATTGCGGCTGCTATCAGAAACGTATATGAAAGACGTGATGAAATAGCAAAAGGATACAAGATTACGTGGGAACCGGAAATCTTAAGACACTTTACTGTTCAGCTTGAAAAAGCTTAATCATACAACCGGAATTTTTTCCGGTTTTTTTACGCCCTAAAACTCAAAGCTTGTGAAACTAAAAACAATCTTGTTCATTACGTTCTCAAACAAGCCATCGATTAAACTACTAAAAACCATTAAGATATTGAAAACAAACATCTTTTATAAACAAATATAAATTAATCATATTTTTTTATCATATAGTATATCT
>NZ_JAJFZH010000026.1:0-46790 GCF_020733145.1 Chryseobacterium sp. X308
CAGATAGATTTTGAAGAAAGTAGGGTAAAAATCAAAGACGTTCACCCTACGCAAGCTAACTCAAGGTCGCTTTTATAAATATAAATGTATAAAAAATATTTGGAAGTTAACACAGAATCTAAAGCCAGATGAATTTTGGCTTATTTTTAACGGGCTAAAGCTCGTTCCTATTGAATAATTAAAACAATTTCCTCAATACCCTAAAACGATAATCAAAGATATGTTCCAGCTTCTTTTTCACGAAAAGACCGTGGGCAATTTCACCTAAAAATCCCATGGGAAGTTCATAATCTATAGTGTCTCTCATCAGAACACCTTCGGCATTGGGAATAAATTCATGATGATGATTCCATAATTTGTACGGTCCTTTTTTCTGAAAATCAATAAAGCTTTTCCGGAAGTCTACATGGGTAATCTCAGTCTGCCACTTCATTTTAATACCGAATAACGGAGAAACATAATAATCGATGAGCATTCCTTCAAAGATTTCATCATCTTCCATTTCCGTTAATACGACGAAGCCCATATCCTTCGGAGTAATTTCTGAAAGATTGTTGGCTGAGGAAAAGAACTTCCAGGCGGTTTCTATATCACAATTGAGCTGTTGTTCACGGAAAAGAGTATGCTTCATAAGACCGGATCAGTTTATCTGATTGTTGTGAAACAAATGTATGACAAAGATTTAATTATAGATCCACATCAGTACTGGTTTTCCCGATTTCTGAATCATCGGATCAATTTCTTTCATCGCGTTGTTGGAAACAGTCGGGCAGCCCCACCCTTCGGGAGATCCGTCAGGAAACACTTCCTCATCGCTCATAAGATTCCAGGAATGAAAGACAATATATCTTTTTAAAGCATTACTGTTGGTTTCTTCGAGACCGTGCATCAGGTATTTGATATTGATTCCCCAATCGCTGTAGCCTCTTCCTTCCAATTTATACTTTCCTAAAGATGAAAGGTGGCTTCCATCTTCATTGCTGAAACCCGGATTGGCTTTAGAATCATCTTTACTCCATGAATTGGAACCGCAGCCATGTCCTACCAGATATTTCTTTGATATTTTATTATTTTTAAAATCCCAGATAAAAAAACGGTTAACACCGGAATGAAGGCTCATATCAATAAGAATGCAGAAGTCTTTGCTGAGATTCTTTGAATCACAGAATTCCAATGCTTCTTCCGCTTTACTTTTTATTTTCGAAAGATCGGCTTCAGGCTTCTTTTCTGCCGCCAGAGGTCTATTGGTTATTATTGTATTGCTTTTCCTTTCCTGGGAACATGAACCCATCCAAAAGATGATAATGAACAACAGATAAATCCTCTTCATGTATTATTTATAGTGTTGAAAAATTCCGAAATCTGAAGGGGTCCAAAGTGCGGCTTTTTGTCCTGCAGCTTTTAAAGCGTTATTGCTCCAGGTATTGCAGGTATAAAGAAAGCTGTACGTTCCTTTTGCATCGTAAAAGGCATCATTATCACCGTATACGGCATCTGTTGGAATCAACATGAAGTTTCCGTTCTGGTCTCTGTCAAATTTATCTTCTACAAATTTTACCAGATTCTGGTATTGATTTCTGCTGATCATGATCATTTTACAGTCGTCGCCTTCTTTCATCGTATTATAATAGGTACAGTGCATTGCGGAATCACTTAGCCAGAATGCAGCTTTTATGGCTGTTGAAAATTTCAGATCTGCCCATGTGGGAGTATCAAGATAAAACCCTTTGTCTCCCCATCCTATTCCTATATACTGATAATCTGTTTTTTTTGATTTTGTATTGGCAAAAGGAATTTTCCGGCTCCAGTCCTGAAGGTCATTTTTTACAGGCATTACGATATCGGTATGCACTCCATTGGTGTAAATATAGATTGGGATTTCTTTCTTCTGTCCGTCATCTTTTGCTGAAACGGGAATATAGGGAATCAGCAGCCCAAGGATTACGTAAATAATTACAATTCCTAAAATAATTCCTAGCACTTTCAGGATATACATTAATATCGTTTTCACAGTCATGTTTTTTAACAAAATTTAATCTTTAATTTTTAGTAAAAGTATTTGTTTTAATCGAAAAAATGGCTATATTTAGTTACGAAATATTCATAAATATGCGTAAAAATACTAAATCCCAAAAAAGATTTAAAATAAGAGTAAAAACTGCTCCTAAAAGAATACAGAAAAGACGTTGATTTTCGGTGAGATTTTGATCTCCTGAAAATCAATTTTTCTTTATAGGAAAGGCTTTTTAAGAAACTTATTGATGTAAATCTTCACCTCCTTAAAGCGAAAAATTTAAGGAATGGTCAATTATCAGCTCTGGTTTGGAACTTCAAAAAATTCCAAAAGAGGAATTGTCACCGAAAGTTCAGAAAAAAATCAGTCGGAAGTCTTCTGTAAAAACTCAATATTTCTCTTGAGACCAGCAAACTTGGTTCGTTTTACGGGAGATTTTCTGAATATTTCCGAGAAAATTTCCTGGGTAAGTTCTTTCCACTCTCCTTTTTTAAAGTTTTTCAAGGCTTCATTGGGCTGGAAACGGCTCTGTTTATTGGGTGCAGAGAATCTGTTCCAGGGGCAGACATCCTGGCAGATATCGCAGCCAAACATCCAGTCTTCCATTTTATCTTTAAAATAATCCGGAATTTCATTTTTGAGTTCTATGGTAGCATAAGAAATGCATCGGCTTCCATCTATAATCTTTTCAGAAACAATGGCATCTGTGGGACATGCATCGATACACTTTCTGCAGCTTCCGCAATGATCTGTAGTGGCATGGTCAGGAATTAGCTCCAGATCGCAGATGATTTCGGCCAGAAAATAAAAAGAACCGCTTTGTTTGGTAATGAGGTTGGCATTTTTCCCTACCCAGCCTATTCCTGACTTCTTAGCCCAGGCTCTTTCCAGAACCGGCGCAGAATCTACAAAGATACGAAATCCAAATTCCCCTATTTCTTCCTGCAGCCCAGCAACCATTTCACGGAGTATTTCTTTGATTACTTCATGATAGTCTTCTGCATAAGCATATTTTGAGATTTTAAAGTTCTCCAGCGTTGAAATTTTTTCTTCAGGAAAGTAATTGTAAGAAAGTGAAATCACAGATTTTGAACCTTCTACCAAAAGTCTCGGATCAAGTCTTTTGTCGAAATGATTTTCCATATACTTCATTTCGCCGTTATAATTATTCTTCAGCCATTTTTCAAGATGAGGAGCTTCTTCCTCGAGAAAATCAGCTTTGGAAATGCCACAACTCTGGAATCCAAAACTTTTTGCCCTGGATTTTATGAGTTGGGAATATTTTTCAGCGTCTGCATTCATTAATTTCACACTGCAAAATTAAGATTATTTTATCAATCTTCAGATTTCTGCCAAAGTACATCCCATTGATGGTTCTTTTCTGAAAAAATTATGTTTTAATTAGGATTTTTTTCAAAAAAAAAATACGTAATTTCGTTTCTAATTTAATGTTTAAACCAACAACTATGTCTTTAATAGAAGTAATACAATCAGGAAACTATGAATTAATCGATGTTCGTGAGCCAATGGAGCTTGAAATGGACGGTAATATAGATGGTGCTAAGAATATTCCTTTAGGTGAAGTAGAAGACAGACAGGATGAGATCCTATCTATTGAAAAGCCTGTTATCTTATTCTGCAGAAGTGGAAACAGAAGCGGAAAAGCATTGGATTATCTTAACGCTCAAGGATTAAAGGACGGTTACAACGGCGGAGGCTGGGCTGAGCTGAAGGCTGTTCTGGAAGCAAATCAGGGAACTTTTTAAAAGTTCCTTTTTTTATATCTTATTTCTATGAATCTGAAAAACTATTTTGAAACACTTTGTTCTTCATTCTCCGAAAACAAACAGCTGATCGACAGCCTGTGGAACGAACTTGAAACCAGATATTCTGAAAAAGGCAGACACTACCACAATCTTCTTCATCTTGAAAATATGTTCAGTGAACTTGAAGCTGTGAAAAGCGAGATTTCAGATTTTACAGCCATTTCTTTCTCCGTGTTTTACCATGACGTTATCTACGATGCTTCTTCTAAGTCTAATGAGGAAAAAAGTGCGGCCAAAGCAGAAAAAAGGCTTGGAGAACTTCATTTGAACAAAGACAGAATTTCACTCATTTCTGCGCAGATTCTGGCAACAAAATCACATCAACGTTGTGATGATGAAGACACCAATTATCTGCTCGATGCTGATCTTTCTGTATTGGGCAAAGATTTTAAAACTTATCTGGAATACACTCAGAATATAAGAAAAGAGTATTCCATTTACCCTGATTTTCTGTATAAACCGGGACGAAAAAAAGTGCTCAAACATTTCCTTGAGCTTGAAAGTATTTTTAAAACAGAATATTTTAAGGAAAGATATGAAGCCCGGGCAAAGGAAAATATTGCGGCCGAACTTCAGTTATTGAAATAAAAATAGATCAATCTGTTTATTTAACAAAACAAAGACACCCGTTAACAGGTGCCTTGTTGATATTGTATATTATAAATATTTGCTGATAAATCCGGCCGCTTTCTCCAATACAAGCTCAGGTACTTCTTTATGCGGTGTATGGCCTATACCGGGAATGATATATTTTTCCGACCTTCCACTGACCTGAGTCACTGTTTTTTCTACCTGATCCAATGTCCCGTATTCATCAGCCTCTCCCTGAATAAATAATAACGGAGCTGTAATATCTTTCAGGAAATACTCTATATTCCAGGTTCTGTAATCATCCCGTGTCCAGGTTTCTGTCCAGGCCCTGAAAAGCATTTCTACTTTATTACCATGATATTTCTGTAAACGTTCCGGAAGATTGGTCGTTTTGTAAGCTTCCCAGGCATCGTAAACACCTTTTAAAGTTGTTTCTTCTACAAAAATATGACCAGCTTCACAGATAACGGCTTTTATTCTTTCGGGATATTTTGCAGCGGTGATCAAAGCAATTGTTCCACCGTCACTATGCCCGAAGAGAATCGCGTTATCAATATTCATTTCAGTCAATACATCATTCAACAGATCTGCTTCCAGCTCCATATAATTTACAGGTCTTTCATGAGTAGGCATGGGGAATGATTTTCCGTATCCTAACCGGTCATAAGCAAGGGTATTGCATTGTGCCGCTTTGGATAATTTAGCCGGAAAATCTCTCCAAAGCTGCACTGAACCTAATGAGTCATGCAGAAAAACAATCGTAGGCCTGTCTTGAAATTGATTATTGTGTTCGATATATAATTTTTGTTCCTTTACATCAATTATTCTTCCTTCCATCGAATAAAATCATATTAAAAAACCGGCATTTTCGTTTCTTCAAATTCTTTTAAAAGATGGCTGAAAACAGTTTCCACCGGAAGAATTTCATCAATTAAAGCAGAAACCTGGCCTATTTCCAGTTCTCCGTCTTCCATATCTCCTTCAAACATTCCTTTTTTTGCTCTGGCTCTTCCCAGCGATGCGATTAAAGCATCTTTGTTTCTTCCGTTCATATAAATATCTTCCAGCTCATTGAAGAATTTATTTTTAACCATTCTTACAGGAGCCAGTTCTTTCAACGTAAGGTGTGTATCTCCTTCCTGGAGTTCTGTAATTTTCTTTTTCCAGTTTTCATGGGCACTTGCTTCGTGGGTAGCAGCAAAACGGGAACCGATCTGTACACCGTCTGCACCGAGAATCATTGCAGCCTTAATTTGTGAACCTAAAGCAATTCCTCCGGCAGCGATTAACGGTTTAGAAATATGTTTCTTTACATTCGGAATAAGACAGAATGTGGTGGTTTCATCTCTTCCGTTGTGGCCTCCTGCTTCGAAACCTTCTGCAACAATGGCATCTACTCCGGCATCTTCACATTTTACAGCGAATTTGGTGGAAGAAACAACGTGAGCTACTTTTATTCCTTCTTTCTGAAGGGTTTCCGTATAGGTTTTCGGATTACCGGCTGATGTAAATACGATTTTCACTCCTTCTTCAAGGATGATCTGAATGATTTCCTCAATATTAGGATATAACATCGGTACATTTACCCCGAATGGCTTATCTGTTGCGAGTTTACATTTCCGGATATTTTCTCTCAGGATATCAGGATACATACTTCCTGCTCCTATTATTCCCAATCCTCCACAGTTGGAAACGGCAGAAGCAAGTCTCCATCCTGAATGCCAGATCATACCAGCCTGGATAATGGGATATTTAATAGTAAAAAGGTGTGAAATTCTATTGTGTGTAGCCTCCATGTCATGAAGTTTTTTTGCAGCGTTAAAATCTATAAAATTGCTCATGCGTAAAAATACTAAAAACAATGGTTTTCCGGGAAATATCTGTCCATATTTTCCATCGTGGATTTTCGTCTTTATAAAGTTCGATGATAAAAAAAACCTTCAGAAATTCTGAAGGTTTTGATTTTACTTTGTTAAGGATTGTTTCTTCCAGTTAGACTTAAAGTTACAGCTGTCGTAACGTCCGTCAATTGAAATAAAGGTTGTAGGTAACTTGGAGTTGACAAACTTTTCAACCATTTCACTTTTCTTTTTATTCAGTGCCATCTGCTTGATTCTACTGAAGTCTGTCTCCAGCGTAATCTGGTGTGAAGGAATCACATCTTCCACTTTGATGATCTTGATTTGTTTTCTTTTGTTCTCTTCATCTTCAAAAGCAGTAGTGATATCACCTTTGTTTAAACCTGCCAATTCGTAGCTGATTGTTCCCGGGATACTTTCTCTTTCAATTTTATCAGAACCATCAGCTCCAGGAATGATCCCTGCGTTGAATTTTGTTCTTTTATCATCTGAGAATTTAAAAGCGGCATCTTTGAATGTCATTTTACCATCGACAATAAGACCTCTGATACTGTCTAATTTTGCTTTTGCCGTTTTGATCTCATCATCAGTAGGAACAGCTTTCAACAAGATGTGTCTTGCATCATATACTTTACCGGATCTTTTCACCAACTGAATAATGTGGAATCCGAATTCAGATTCAACAGGATCTGAGATCTCATTTTCCTGAAGGTTCAATGCAGCAGCTTCGAATGGCTTCACCATCTGCCCTTTATTGATATTTTTATATAATCCTCCGTTGGCAGCTGACCCTTCATCTTCAGAATAAATTCTTGCCTGGCTTTCGAAAGTTTCCCCTGCGATAATATCCTGCTTGATTTTTTTCAGTCTGTTGATAAGGTCTTGTTTGTGAGCTTCTGTAAGTGACGGATAGATCATAATCTGAGCTAAAGTAACTTCATCTTTTACCTGTGGCAGCTGTGTTTTATACATATTGTAGAAATCAGTTACCTCATTTGGAGTTACGTCTGCTTTATCAGTAACTCTCTGGTACTTCGCCTGTCCGTAATACTGGTCTGTATCTATTTTCTCGATAGCATTTTTCAGTTCATAAGAATTTCTGAACTTATAGGCTGCAAGCATTGTTTTTTCATCCGGAAACTGAGAAAGCATCTGACGGTATTTTGCATTAGCCTGTTCTTTGATGGCTGCAGAACGGTTCTCAATTAAGGTATCTTTTTTTGCTTCGTATACAAGAAGCTTATTGCTGATAAGATTTTCCAGGAACTCACATTTGTCTGTGTTGGCAGCACCCTGCTGTTTACCATAATTCATCTGCTCGATTACATCAGATTCCAATACAATCTCATCCCCGATAACAGCTGCAATACCATCCACCAGATCTCCTTGTTTTAGCTGGGCATTCATCATATTTGAAGAGAATATCATGATGAAAATCCCAAGAAGAAAAGTGATTTTTAGTTTATTTGTCATTTTACTATTTTAACAAGTTGCAAATTTAGAATTCTTAACGAATTTCCTTCAATTTTTTATTATAAATATTTCTTAAAAAGACTTATTTATTGCAGTTCAACATCAAATGTTGTCAATTCTTTGAATTGTCTCAATCTGCTGAACATATCAGCTTCGTTTACTTCCTCTATTCTTTCTGTTCCGAATTTCTCTACGGTGAATGAAGCCATTGCAGATCCAACGATAAGAGCAGACTTCATCGTTTCGAAATCAATTTTTCCTTTTTTAGCAAGATATGCCGCGAAACCTCCTGCGAAAGTATCTCCGGCTCCTGTAGGGTCGAAAACATCTTCTAAAGGAAGTGCCGGGATAGCAAATACTTTATTGTCATGGAAAAGTAAAGCTCCATGCTCTCCTTTTTTGATAATTACATATTCAGGACCCATAGTGTGGATCTTTTTAGCTGCTTTCACCAAAGAGTATTCTCCTGAAAGCTGTCTTGCCTCTTCATCATTGATGGTAATTACATCTGTTTTTGCAATCATATCCATCAAAATATCCCATGCAGAATCCATCCAGAAATTCATGGTATCAAGGATAACCAGCTTAGGACGGTTGTTCATTTTTTCAAGTACAGATAACTGAACTCCAGGGTGTAGGTTTCCAAGTAGTAAAATTTCGGCATCCTGCATTGAATCCGGGATTTTCGGATCAAAGTTCTCCAACACGTTTACTTCTGTAGCCAAAGTATCTCTTGTATTCAGATCGTTGTGGTATTTTCCGGACCAGAAGAATGTTTTTCCTTCTTTCACGATTTCAATTCCTTCAATGTTTACCTCTCTGTCTGTGAACATATCCAGATGTTCCTGTGGAAAGTCTCCTCCTACTACAGAAACAATTCCGGATTTAACGCCTAAAATTGATGAAGTGATCCCGATATAAGTGGCTGCACCTCCTAAAATTTTGTCCGTTTTACCAAATGGTGTTTCAATTGCATCAAATGCAACACTTCCTACAACTAAAAGTTTCATATATTTTTCAATGTATATTAAAAGTAATTATTTTTTCCATTCAAAAGTGTCCAGCAGATGTTTCATATCATTTTTGATATAATTTACTGCGGGAGCAAGAGAGTCCGGTTTTGGCCTCGTGTTAAAGTATAAGTAAGCAGTTACGAAGTGTTTCGTACTGTCTGTAATGTAAAACTGAAGATTAGAAGCGCTCTGCCCTTTCAGTTCATAGAAGTTCCCGTATACTTTCTTTTCAGGGTATTCGAAGGATTTTGTATCTATAGAACTGGCTTTGATGGTATGTTCATACACCATTTTTTCAGCTTCCTTGATATGGTCAGCAAAGTCGTTTTGTATCGGATAATAAGTAACGAAAAGCTTAGCTTTCATTTTCGGATAGTTCAGATAAAACCAGCAAGGTTTTTTGGCTGGCGTTATGGAAGCAAAGTCCGAATACTCAAAGGTATAGGCGCAATCGTTTTCAAACTTCTGGTATTTCGGTGCGGGATATTCAAGACGCAGTTCTCCATAAGGTTTTGGTGAAGGGTCTTTTCCACATGAAATTAAAAGCAGCGATACAAAAATAAAAATGACTTTTTTAATCATTTTGCAAAAGTACAAATTAGATTTCAGATTTCAGAAGACAAATTTCAGTCTTTCAGTGTGTTTTGAATGTAAATTTCCAAAGGCTTCGGAAAGGATTTTTCATGAGAGTCTTCAAGGTCTGTAATCAGGTATTGATTTTCAGCGATAAAATCATTCCATTGTTTTTCTGAAGTAACCTCAACATTCCAAATTTCAATGCTTAAATTCTTATGAGTCAGTTTATGGGTAACTGTTTTTGAACCTGTAATGAAGGGTTCCATATCGGAAGGAATAACTGTTGGAAATTCAAATAATTTCTTCCATATGAAGTCATCTGCTCTCTGACGGATCAGAAACTGTCCTTTTCTATGAACAAAATAATAGGTCAAAGCAAGATCTTCTGCTTTTACTTTTTTCGTTTTTACAGGATAATCCGAAATTTTTTGCATGGAAAATGCAAGACAATTTTCATTTACAGGGCATTCTCCGCACAACGGATTTTTGGGTTTACAGATTTCCGAGCCGATATCCATCATAGCCTGATTAAAGTCTCCTACATTTTCCGGCATTACCAGGGCGGCCAGTTCAGAAAAATAGGTAAACGCTCTTGAATTTGAAATATCAAAATCATCGGCAAAAAGACGGCTCAGAACACGGTAGAAATTTCCGTCAACCGCAGGCATTCTTCCACCGAAACAAATGCTTGAAACAGCTGCTGCAGTATATTTTCCTACTCCTTTCAGTTTTAAAATTTCTTCATATTCGTGAGGAAAGACACCCTGATAATCGTTCATGATCTGCCGGGCCGCTTTATGAATATTGATGGCTCTTGAATAATATCCCAATCCTTTCCAATAGAGTAAAACTTCGTTTTCTTCAGCTTCTGCCAATGTTTTTACATCAGGAAATCTTTTAATAAAATTATTATAATGATTCAATCCCTGATTGATTCTCGTCTGCTGAAATACAATTTCACAGATCCAGATTTTGTACGGATCTTTTGTCTGTCTGAAAGGCAGATCTCTTGCATTATTTCTGTACCACTCCAAAAGCTTGTTTCCTATATAAAGGAACTCTGAACCTGTTTTATTTTTTTCCAAAAACCAATCTTATTTTAAATCATTGAAGAGATGATCTTCTCTTCATCCTGAACATTGTTTCTATGCTGCAAAGATAGGTTTATTTTATTTTTCCTGTTTTTGATGTTGAAGGAGTTTTTTTGTGAATCCGTTATTGTATAACTTTTTTACTCTTATCTATTCCTACTTACTTGAATATCAAAAAAAATATAAACATCATGAAGTTAAAAAGGATTTCATCAATTAGTTTATTTATTCTGATAGGATTTCATCCAAATCAAGCTGTCTGAGTGATATTTTTTCAGAGATCTCTTTTTGCATCCATTCTTCATCACCTGTTTTCGCATTCGTTCCCAAAGCTGCAATGAATAATTTTTCAATAAATAAATCATTGTTCTTGAAAAAAACCGGTATAACAATTTTTCGAGACGTATTTTGATACTGATCTGTGTAACCTAAAATTAAATTGAAAACTTGCTTGTTTTTTGTATTAGTCTCTATTTCTATAAAATCACAGTCAATGTTTTTTGTAAAAAATATTTTATTATCGGCTTGCGCTTTTAAGGTATAGTCATTTGTGTTTTTTTCTATAATAATGAGATCATTTTTATCACTTTTATTAAAGTTAACTCTATAGTTTTTAGTTTGTGTGGAATTTAAAGATGGTAGATCTTCTTCATCCATATTTTCTTTTAAATTTATTTTATCACTATTGGCTTTCGTATTATTTTCTTTACAACTAAAAAAGAAAATGAGAGGTAATAAAATTAAAACGGGTTTCATCATTATCCATTTATCTTAATTCAAATATTTGGAAACAGTAAGGATTATTTATTTTTTAATTTTTTGTAATGGCATTTCATTATTTCCGGGGTTGATAAAATATATAGGATTTCCTGAAATAAAGTAATTGTCGTCTGATTTTTCAATGTAAATAACTCCCATCTCATCAGAAGAATCATTATATTTTATTTTAATTTTTTGATGATTAATTTCTTCAGCCTTTAATTTAGAATATTTATTTGTTGTTCCTTCTTCAGTAATATCCATAGAAATATCTTCAAGGGAATTTATTATGATGTTAAAAATAGTTTTTGCTTCGTCTCTATTTGAAGCTTCAAAATGATATTTCCCTTTCCAAAAATCAATACTTGTTTTCGTAATATTATTATCTTTTGAGAAAGATTTTTGTTGTACTGAAGATATTTTGCCTGAAGAATTTATTTTATAATGTTCCCATTTTTCAACATTTGCTCCAGATTCATCTTCTACGATATCTAATAAATAAATTTCATTTTTATTAAGGTAATAATATTTTGTTTTTACAGTTAATGCTTCTGAAAAATTAAAAGATTGGTAAATAACAATCGAGTCAGTTATTGTTTTATTTTTTTCAATATACAATGTCGTTTGGTAACTTAAATCTACATTATTGCTTTTAGGAATATTATTTTTAATGAATAACTCTATATTAGAAGACAGTTTTCCAATAATGTTTTTTTTATTTATTGAGTTTAATTTTTCATAATTGAATTTAATTTTAGATAGGGTACATTTTGCATCATCTTCTTCAATTTGTTTTTCTGATCTATCAAAAAAAGTAGTTTTTAATTTACAAGTAGGATTGATAGAGCTGACAAAATTCAAATCAGAAATTAACTTATCACCATTCCAATTTTTATCAATGGATATTTCTTGGGAGAAAGATGGTTTTGAAACATTCTCTTGCGCTTTTTTGCAAGAAAAAATACTTAAAAAAGATAATAAAATAATTAGATTTTTCATTTTTCTTTAATTGTTTTTATAACACTACTATTAAAATTTCCAGAATGCAAATGACTATTGTGAAGGCTTCCCCCATTACCAGCTCTTTTTAGCTTCTGACAGTACTCATTTATACCCTTTAAAACTTCTGTAAAATGGAAAAATATTGCACTATCTATTACCTTTTGATCTTGCTCAACAATACCTAAATAAAGTGTATCTACACTTCTTCCATTACAATGTTCCTGACTTGGAAAGCTTGAACCTTCAGAAAAACAACTACCTGTTGTAGTTAGTTTGTATCCAGATTTAGCTAAATACCCAATAAATCCAGCAAAAGAATCTGCTCCAGTATACCTTCTTTGAGTTTTTGAAAAGCTATAAGCAATAGAAACACCATCTTTTTTATAATTTAAACTATCTGGCATTTTAATTAATTCAACATTATTTTTTCCTGCTTTATATAATAGCCAAATAATTCCTTTTTTAGGATGAGTTCCGTATTCTGCAATATCTCCATTTTCATATTTTACCCGTCTAGATGTATTTCCTTCAGAAACATTTTGATCAGAAAGAACTTTTGAATGAGTAGGTTTAGTGTTATAAACTTGTCCAACACCCTTTTCTTTAGTCGTATGCCAATCTACAGTAGTTATTTCATGCTCATTTCCTTTTGAATCATGATAAACATATTTATATCTAGTTTCATTTCCTTCCTTTATTTTTTTAGGAATATGCTTTTCGATTTTGTTATCATGATATATATGATAAGTTACAATATCTTTTGCATTAATATTATCATTTTTTGTACTATTATTGCCGCATGTAAAAGTCTTTGTTTTATTAGATCGTCCTAATTCTTCTACTTCTTTCAAAGCTTCTTCGAATTCCCAAACATAGGATTTTCCCTCTTTACCTTTATAAAATTGCTTTTTGCCATTTTTATCGATCCAAAATTCGTGTGTCTCTCTTTTGAACATTGAGTTGTCATCATATGCATCTTTCGTACTATCATAAACAACATAATTTTTTTCAGAAGCATGGGCTGTTGAATTTGGATAGTTTACAGCTAAGTAAAGAGCAGTTCTATTTTTTAATAGATTTTTATACATTTTTTTCTTAAAATGTTTTTCAACGTAGTCTAATTGTTGTTCTGCAGTTAATGACATCAAATGAGTTCTTGTTGTCCCAATTTCCTCTGCTGCAGCTTTTCCAAATTGTATTAATCCAATATATTTGTATTTACTATTTTCATCAGGATTTTTCTCAAAAGTACCACATTTAGGGCTAAATGAATATGCTGATTCTAAAGCTATAATTGTCATTAACCAATTTGCCCCTTCATAATTTTCTTGTGGTAGTTCTAAATTTTTAGCAATTTGCACTACTTTCTTTCTAAACTCACAACTTACTTTCCCTCCCCATACTAAATCTTTATACTGTTCCTGACATATACAACTTCCTGGTTTATCTGGGTTTTGCGTATTCTGCACTCCCACCGCACTCTTCACCTTCTCCACTTCCATCAGTCCATCCGAATTTACCCCAAATTTCTGAGATTCCGCGGAAAGATCTTTGGAGATAATTTCTAGAAAATAGTTTTGTATATAGAAATTCGAATTGCCTATAGGAAAGCCTATTCCTTTTTCAGAACTAACTTTTGTAATGATAAATCCTGAGGTATCGTATATATCGGCAGGAATTTTAATCATTGCACTTCTATAAACTTCATGAGTGGATGTGGAATCATATTTCCAGATGACATATTGGATGTGTTTTCCCACCATATTTTTGGAGTGAATTCTGACCCTAACTTTATCTCCTAAAGCTACTTTGGAAAGCTCTTTTCCTGTATCATCTATGAAAACAGCTTCTATAATATTACCTTTAGGATCCGGCTGTTTGGGACCACCTTCTGGTCCGACAGAGAATTTTGGTGTGTGTTTCTCAGGCTGCGGCTTGGGTTGGGGTTGAGGCTGGCCCTTATAATCAGGGTTGGCTACCTCTACATTCACCTGGCTGGCTCCCTGAATTTTCCCGGAGTAGGTAGCCGTAATATAATATTCATGATTGGCGCCTTCATTTCTGTCTCCTTGCATCAGAAACTGATTGGCCATCTGACGAAGGATTTTTTCATCAGACATCAGAGGAATAGCGACTTCCGCAATTCCTTTTTCATTGACGCGAGCCTTGTAGCTGCGGGTGTGACGATTGTTTTTGTTAATACTGGCATCGTGCCCTTTCCCAGGAGCGTCATCTTCCCAAAGGTGAAACTCAATTTCTTTATTAAACATCGCGATGCAGTGAGCCTGCGCAATAAGAGTATCACGGTAGCTGGCTGTATTGAAATCTTTTGCTCCTCTGTTGAAGAGTACTACTTTATCAATCTTCGGGACCTTGTTGCTGATAGGAACAATTATAAGACTGCCAGCCAGTTCCCTGGTAACGGAAAGGCCGGGTAAAATCCCTTTTTTAATCTGATACACCTTCATTTGAAATTCTACTCCCAGCGCTATTTCTCCAAAGTTGTAAGTCACTTTTTCACCGGTTTTTGGCTTTCCGGTGATATCTTTCCAGCTTCCGTTCTTTTGTTTCTTAAAAAGATACCATTCATAGTCCCCATTCAGTACAAATGAAAGTCCTGAAGGCTCTATTTCGTAGGAACACACTGTTCCAACCCGAGGATTCTGATCCCCGGCAATATTCCCTGTCATGGCTGATAGAATTTAAATAGCTTCCAGCTGAAAGCTATAGAGACAGGTATTACTTTTCAGATTAAATTGTAGGAGAGGATGAAGGATTATATCCTCATACAGGGTTACATTCTTTTTCATTTTGTTTTTGTGTTTGTTCAAAAACAAAAGTAAAAAAAATCATGATATAGTGATATAAAAAACTTGAATTTAAAGTTAATTCTTCTCAACAGAATATACCGGAGCTGCTTTTAACCACTGATACTTAAGGTTTCTGTCTTTGGCTATAAAACGATACCCTTCAAGCTTCTTCAGATACACATACATAGAATCTGTATTTTTAATCTTTAATTTGTATTGAGATAAAAACAGCATTGGCATATCTACCGTAGAATCTCTTACTGTTTTCAATACTTTTCCGGATTTTACTTTATAGAGATAGAATGATTTTCCACGGCCTTTTGAACTGTCTGAAAGTTTTACCTCTGAACTTGCAAGTACGAGTTCACTTCCATCAAAACATTCATCTTCATTCATGATGTATGCTTTTCCTTCCTGGCGTTCCTGTGCGAAAAGATCATTTTCGTAAGTGCCCGGACTTTGGTATTTTTTTTCACAACTTATCAAAAGAACCATTGATAACATTGGTAAACCAATGATAAGTTTCTTATTCATATTCAATTTCATAGGTGTTGGTTGAAAAAAAACCGATGTAATATTGCATCGGTTTTTGTTATGTAAAGTATGTTTATGTTACTCCTGAGTATATTCTGCATCCCATTCGTTACCATCATCTCCTTTGTGTCCGTCCAATTTAATAACGAAACTTTTTGTAGGGAAATAAGGGGTCATACGGATATCCAGCCATACTCTGTCTTTGTTTACTCTGTCCTGCTCGAAACGTACAATTTTGAATTTCTCGATCAGCTTGTCCGGTCCTTTGATATTGTCAAGGAACGTTACAATCTGTCTTCTCAAATCATCCTCGTTCTTAGCGTTCCAGTTTTCGAAAGCCCTTCTGTTAAGGAAATCAAGTAATACTTTAGTTACATAGTCGAATACACGAACTACGGAATACGTCTGAAGACCGATATTGTCTCCTGTAAATAAGGTCTTCGCTGAGAAAGCCATAATTTTTCCGTATTCGTTAACCATTGGTACAAGACCCATTTTTTCCAGCTGAGAAATTTCACTTTTCTTAAGCTCGAATTTTACAGCGTCTACTTCGTTGATATTACCATGTTTTTTACCTGCTGCTACCTGAGACATCAGTGTTTTATGGATTTTTCCTGCTAATGAAGTGGAAGGCGGAAGTTCCACGTTTTCTTCTTCCCCTACTTCTTCAGCTTTACCACGTCCTACCAGCCAGTTACACGTCATGATAACGTTACTTCTGTGAAGCTCACCTCCTGTAAGGTTTGCAGAGTGGAATAAATCTACCACGTCATCCGGCTTATCAAGGTTGGCGAAGTCTGTAACCATCATTACTTTGTTTTCGTTACAGATTTTTGCCCACTTCTCGATGACCTTGTTTGATCCTAAATATCCAGGTATGGCAAGGATTGAGTAGTTATCTCTAAGGTCAAGACGATCATAATAATTTTTGAATTCTTCTGAAATAGCATCAATGAACAAAGGATTATCCAGATCGGAAACCTGCTCAAGGCTTGCATTGACGATACTTACGTTATCCACTTTATCCAATTCCGTATTTTTATAGAATTGAGCTACTGTTCTGTAGTTGGTTTCCAGCATACGAACAGCATCCAGTGTATTTTTTAAGTTTTTCTTTAAATTCTCGTCGGCCTGTTGTGCTTTACTTTTGCACGTATCAGCCATTTTATCAGCAGATTCGCTACCTTCTAAAAGGTTTACCCAAAGGTTGATCTTCTGAAGAAGTTCTTTTCTTTCTTCTGCTTTATTGCTGTCGTTCAGGAAGATTTCTTTTCTTGCCTTTCTTGTTGGGTTCATATTGGCAATACCGTCTACAACGGATTCAACAAAGCCAAATCCTCCCATTTTATTGAGCTCTGCAAGCGGGTTGCCCTTCGGCTGCCCTGCGTGTTGCTGCTGACCCTGCTGCTGGCTTTCTTGTGCCTGTAATTTGCTATCCATGATTTAATGTAAGTCTTTAATTATTTTTCAAGTTCTTGTGCCACTTCTTTCAATACCTCTATGAACGCCGCTCTTGTCTGATCGTTCTCCAGCATATTGCGTAGAATTTTGTTTGTTTTCAGCTGACGTACTATTTTATTGTACTGCTCCTGTTCCATGCTCAATTGCTGCAGATAATCAGACTTCTGAGTAAGGCTTTTAGGGGTAAAGTCTCCAAGGTTTTGAAAACGGAATTCTTCTTCTACCACTCCACCATCTTCTGTTTCGTGCTGTACCGATACTGAAGGCTGGAAATGTCTGAAAACGTCTTCCACTGTTTTTAATCCTGTTACGATTTCAGGGGTATAAGACTCTTCTGTTGTAAGCTGGCTTACTATCAGTGATTTATTTTCCTGTATTTCCTGAATAGCTTCATTAGCGTCTACTTTTACCTCGTTTCCGCCAACACCATAATTAAACATTGCCATATTATTGTTATTTTGAGATTTACTATTTTGGTTTGGATCTGTCCTTGAGTAATTTACCGATGAATCAAATAAATTACCAATCCAATGTTTAAATTTAAAAAAAAACTGTAACATACAAAATTTTACTAAGATTTTTCTTGGATCATCAAAATTCTCCTGCATTTATTCAACATAAAATCACCGTATTACGATATCACTAAGCTATGAAAAAATAAATAAAGTCTTTCAAGAAAAATTAAATAATTTTTCGTTCTCCGTACTCTGTACAAAATAGTAAAATGAATGTTAAAATAAGAAATCCTCAGACTTTACAAGAAAATATTCTTTATATTTAAAGAAAGTGAACAGTGTTATGAAAGATGTAAAAATAGCGTTCAGAAAACCGATATTTCCAGTTTCAGAAGCATTACAGCAATATTTGGAAAAATACAACAGAACCACCAAAATTAAGTTTCTGTATGAAGATCTTTTGAGATTTAATGATAGTGTGAGTATTCTGGATAAGGAAGGAAAAGATACCTTATGGCTTGGAGTATTGTATTCTGAATATGAGTTTAAAGAAATAGAAGCTAATTTAAATAAAATTTACACCCTCCTTCATTCTGATGGAGATACCGCTACGCTACCTTATCTGACAGTGGATACCATCGATTTTTGTACTTTCGGAAATTCAAAACCCTTCCGGATAAGGGTGAGAAATGTACTGAATGATAATTATACCTATTTTTATATTAAACAGGCTGATGCTTCCCGGATATTCGGGCTGGAACTTGAAGACCTGCTTTCTCCCAACCGGATTAACTTTCTGGTGTATAAAAACACTCTGATTGAAGAGCATATCCTAGGAATTCCCGGGGATGTCTTTATTCAGAAACATCTGCCCAACTGTACAGAGCTAGAAAAGGCACAGATCTCCAAGGAATTTGTGAAATTCAACGAACGCTGTCTTATCGGGCTTCTTGGTGACATGCGTTCTTATAATTATGTGGTGATTCCCATCCATGATTTCGACCAGGTGATTTACAGAATCCGCCCCATCGATTTTGATCAGCAGACTTACGAGGGAAATCTGAAAGTATATCTTCCCCAGTATTTTAAAGAAAACAATCAGATGGTGAATATGGTTCTGGAAAAACTAAAGCCAAGTTCTATAGAACAGTACCGTAAGGAAGTGCGTTCGCAGATCGTAAAAAGAGTTACGAGCAGCCAAAACAGGTTTTATGAGCTCATTTCTATTATGAAAAAAGACAATATTGCGCCGGAAGCCAATGTCATAGAACTAAGGACAGCCTTACAAAAACTCACCTACGATGTCAATTTCAAGTATTGTAAAACCATGGGAGATATTATGGAAACCGGAATAAAGTTTGTGCTCCGGAACTATAAGAAAGAATATTAAAAAGAGAATCCGCCTCAAGTGAGGCGGATTCTTTCTTGTCTAACAATTTAAGGTAAAATTACCAGATTTTTATTCTGTCCTGAGGAGCTTTATACATTTTGTCTCCCGGTTTGATATCAAATGCTTTGATGAATGAGTCCTGATTGACCAACGGACCAAATGCTCTGAACATTCCCGGAGAGTGAGGATCGGTTTTCACCTGGTTGATCATATACTGATCGGTAGCTTTCGTTCTCCAAACCGTTGCCCAGCTCATGAAAAATCTCTGATCCTGAGTGAATCCGCTGATCTTTCCAGGGTTTCCTTTATCTTTTAAATACATCTGAAGGGCATCGTAAGCCACTGCTACTCCACCTAAGTCACCAATGTTTTCACCACTTGTAAATTTACCGTTCACGAAGCTTCCTTTTACTGGTTCATAAGCACTGTACTGAGCAGCTAACTGACCTACTTTTGCATCAAAGTTTTTACGGTCTGCATCCGTCCACCAGTTATTCAGGTTACCATCTCCATCGAAACGGGAACCGCTGTCGTCAAATCCGTGAGAAATTTCGTGACCGATAACGGCTCCGATTCCTCCGAAGTTCACTGCAGCATCCGCTTTAGGATTGTAGAAAGGAGGCTGAAGAATAGCTGCCGGGAATACAATTTCGTTGTTTGATCCGCTGTAGTAAGCATTTACAGTTTGTGGAGACATTCCCCATTCTGTCTTGTCAACAGGTTTTCCTACTTTATCCAAACTTCTCTGATACTGCCATGCTGCCACATTCTGAAGGTTTGAATATAAGGTAGCTCCTTCTTTTGGAGATTCTACTTTCAACTGTGTATAATCTTTCCATTTATCCGGATAAGCAATTTTTACAGTAAACTTGGATAATTTTTCCTGAGCTTTTACTTTGGTTTCCGGAGACATCCAGTCTATATTGGCAATATGTGTTTTGAATGATTTTAAAAGGTAATCAATATACGTTTCCATCTGCTTTTTAGCTTCTGGAGTGAAGTATTTGTCTACATACAGTTTTCCGAAAGCTTCTCCAAGAACACCATTGACAAGGGAAAGTCCTCTTTTGTTCATTGGACGCTGTTCTTTCTGACCCTGCAAATATTTGGCATAGAAATCAAATCTGATCTGCTCTAAATTGTCATCCAGGTTGCTTGCATTTCCGTTGATGATATGGTATTTCAGATAATCTTTCAGTAAAGGAAGGTTTTTCTGGGTAATGAACTGATCCATATTCTGGTAATATTTCAGTTCTCCGATGATCACTCTGTCTGTGTTTACGCCTGCATCTTTCAGATATTTGGCAAGATCAACGTTTTTCACAAGACCCGATAATTCAGATACATTTTTAGGGTTGTATCTTAAGTTGGCATCTCTGTTCTGCTCAAGTGTCAGCAAGTAATTGGCAAGCTGTTTTTCAAAGTCTACGACATTCTGTGCAGCCTGAGTTGTATTTTTATATCCTAAAACTCCGAATAACTTTCCAACATAAGTCTGATATTCTGCCAGTGTTTTAGTATTGGCTTCATTTACTTTCTGGTAATAGTCTCTCCCCAAACCAAGATCCGGACCACCAAGATACACCGCATTCATCTTGGAATTCTTCATATCAGCACCTACTCTCCATCCGTAGAAAGAGTTATCTCCTAATCTTGTAGCTTCCAAAAGGTATTTCTGAAGATCTCCAAGAGTTTTAATAGCATCTACTTTGGCAAGATCAGCTTTGATAGGTGCCAGACCTTCAGCGTTTCTCTTATTTGTATCCATAAAAGAAGCGTAAAGATTCTGGATTTTCTGCCCTTCTGATCCTGCAGGATATGATTCTGTAAGAATTTTGTTCAAAATATCTAATGAAGCATCATCTACATTTTCTCTCAAGGCATTGAAAGAACCCCAATTGGCTTTATCGGCAGGAATCTGAGTCGTTTTCACCCAGTTTCCGTTCACATAGCTAAAAAAGTCATCCTGTGGACGGACACTCGTATCCATATACGATAAATTAATTCCCTCTTCTTTTGCTTCTTCTTTTACCGGTTCGGCTACTTTTGCCGTAGTTTCAGTTTTATTCTCTGTCCCTGCAGTCTTAGCTGTACCACACGAATTAAGAAATACAATACCTGAAAGGGCAAGTATTCCAATATTTAGCTTTTTCATTAAAGATAATTTTTGATTTTACACAAACTTATCAAATATACAAACTTTAATTATATGTAGTGAATGATAATTGATATATGGTGAAAAGCGAAAATTCAATGTTCAATGTTCAATGTTCAATGTTTAATGTTTAATGTTTAATGTTTAATGTTATTAGGTATAGAACCACCCCGTCAAAAATTCTTTGAATTTTTGCCACCCCTCCGTGGGAGGGGAATGATGGAAGCCGTTATTGTAACGATTGTCCCTTCGATTACTTATTACTTATTACTTATTACTTATTATTTATCACCTATTTTCCCTAATCCCTAAAACCTGCTACCTGCTACCTAAAAAAACAAAACCGCCCATTGCTGAGCGGTTGTTACTGTTACCAGATTTTGATTCTGTCTTCCGGAGCTTTGTATAATTTGTCTCCTTTTTTCACATCAAATGCTTTATAGAAAGCGTCAACGTTGATTAGCGGACCGAAGCTTCTGAAGTATCCAGGAGAATGCGGGTCAGTTTTCACCTGATTCACCATATATTTCTCACTTGATAATGTTCTCCAAACGGTTGCCCAGCTTAGGAAGAATCTCTGATCCTGAGTAAATCCGCTGATTTTTCCTGGGTTTCCTTTGTCTTTTAAATACATCTGAAGAGCGTCATAAGCGATGTTTACACCTCCTAAGTCAGCGATATTTTCACCGTTTGTGAAAGTACCGTTTACAAAAGTTCCTTTTACAGGCTCGTATTTGTCATACTGAGAAGCAAGAGCTTTGGTTGCTTTTTCGAAGTTGGCTTTATCTTCCGGAGTCCACCAGTCTACCAGGTTACCATCGGCATCGAACTGTGCACCTGAATCATCAAATCCGTGGCTCATTTCGTGACCGATAACTGCACCGATACCTCCGAAGTTTACAGCAGCATCAGCTTTAGGGTTAAAGAATGGCGGCTGAAGGATGGCAGCTGGGAATACAATCTCGTTATTTACCGGGTTATAATATGCATTTACAGTCTGCGGAGTCATTCCCCATTCTGTTTTATCCACCGGCTTGCCTATTTTAGCTAAATCTTTATTGTATTGCCATTCGGTAATGTTCTGAAGGTTCTGATATAGGTTTCCTCCCTTAGCTTCAGAAACGATATTTAATTTTGAATAGTCTTTCCATTTATCCGGATAAGCAACTTTTACAGTGAACTTGTTCAGTTTCTGCATTGCTTTTTCCTTAGTGGTAGAAGACATCCATGCTAAGTTATTGATATGAACTGCGAAACTCTTCTTTAAATAGTCAATCAGTTCTACCATCTGAGCTTTTGCTTCAGCAGGGAAATATTTCTCAACATATAGTTTTCCGAAAGCTTCTCCCAAAGTACCGTTGATCAATTCAAACCCTCTCTTGTTAAGAGCTCTCTGTTCCTGCTGGCCTCTAAGGTATTTGCCATAGAAAGCAAACTTCATATTTCCTAAGTTTTCGCTTAAGTAAGAAGCACTTCCGTGGATCATGTGGAATTTAAGATAATCTTTGATCACAGGAAGGTCCTGAGCATTGATCAATTTATCAAAATTCTTATAGAATCCTAATTCGCTGATAATGACCTTATCCGTATTTACTCCTACTTTTTTAAGGTAACCAGGGATGTCTACTCCTTTCACCAATGCTGAAAGTTCAGCCATTGTTTTAGGATTGTACTGAAGTGTATTGTCACGGCTCTGTTCATTTGTCAGATAGGTATTTGCAACACTTTTTTCAAAGTTTACAATACCTTTTGCAGCCTCATCAGCATTTTTATATCCTAATTCTTTTAGCATTGAAGCTACATATTTCTGATATTCAGCAATAGCTTCTGTATTTTTTTCGTTTACTTTCTGATAGTAGTCTCTTCCTAAACCTAAAGTGGCATTTCCTAAATAAACGGCGTTCATTTTAGAATCTTTAAGATCTGCATCCACTCCCCATCCGTAAAGAATGTTCTCTCCTTCTTTCGTTACAGAAGTAAGGTAGTTCTGAAGATCAGCCATATTTTTAATAGCATCAATCTTATTCAGATTTTCCTGGATTGGCTTGATTCCGTCTGCATTTCTTTTCTCCATGTTCATGTATGTAGCATACAGATCCTGGATCTTTTTCCCTTCACTTCCGTCAGCAAATTTATCTTTCAGAAGAGAGTTCAGGATGGTCATGGAATTGTTATCCGTATCCTCCGCCAGTTTGTTGAAGCTTCCCCATGTTGGTTTGTCAGATGGAATTTTGGCTGTTTTCATCCATGTTCCACTCACATAGTTGTAAAAGTCATCCTGAGGACGTACAGAAGTGTCCATCAGGCTAAGGTCTAGGCCTTTATCTGTGTTATTCACTGCTACTTTAGCAGCTTTAGCTTGTGCGCTCATAGTCGTCTGAGTACAGATCCCTGCTATTAAAAACAAAGAAAGCGTTATTTTTTTCATTATGATAACAATTTATAGAATATGTATGATTTATTTTGAATTTGTTACTTGAATATGAAAACAAATTTAAATAAATAACATGAAAGCTTCTTAAGTGGGAAGTTGGGAGCAGGAAGCTGGAAGTTATGAAAGTCATAAAACAACCTCCAGCTACATGATCATATTTTTTAGTCCAATTCTTTACTGGAAAAATCAGACAATAGGAGGAAGAAGCTGGAAGTTATAAGAATCGTAAAAATGATAACTGAGAAAACAACTTCCAGCCTCATTCTTCCTTCCTGCCTTTATTAGTTATCATGAAGTTGCTATCTCTTTTACATTTCCGGTTCTTTTCAGAACTCCCCAGGACTGCATTTCGCCTTTCAGTGCTTTTCTTAAACTTTTAAATAATACAATATACATCAGCCATCTATACCCGAATCTCTGTGGAATGATATACAGCAGATTGGTTAATTTTTCCCGCTGCATGACGAATGCCACTAAAGCCAGGGAAGCATCTACCAAAAGGAAGATCAGATAATAGGTGAATATTTTGTCTCCGTTTCCGGACAGAATTCCAAAGAACATAATCACATCTGCCATCGGCGAGAAAAATGGTATAATGTATTGGAATAATAAAATATTCGGCATCGCCCAAAGTCCCAATCCTTTATATCTGGGGTTAAGGAAAGTCTGTCTCTGTTTCCAGAACATCTGCATGATTCCGTAGGTCCATCGGAAACGTTGTTTTAAAAACTGATTGGTAGTTTCCGGAGCTTCTGTGACGGCAATTGCTCTGTTCTCGTTAGCTACCGTATATCCGGCTTTTAAAATTTTCACGGTAATATCACAATCTTCTGCCAGGGTATCGGATGAATAGCCTCCCGTTTCAATAACCACTGCTCTTTTAAATGCCCCGATAGCACCCGGAATTACAGTAATGGCATTAATGTGAGCATACGCCAGTCTGTCAAAATTCTGACTTGTTGTATATTCTATAGCCTGCCATTTGGTGAGCCAGTTGACTCTGTTTCCAACTTTTACATTTCCTGCAACTGCTGCAATCTTTTCTTCAGGATCAGAATTTAAAAATCTTGCAATAAGATATTTCACGGCATCCTGCTGCAGTTTGGTATCGGCATCAATACATACTACATATTCGGCATCGGTCTGAGCTATTCCGAAATTTAAAGCAGTTGCTTTTCCCCCGTTTCTTTTGGTGAAAATTTTCAGTTTCGGATGATCAGGAAATGCAGCCTTTGCTTTTTCATAAGTAGAATCTTTACTGCCATCATCTACCATGATGATATCAAAGTTGGGATAAGTCTGTTTCAATAAGTTCTGCAGGGAAGACACAATATTCACTTCTTCATTATAAGCAGGAACAATAATGGAAACTTTCGGATAAGATTTCAGAACTGGAAGCTCACCCAGTTTTTTTTCTTTGTTTCTTTCTTTAAAAGCCCAGTATGCCATCAACAATAATCTGATCAATCCTAATACAATGAAAATAGTAAATAATGCCACGAGAAAATGACTTACTCCATAGATAACGGTAGCCAAAACAAGGTTCAGCTGCATGATGTAATATGACTTCGTTTTAGGCACTTCAGGCATCAGTTCGCTTCTGCTTTTGTGTAAGATATTGGTCAGGTTCGTAAAATGATAACCCTGTTTCTGAAGTGTCGGAATCAGAATCTTTAAAGCTTTTACCGTTTCTTCTCTGGTATCTCCTCCTGCATCGTGAAGAAGAATGATATTCCCTCTCTCCTGTTTGATTCCGGCCATTACACGTTTTACAATTTCATCTGCTTTTATTCCCGGCTGCCAGTCTTCAGGATCTATATTTTCTCCAATATCAAGATAATTCTGCTGTCTGGCCAAAGCTACAGGAATAATCTCTTCCGAAGTGGTAGGTTCAGAGTCTGCGTTGTATGGCGCTCTGAACAGGATTGTACTGTGTCCCGTCACACACTCTATGAGCAAACGGGTAAGTTTCATTTCAAGCAAAGCCCTTTCCGGACTTACTTTTGCGACATTTTCATGGGTAAAAGTGTGATTTCCTATTTCATGTCCTTCTCTATAAATTCTTTTAACAAGCGGAAGATTCTTTTCTGCATTTAATCCTACCAGAAAGAAAGCTGCCGGAACATGATATCTGGACAATACATCCAAAACCTGCGGCGTATAGGTTTCATCCGGACCATCATCAAAGGTAAGCACGAGTTCTTTCTGAGGAGCACTGCCGTATTTCTTCACTTCATAAGAACTTGGATAGGTAACATAGTTTTCGTCTGTGATAATTTTCTCTTTCGGATCCACTTCCAATGAAATCTTTCCGTCATGAGGCGTATTCAGGACATCCAGCACTTCCCCGTCTCCAATGTAATCCACCATGGTCTGCCCTTTTACATTTTCCAATGTTTTTAAGTTCAGTTTGGATAGCCCTGCAAACGTAAGATCTTTATCATAGAAGTTCCACACTCTGCTGTCTTCACTTCCCAGTCTCCAGAGTGCAGTTCCTGCCAGAGGATATTCTGAGGAGAAACGCATTGTATTGAAGATAGAAGCCGCATCATTGAAAAATACAGTGTGGGTAAGATTTTTGGAATCCGTATAAGAATAATTTAAATTAAACGTATTGTCATTAAAATCTATAACCGCTTTACTGGCACTGGCTTTCGTAATTGCCTGCATATAAGTAACAGAAGTATTGTCATCCGGATTGGAACTCCAGTCATAGCCATAAGCTCCAAGGCCCAGAATTATTTTTTGCGGGGAAGTTTGCTTTACAATTTTTCCTGTCTGCTGTTCGATCCATTTCTGAGAAGACACCGGACCGGCATCGCTTCCGGCAGAGTATTCATCATAAGCCATCAGCACAAAATAATCTACATAAGGATTCAGCCTTGGAATATTGTAATCATCATTGTCCGTCATAATATCCATGGTAACCAGTAACTGATTTTTTTTGAAAGTCTCTGAAAGCTCTTTCATAAAAGCAATCAGGTTTTCATCAGAATTCAGGTTCATATCTTCAAAGTCAATATTAATTCCTTTGAAGTGGTATTTTTTACATTGCTGAGTGATTTTTTGGATCAGACGGGTTCTTTTCTGAGGATCATTAAGAACTTTTGTCAGCCCTTCTGAACGGAATTCCCTGTCAAAGTTATTACTCAGCATCGGCATGGCAGCCACACCTGTTCTTTTGATCACTTTATAGCCTTCCGGATCCACATTGGTTTTCAGATCTCCGGTTTTAGGATCAAGGAAAAACCATTCGGGGAAAACAAGATTCACGTGTCTGATATTTCTTTTCAGAGACATCAGAGACTGAGGATCCCAGGCTACATAAAATGCAGAACGGATTCCTCCAGGAAACTGAGCCCAGTTTCTGTTCTGATTTTTATATCTTTCTGCTCTTGCTTTCTCAATCTTGTCGAGATTGGTGTGAATTGTTTTTTCAGAAATAAAGCTCCTGAAACCTTTATATTCTTTAGAAATTTTATTCTCCTGAAGGTAAGGTTTATTGGCTGTAATGACAGCTTTATAATCTTCTTTAAAAGGAATTTTTGGACTTCTGTCCAGGGTCATCATCAGACCTAAAGCAAGGAGAAGCAGTATTCCTATAAAAATAAAAACACGGCTTCCCCATTGTACACTTTTCCAGCGTTTTTTGCTGCTGGTCTGAAAAATCTGTTTGGAATTTTCCACGATTTTGAAATTTATTGAATGGCAGTCAAAAAGCGTGAAAAACTGTATAAAAATTAATTAAAAAAAAATTAAAAAATAATTCCCTATCTAGCTGTTTACAAGCAGGCTTACCACATCCTGAATCACTTTTTGGGAGACAAAATTCATAAAATCTACCCTTTCCAGATGCGGCATGTATAATTTTGAGGTTACTTCCTGATCATTGATTCTGATCGTATAGTAAACTGTTCCAACATCCTTACCGTCTTCTCCTTTCCCCGGACCCGCAACACCGGTTGTAGAAAGGGAAATATGAGTGTCGAACAATTCCTGACAGCCTTTTGCCATTTCCTGGGCCACCTGCTCACTTACAACTGTAAACTGTTCTACAGTATCTTTAGAAACATTTAAAATTTTAATCTTTTTCTCTGTGGCATAGGCAACCACTCCACCCAGGAAATATTTCGAGCTGCCGGAAACTGAAGTAATCATTTTTGCCAGTTCACCTCCGGTACAACTCTCCGCTGTGGAGATCGTCATGTTTCTTTCCGTAAGCATTTCTGCCAGAATATTTTCAATTTTATCCTCAGATACTGCAATGACATGACCTTCTACCAAAGGAAGCAATTTCTGGATTTCTTCTTCTGTTATTTGTTTCAACTGCTCTTCGTTATCACCGGAAGCTGTCAGACGAAGCTTTACACGGGTTCCCACCGGAAGATAAGACAATACTATATTTTCCGGAAGTGCCAGTTCCCAGTCTTCAATTTTATCAGCCAGGATACTTTCAGGAATTCCCACCACAGAAACAATCCGGGTATGGATATAATGAAGACTGAATCTTTGCTGTAAATAAGGAATAATCTGATTTTTAATAAGCGGTTTCACCTCATAAGGAACCCCCGGAAGGCTATAGCATAATTTTCCGTCCTGTTCCATCATCATACATGGTGCCGTTCCGTAATGGTTTTGAAAAACGATGGATTTGGTAGGGACAAATGCCTGTTCGCGGTTTCTTTCGAGAATATCTGCTCTTCCACGTCGTTCCATATAGCCTTTCAAATGATTGAATGTCACCTCATCCAAAGCAATTTTATCATCAAAATATTCAGCCAGGGCCTTTTTGGTTTTATCATCACGGGTTGGCCCGAGGCCTCCTGTTGTAATGACTAAATCGCCGGTTTCAAAGGCGGTGTTCAATGCATTTTTAATGGTTTCAATTTCGTCTGAGATCGTAAGAATCTGAATGACTTTTATTCCTATATTTTTAAGTTCAGCAGCAATAAAATTAGAATTGGTATCTACCGTATTTCCAGAAAGGATTTCATCACCGATAGTAATCAGAACAGCTTTTTCCATATATTTTTTTGTTGAAAAAAATTCTATGCAAATGACGGAAAATTCTGTGGCAGCGGCAATATAAATTGATTTTTTCTATTTTTGAAGAAATTATCTAAAATTACAATACAAATTATGTCTAAATATGATGATGCTTCATGGCATTATGGCGGTGATTTTCCGGAAGGCCTTCCTCAGAAAAACGGGGCTACCCACACAGGAATGTTCCTGAACTGGTGTATCCATAACGATCTGATCTCTGATGAACTGAAGGAAGATGGTGAAGAGGAAATAGAAAAAGTAAAGCGAAGAGAAATAACCGGTGCTGAATTCATTATGGATTCCTGCGACGGAAAATTCTCAGAATATGACCTGAATGAACTGGGAAATCTTTTTGCAAAGGATTATTATGCTGATGATACCGATTTTGGAAACAGATACAGCTCATTCGCTGATGATTACGTGAATATTTTTGATGCTAAAGCAGAAGAAAATGACTATGAATATGAAACTTTCTATCACATTGAGGATACCTATGAAAATTATGATCTGATGAAACAGGTGATAGATCACCGTTTTGAAGAATGGAAAGAATATATTAACAGCTAATAGATAAAAGGGCAAAACTGTACATAATATACTTATCTGCATTTTTGCCCTTTCGCAATTTTGCGATTTGGACTATTCTTTATTGATTATGCCTTACCCAGATCAGCTCATCGGTATTATAGCCGATTTTTTTTGCTTTCTGGAGGAAACGCTGACGGATACTTTCCGGAATGCTCGTGGTACGGGAAAGGATCCACAGATATTTTAAACTGCTTCCTGCCACAAGAGCATATTGATAGTCTTCATCAATATCTATGACGTTGTAACCGGCCCAGATCGGTTTAAAAAATGAAACTTTCAAACGGGCTTCCGCAGGATCTTTTACGAATTTTGCTTCCCCGATAGATTCATTCCATACTTTTTTAGTGTAATCATAGCCTTTATTTCTTACCTGAATGGTACCATCCGGATTCTCTGTATACTCTGCAGTAACATTGTCCATGTTTTTCTCAAACCTGTAGTCGAAACGGGCGACCTCATACCACTTGCCCAGATATTTTTTAAGATTAAAATTCTTTACCGCAGATGCTCCCCTGGGAATTCTTACAGAACAGGAATTGAAAATAATAAGCCCCAGTGCTCCCAATGAAACGGGAAGTATAATTTTATGAATGGTTTTCATGACAGGAATATTTTGGTGGTTATGATAGAACGTCAAAAATAATGCCTTTGGTCTGTTAATGACCCATAAATTCTATGAAAATACTTTCAGGAAATTATCTTTAAAGCTTCCTGAAACCTCTATTTCCGTATCATCCGCCAGCATCACGGTTCCGCTTTTATGATAGGATTTTACAAAACCTGTATTAATGATATGAGACCTGTGAACCCTGACAAACGGGTTTTCCAGAAGATCATCAAAGTGTTTCAGAAAACGGCACACCATCTTCTTTGAACCATCTGTAAGATATACCTGAGTAAAATTTCCATCCGCCTGGAGTCTTACAATATCTTCCGTTTTTACCACATCGAATCCTTGTAAGGTAGGAAGAATCAGCTGCTGTTTTTCAGGTTTTAATTTCAGATTCTCAAGAAGGATCTTATTCCGGTTGAGTTCCTCTTTTTTCTCAAGACTTTCCGCTACTTTATTCACTGCCAGAATCAGTTCCTGAATATCAATAGGTTTTAAAATATAATAGCTTGCTGATTTATTTAAAGCCTGTAAAGAATATTGTGAAAATGCAGTAATGAAAATGGTTTCATAGGAGAAATCTTTGGTAGCTTCCAGCACATCAAAAGCATTTCCGAAAGGCATTTCTACATCCAGAAAGACCAATTGAGGCTGTTTTTCAGCAATTAACGGAACTGCTTCTTTGATATTTTCAGCTTCACCCAGAATTTCCACCTGCGGACAGTATTTGGTAAGATAGTTTCGTAAAACTTCTCTTGCTATAAGTTCATCGTCAACAATGACAGCTTTTATTTTCATTTGAGCAGATTTTAGGTGGCAGGTAACAGATTGCAGATGCAAATTAGTGATATTTAACCAATCGTACAATTGGTCCAAAACTTACAGTCCGCCTTAATCCTGCTAAGCAAGATTCATCCGGATAGTCACCAAAACTCCACTGTTATTTTCTTTATCCTTTATAGAGCAGGTGATGTCTTTTTTATACAGATCGTTCAGGAGCTGAATTCTTTCCAGCGTATTTTTCATTCCCCTGCCCTCTCTTGTTTTCTGATGTTCTGTTTTCTGCTTTTTACTTTCCTCAATACCTATTCCGTTGTCTTCAATAAGGATTTCAAGATGCGAGTCACTTTTTTCGAAGCTTACTGTTAAAAATCCTTTTTCGGTTCTGTAACGGAGTCCGTGCCAGACAGCATTTTCCAGAAACGGCTGTATCAGCATTCCCGGAACCTGAAGGTTTTGCATATTCAGATTTTCATCTACTTCAATTTCGTAATCGAATTTATCTGCAAAACGGGTCTTTTCAAGCGCCAGATAATTTTGCAAAAGGTCAAGCTCCTGTTGAAAAGGGATAAAATCTTCGGTGGAATTTTCCATTACACCACGCATCAGCTTCGAAAATTTTGTAAGATACTGATTCGCTTCAAGCTCATTATTGGTGGCTATAAAATGGTTGACACTATTTAAACTGTTAAAAATAAAATGAGGATTCATCTCTCTTCGCAGCGACTGAAGAGCTATTTTCTTATTTTTAATCTGAACTTTTTTCAGCATTCTGAAAATGAAAATAATAAGTCCGGTGAGTACAATCAACGCTCCGATCAGACCGTAATTAAATACATTTTTCTTTCTGATCAATTCATCTTTCAACTCTTTTTCTTTTTCCAGCTGTGAAATCCGCTGTTCTGTATCTTCCAGAATTTTATTATCAACAAGGCTTCTGTCTTTGGAAACAAGATTTGGAAGTTTTCCCAAAAAGTCTCTGTATAACTGAACGGAGGCATCAATATTTCCTGAGATCGCATAAAGGCTGTCCAGCTTTTTTACACTTTTCTGTGCTTCCAGTGTATGACCTTTGTCCAGCGCAATTCCATAGGCATTTTTTAAAAGATCTACGGCTTCCTCCGGATCATTTTTTTTAATATAGATATCTGCCAGTTCCTGAATCTGATTAACTTTTTCCTGCGAGTTTTCTTTTACAAAGTCTTCTTTCAAAACTTTCTTCTTGGCTTCAATAGCTTTTTCGAAGTTTTTGTTTTCAACATACAGGTCTGCCAGCTTCTGATTGATGGCAAGAGCCTGTTGAGGAGCTTCTTTTTTAGAAATTTTATAGGCTGTATTCAGGTTTTCTTCAGCACTGGAAACATCTTTCTGTTTCAGGTTAACATCTGCCAGCTGGCTGTAGCTTTCTGCAAGGTCTCCCTGATCATTTTCCTTTTTAGTCAGATTGATATTATTCTGAATCGCTTCTGCTTTCAGTTCGGGTGTAGGAGAAGAAAGTCTTGCCGCATCATTAGAATTCACAGCTTTACTTTTTTCGCTGTAACTTACCTGTGCAGCCATGCTGTAATTGCTGATGGCTGGTGTTATTTTATTCTGTTTCTCCTGTGACTGGGCTAATCTTCTGGTTGCTTTTTCAATATTGGGTTTATCATTGAGCTTTTCATACAGTTTTTTTGCTTTTGTATAATACTCTTCACTTTTGGGAAAGTTTCCGCTATTGAAAAATGTTTCACCGATGTTATAATAAGAATCTGCCTGGGCAGGTTCGTTTTTGGTGTCCATTGCTCTTTTCAGCTTCTTTGTTTCTACCTGCACTTCTTCCACAGCAGCACTGCTGTTATTGGTGGTTTGGGAAAAGATTGTATTTCCCGAAAGCACCAGTAAGAATAGAGTAAAGAGTTTAAGCATTTTCATAAAACAAAGATATACATATATATAGTCTGCTCAAAAACTATTCACCAAGTGAAAGTTCCATTTCACCAAGTCTCCCGGATTTCGGTTACTGATCTGTGTAATTTTACATCAGAATTAAAAATTTAAAAACAGGAAATTATGAAATTGAAACATTTTTTATTAATCGGAATTTTAACTCTTGGTAGTTTTGTAAACGCTCAGGAAGTAAAGAAAAACGCAATTGAAGTAACAGGAGTGGCAGAAATGGAAGTAGAACCGGATGAAATTATCTTCAGTATCGGGATAAAAGCTGATAATAAAAACGATCTGGCAGATAATGAAAAGAAATTATTTGATATTTTAAAAAATGCAGGGGTAAAGAACGAGGATATCAAATTCAAATCCATGTATCAGAATATCTACTCTAAAACCGCTAAGTTTTCTAAAAACTATCATTTTAAAGCAGGTATAAAATCAAACCTCAGCAAAATCTTTGAAGACCTGAATCAAAAGTGGGTAAGCAGCCTGAATATCGCGGAGGTAAAGAATACCAAAATTGCAGATTTCAGAAAAGCAGTGAAGATCAACGCTTTGAAAGCAGCCAAAGAGAAAGCAGACTACTTACTGGAAAGTATGGGTAAAAAGACAGGAAATGCCCTTGAAATTGTAGAGATAGAAGATTACACCAGCGATATGATTATGCCGGCAGCCTACAAAGGAAGAGCAAGCAATATCCAGTTGGAAATGGCTGATGCTCCGGTCGATTTTTCTTTTGATAATATTGAAAACATCAAGCTGAAATACAGCATTAAAACAAAATACGAAATCCTTTAAAATAACAGATGTAAGAAAGCTGCCTTTTGGGCAGTTTTTTTGTTTTTTACTATTGGGTTATTGCGTTTTTGACTGAAGAAAAATACCTGCCGATCTATTAAAGTTTTTCGAATGGTAAAGGCTTCGACTCCGCTCAGCCTGACAGTATTGAAATGACACATTAGATTCTTACGATCACATATAATCAGAACCTTCCGTTTTTATCATCCACCAAGTGAAACCTTCAGTTCACCAAGTTTCCCGATTTCCAGCCTTAAATAAAGATAATTTTACTTCAGGAATTTAAAATAATAGGATTTAAAAATTTTCGATTACAACAAATAACCAATAAACAACAACAATATGACAACGTTAAAAATCTTAGCACTTGCAGCCGGTACAGCTTTGTTAAGCTCCGGAAACATGCAGGAAAACCGCTCTGCAAATAGTAATACTGACAATCATTTACCGGTACAAAAAACAACATTAATTCCGGTAACCTCAACGGTAAAAGACAATAAAATTCAGGTTGCTCTTCTGCTGGATACTTCCAATAGTATGGACGGATTGATTGACCAGGCAAAATCCAGGCTGTGGAATATTGTGAATACACTTACCACTCTTAAGTACAACGGAAAGGCTCCCGAGATCGAAATTGCCCTTTATGAATATGGCAACGACGGAATCCGTGATGAAAATTACATCCGCCAGGTCACTCCTCTCACTCAGGATCTGGATCTTGTTTCTGAAAAATTATTTGCCTTAAGAACCAATGGAGGCAGTGAATATTGCGGTGCAGTGATCCGTGATGCCTCTGCCAACCTCAATTGGGATGGGAATGAAAAAAGTATGAAACTGATTTATATTGCCGGTAATGAAGCATTTGATCAGGGAAAAATAAATTATAAAGAGGTTGTTTCAAAAGCAAAAGCTAAAAATATTTACACCAACACCATTTTCTGTGGAAGCCGCGAAGAGGGAATCCAGACCTTCTGGCAAAACGGAGCATCCCTGGGAGGAGGAAAATATTTCAATATCGACAGCGACAGAAAAGTGATGTATATTGAAACACCTTACGACAAAAGAATTTCCGAATGCAATGCCAGGTTAAATGATACTTATATCTACTACGGAAATCATGGTTCAGAATACAGGCTTAAGCAGATCACACAGGATAAAAATGCAGAAGCCCAATCGGCATCCAACCTCGTGGAAAGAGCAGTTGCCAAATCCAAAAAGAACGCTTACAAAAATGATCACTGGGATCTGGTAGATAAAGCTGAAAAAGATGCCGGATTTATTGCGACAGTAAAAGAAAGTGAACTTCCTCCAGCGTTGAAAGGAAAAAGTAAGGAAGAAATTCAAAAAACGATTGCTGCCAAATCAGCAGCACGTGATACAATTCAAAAGGAAATAGAAGAACTTTCCAGAAAACGCCAGGCTTATATTGATTCCGAAATGAAAAAAAGAGGAAATGATGATTCTGATGATTTGGGAAAAGCCATTGAGAGCTCAATTCTTGAACTTGCGAAAAAGAATGGGTATAGTTTGTAGTTAAAGCGGGTTAAGGCCCGCTTTTATGCTATTCGGTACCATTATGATAAGTGCTCTTTATCTTACAATAATTTAGCTTAGATTCTTACGGAATGACACAATTGAAATAATGATTTATGCAGTCAGTATGTCATTCCGTAGGAATCCAAGTAACCTTTTTACACCTGGCATTCGCAAACCTGAAGCTTAAAATATGTAGAAGATTTAAAATCTTTGTGACTTTTGTGGTAAGATCATCTTCCAAATTTAAAATACCTTGATAAAGGATGCTTTTTGCCTTTCATAAACAAAGAGGCCATTTCCATTCCTGCTACCGAAAAAGTAATTCCGTTTCCTCCGAAGCCCAACACAAAATAAGAATTTTTAAATTTTTTATGCTCACTGATATAGGGTAAACCGTCTTTTGTTTCACCAAAAGTTCCTGCCCAGACAAAGTCTGTATAGAAATGGTAATCAGGTTTTATTTTCTTTAATGTTTTGATGATCTTTTGTTCTTTTTGATCTAAAATAGCATCACGCTTTTCTGCATTATAAAAATCCTCATCTTCGCCTCCTATCAAAAGCCTTCCGTCATCGGTAGTCCGCATATAGAGATAAGGAGTATCGGTATTCCATACTAATGTGCTGCTGATGTTTTTGAACTTGTCTTTATCAATTTCAGAGACGGCTGCATAAGTACTTTTCAGGTTGACAAAGTTTTCTTTGATCAGGTTTTTGCTTTCATATCCTATACAGTAAATCATCTTTTTTGCTTTGATCTGATATCCGCTGTCTGTGGTAACCAGATTAAATCCTTTATGCTCCTCCACTTTTACCATTTCAGTTTTATCAAATACCTTCAATCCTTTCTTTACATTATGCATGAAAAGCTCATGAGCGAATTGAAAAGCATCAATGCTTGCACCTTGTTTTGATAAGATTCCGCCATACGTATTTTCAAAGCCGAACTGTTTCAAAACACGATCTGAAGACAGCCACTTTACTTCAAATCCGGCAGCCTTTCTCGCCTCATATTCTTTTGTCAGCCATTCCAGATCTTTCTTTTTCGAGACATAATACAATGATTTTTTGCGTTTGAAACCTGCTTTGGATCTGATGGTTTTTGTCATTTTTTCCAGGGTATCAATAGCATCGCTACAGGCTTTATAGCTTAAGACCGCTCCTTTTTTCCCTATCTGATCTATCAGCTCATACAGAGGAACATCTATTTCGTACTGTAACATTGAAGTGGTGGCGGAAGTACTTCCGTTGCAAAGTTCGCGTTTATCAATCAGGATGGTTTTGTACCCGTCTTTTATCATCTGATGAGCAATCACGCTTCCTGTAATCCCACCTCCTATAACAAGAACATCACATTCTTCATTTGATTTTAACGATGGATAAGATGCTAACAATCCGTTTTTTATAAGCCAGAAAGGTTCATTTGATTTGAGATTCATATTAATATTTTACACTGAAACTAACAACATTTATACCTTTTTTAACAATTTTCTACTAAATTATGGTGTAATTATTGTTATTCTTTTAAACTGAACCACCATAAAAATATTTATTATGATAACAATTATTCCAGAAGCCCCGGAGAATGTTGCGGCATTCAATGCGACGGGTGAAGTAACGAAAGAGGATTTTGAAAAACTGGTAATTCCGCGTGTAAAAGAGAAGGTAGAGCAGTTCGGTGAGCTGAATTATTTATTGTATTTGGATACCGATCTGGATAATTTTACCATGGGTGCATGGCTTGAAGATTTATTGTTGGGACTGAAAAATCTTACCAACTGGAACCGCTCAGCCATTGTTACGGATAAAGAAGGGATACGGAATTTCACCAGTGTTTTCAGTGTTCTGATGCCGGGAGAGTTTAAATCTTTCCCCAAAGAAAATTTATACAATGCCCTCTACTGGTGTAAAAACGGAGATGAGGTAGAGGCATAACATTTATTTGATAAAAAATCGCCTGTTTCTTACTGAAACAGGCGATGTTATTTTTAACGGTGACTCCCTTTTTTATTTATCACATGATACGCATTCTGCAGCCATTTCTTCTTTCTCAGTTTTTGAACCATACAGGTACATATATCTTACACTTATAACCAGTCCGATAAAGGTCATCCCCACTCCCACCAACGATGGATAGTTGAATGAGTACCCATATTCCAAAGGAATTCCTCCAAGGAAAGCTCCCATTGCATTGGCAATATTGAAACCGGCCTGCATAAAAGCTGCGGCCATCATTTCACTTTTCGGGGCTGCTTTCATCATCATAATATTGATAGGTGAAGCAATAGACATGGATAGCGCGCCACACATAAACGTCAGTACCAAAGCAATATTTTTATATTCTGCAAGGAAGAAAACACCCCCAAGAGAAATCATCATCAGGAAGATCAGGAGTACACAGGTTTTCTCAGGACCTAATTTATCTGAAACAACTCCTCCCACAAGATTTCCAACTACCATTCCGGCTCCGGCAAGTACCATTACATAAGCCATCTGGCTGCTTTTGATCCCGGCAACAACAGTCATTAAAGGAGTAATATAGCTCAGCCATGTGAACAATCCTCCAAATCCAATGGCTGTAATAGCCAATACCAGCCACGACTGTTTATTTTTAAGGAATTTCAGTTCTTCCATGAAATGGGTATTCTGGTTGGATTCCAGATTGGGAAGCCACATTTTTAAAAATAAAATGGCAAAAAGACCAATCACTGCTACAATCGCAAAGTACAGTCTCCAATGGAAGGTATGCCCGATATAGGTGACCAGAGGCACCATTGCGAGATTGGCAACCGTAAGCCCTGTAAACATCATCGATATATAAAATGCTTCTTTTCCTTTTCCTGCCATTCTTGAAGCCACTACTGTTCCTACACCGAAGAAGGCTCCATGCGGAAGTCCGGACATAAAACGGATAACCAGCATACTGTTGTATCCCGGAGCAATAGCAGAAAGCGCATTAAATAATGTAAAAAGAATCATAAAAGCCATCAGGACTTTTTTCGGAGGGAATTTTACAGAATATCCAATCAGGATTGGAGCTCCGATAACCACGCCCATGGCATATGCTGAAATCAAATGTCCGGCTTGCGGAATCGTAATCTGTAATGTTTTGGCAATATCCGGCAGCAGTCCCATAACGGTAAATTCCGTTGTTCCTATCCCTAAACCACCAATTGCCAGTGGTATTATTCTTTTATCAATCTTCATTGTCTCTAAATCTTTTTCTGAATTAATTTCCTTCAAGTTAAAGGATCACCTGAGTATCTTTATTTTGAAAGTGCAAAAATCGCAAGAAAGTTTGAATTTCACTCCTCTTTGAATGATAAAAATTTGCTCCATATTAACCTTTTTACTTAATTTTAAATTCAGAAACAATCAAATAAGAACAAAATGAAGATCCAGAAAGAAATTATTGAGTTTGAAAAAGGGAAATCATTCAAGCTATTTTCTCCTTCTCTGAAAAACTGTTTTTTCTGGCATTATCATCCGGAAATTGAGCTGGTATATGTAGAAGCTGTGAACGGAATCCGTCACGTTGGAAAAAACATTTCCGGCTTTACAGACAGTGATCTTTTACTGATTGGTTCCAACGTTCCTCATCTTAATTTTGACTATGGTATTCAGACCGAATGCAGGCAGCTTGTATTACAGATGCGGGAAAGCTTCCTTCAGGACATTATTCTTCCTGTTCCGGAATTTGAGAATATTAAGAACCTTTTGGAACGGTCCTATCTCGGACTTTCATTTTCCGGAGAAACCAAAAATACAGTTGTTGAAAAACTACAGGCTATTAAAGATAAAAACTCTTTTGAATCTTTGGTTGGACTGATTGAAATTCTGCAAATTCTTGCCCATTCCACAGAAGTGAAAGAATTGAATAAGGAAGATACCCGGATCAAATGGTTTTTGAATGATAAAATCAGAATGGGAACCATCTACGACTATATCCACGAAAATTATGACCGGAAGCCCAATGTCAATGAAGTGGCCGAAGTTGTCAGCTTGAGTACTCCTGCTTTCTGCCGGTATTTTAAAAAGCAGACGAATATGACGTTTACGGATTTTGTTAACAATTACAGGATCAATCAGGCTAAAATATTTCTGCTGAAAGATCAATCTGTAACGGAAGTTTGTTTTCAGGTAGGTTTTGAAAGTCTTTCTTATTTTAATAAATTGTTTAAGCAGCATACGGGAGAAACACCTTCCGAGTTTAAGAAGAAACATTTCAGACCGATTGAGATTAATGGAAGAATTGCTCCTATTACGAGGGAAACGGTTTGTAATAAGTAGGTTTTTAAACCACCCCGTCAAAAATTCTTTGAATTTTTGCCACCCTACCAAAGGATGGGAATGATGACAGTCGTTATTGTAACGATTGCCGCCTTCATTAGTAACCACTAATATCTGCAACCTATCACCTATAATCTGCTATCTGATCCCTGCTACCTAAAAAAACAAAAAACCGCTCATTGCTGAACGGTCTGTATTTTAGTGAATATGTTTTTCTGCGTGGTAAGAACTTCTTACAAGAGGAGAACTTTCAACGTGTCTGAAACCTAAGCTTCTTGCAAAATCCCCAAACTCATCAAATTCTTCAGGTGTGATAAATTTCTTTACCGGAAGATGTTTTTTAGTCGGCTGAAGATATTGTCCAAGGGTGATGACATCTACATTAGCATTCCTGATATCTTCGATGGTCTGGAAAACCTCATCTTTAGTTTCTCCCAATCCAAGCATTACTCCTGTTTTGGTTCTTCTTTGTCCGGCTTCTTTCAGATATCTTAATACTTCAAGGCTTCTTTCATATTTTGCCTGGATTCTTACTTCTCTGGTCAGACGTTTTACCGTTTCCATGTTGTGAGAGATTACTTCAGGAGCTACTTCTACTAATCTGTCAAGGTGTTTTGTGATACCCTGAAAGTCAGGAATCAATGTTTCCATTGTGGTTCCCGGAGAAATTCTTCTTACGGCATTCACTGTTTCTCCCCAAAGAATAGATCCCATATCTTTCAGATCATCGCGGTCTACGGAAGTAAGCACGGCATGTTTGATCTTCATTAACTTGATGGATCTTGCTACTTTTTCAGGCTCATCCCAGTTTACATCAAGTGGTTTTCCTGTTTTTACACCACAGAATCCACAGCTTCTCGTACAGATATTTCCTAGAATCATGAAAGTAGCTGTACCTTCACCCCAACATTCTCCCATGTTCGGGCAGCTTCCGCTTTGGCAAATGGTGTTTAATTTATATTTATCAACCAAAGTTCTCAGCTCTCTGTAATTCTTTCCGGTAGGAAGTTTTACGCGGATCCATTTTGGTTTTTGAACGGTAGTGTCTTGAACTGAATTTTCCATTTCTAAAATTGAAGTTCAAAGTTAAGGATTTTTTAATGGAAACCATCAACCGGAAATATTGATGAAACTGATCATTCAAAATATCATTTGTATATTTATCTCTTCAAAATATTCTTATGAAAAAAATATTCTTCCTTTTATCCGCGATATGCGGAACGTTTTCTCTTGCCCAAAAACAATTTCAGCCTGCAGGTTCCACGGTTATTGAAACTGTAGAAGGAGATCTTGATGGTGATAAAATTCCTGAAAAAGTAATTATTTACAACACAAAGGATACAACCGATATGGGAAATATCCGTGAAATCCAGATCTTGAAAAAGGTTGGCGGGGCATGGACAATCCTTGAAAAATCCAGAAATGCTGTTATGGAAAGCAACGGCGGAGGTATGATGGGTGACCCTTACAGAGAAACGAAAATAGAAAAAGGAATTCTGATCATTTCTCAAAACGGCGGAAGCAGCTGGAAATGGGATGTTACAGACAAATACAGATTTCAGAACGGACATTTTGAACTGATAGGAACCTCCTCTACTTCGGGAAGGCCGGGAGATTACTGGAAAGATATAGATTTTAACCTTTCAACAGGACAGCTGAACTATTCCAAAGAAGTAGAAAATACAGCTGAATATGGTAAATCCTTAAAGGAAACTTATATTAAAAAAGGACTAAAGATCAATCTGCAGAACAGAAACCAGGAAAAGCAGCAAAAAATAGTTCTTCCCAAAACAAAAGAGGAAGTTTATTTTTAAATAAAAGTCGTAATATTTAAGTTGGCTGAAGCCAATTGTGAATCTTGTTGTTCTGGCGAAGGAAGAATCTTATTGATGAACAAATTATGAGATTCTTCACTACATTTCATTTCGTTCAGAATGACAAGTCCGTTTCTATTGAATAATATTATTGAATTTAATGATCATCAAACTCATTATTTTTCAGGAGTTCTGCCAGGACTTTTTTGGCCCGCATGACCCTTACTTTGGTATTGGCGACTGAAATTCCCAATTCATCAGCAATTTCTTTGATACTTTTTTCTTCAAAAAATCTCAATCTGATAATGTCCTGATAATTGGCATCCAGGGATTCTATGGTTTTGATGATTTTCTTCTGTTCTTCTTCAGAAATAAGCAGTTCTTCCGGTGATTTTGCGTATTGGTTTTTGACCTCATCAAGATTTTCAACAGCGTCTTCGTTGTCGCGGTTTTTCTTTCTCCAGAAATCAATAACGGTATTCTGGGCAATGGTCAATACCCAGGTTTTAAACTGAAAATGAGGATCGAACATATCCAGTTTTGACAGTACTTTTGAAAAAACATTGACAGTAATTTCATCGGCATCATTTTCATCTCTCACTTTCTTCATAACAAAGGAGAAAACATCCACCCAAAAAACATTGATGAGTTTAGTCTGGGCCTTCTGGTCTTTATCCTTGGCCTTCTGGATGAGCAGGAATAGCTGTTCGTCGTTCATTAATAACAAATATAGATTATTTGGGCTGAAAAACAAAGTATAGGAAAGCTAAAATGGTAAAAAGGCTTTACCTTAATACTTCGGAATTTATTATCTTTGCATCTTAAAATTTTAAAGTTAAAAATCAATGAATTCCTTTATAGAAGAACTGAAATGGCGTGGTCTGTTTGCCGATATGATGCCAGGAACCGACGAACAACTGAATAAAGAGGTAACTACTGCATATATTGGTTTTGATCCTACCGCCGATTCTTTACATATCGGAAGTCTTATCCAGATAAAAATCCTGGCTCACTTCCAGCTGCATGGCCACAAACCTATTGCTCTGGTAGGAGGTGCTACAGGAATGATCGGAGATCCATCCGGGAAATCTGCTGAAAGAAATCTTCTGGATGAGGAAACTCTTTTACATTATGTAGACTGTTTAAAGAAACAGCTTTCAAAGTTCCTTAATTTTGAAGGAAATGAGCCAAACAAAGCTGAGCTGGTAAATAACTACGACTGGATGAAGAATATTTCTTTCCTTGATTTTGCTAAAAATGTCGGAAAGAATATCACGGTCAACTATATGATGGCAAAAGATTCCGTAAAGAAAAGATTCTCAGGAGAATCCGGTGCAGACGGAATGAGCTTTACAGAATTCACATACCAGTTAATCCAGGGATATGATTTCCTTCATTTATACCAAAACAATAATGTGAAGCTTCAAATGGGAGGTTCTGACCAGTGGGGAAACATCACTACAGGAACAGAATTGATCCGTAGAAAAGCTCAGGGTGAAGCTTTTGCTTTAACAGTTCCTTTAATTACGAAAGCAGACGGTTCCAAATTCGGAAAGTCTGAAAGCGGGGAAAATTACTGGCTGGATAAAAAGAAAACTTCTCCTTACAAGTTCTACCAGTTCTGGCTGAATGCTACGGATGAGGATGCTGAAAGATTCATCAAATTCTATACTTTCTTAGGAAAAGAAGAAATTGAAGCTTTAATTGAAGAACATAAAACAGCCCCACACGAAAGAAAGCTACAGAAGAAACTTGCAGAAGAAGTTACCGTTTGGGTACATGGAAGAGAAGAGTATGAAAAAGCATTGAAAGCTTCTGAAATTCTTTTCGGACGTTCTACTGCTGAAGATCTTGTAAGCCTTGATGAGGAAACTTTCCTGGAAGTTTTTGATGGTGTTCCTCAGAAAGAAATTGCAAAAGCTGATGTTCTGGGAGTGAATATTGTTGATCTTCTTTCTGAAAAATCAGGGTTCTTGAAATCTAAAAGTGAGGCACAAAGAGAGATTAAAGGAAATTCAATTTCTGTCAACAAGCAAAAAGTAAATGATACTTTTACAGCCAATGAAACAGATCTTATTGATGGTAAATTTTTATTGCTTCAAAAAGGTAAGAAAAGCTACTTTATTGTCAAAGTAAGCTAATCTGAAACACTATATAAAAATCGGCGCTGGGATTCATCTCAGCGCCGATTTCATTTCCTAAATAAATTTAATATTAAAATGTATAGCTTGTAGTAGCCGACAAATATTGTCCACTGGAAGTTCCTTCTTTCTTCAGTTCTCCGTCTACCCAGATCTGAACTTTCAAAGTTGCAGAAGCATCCGGTCCGACAGCGTTTACTCCAACGGTGGCATTGTATGCTCCCGGTTCTGATGTTACCTCAGGGCTGCTCCATGTTGTTCCGCTAAGACTTGTTGCAGTGGTAGGATTACCATCAATTCCGTATACCGCTACGTCAATATTACTGCCTGAAGAAGCGATTGCTTTAAAGACCACTTTATGACTTTTCCCTGCTCCATTCACATTGTTGTCGTCATCATCGTTACTGCATGACGCTGTAAATCCAATAAGCATTGCTGCTATTACTGCAACGAATGCCCCTCTTAACAGCTTATTCATACTCATTTTTTTCATAATCTTTTGTTTAAATTTTAGTTACTATATTGAATATTCTATGATCCATGATTTGATATCTGCAAAGCTATGAGCATCACCTACGTCTATCAATCCTGAAAAACCAGTAATTTTTTCTACCTAAATTCCGGTATTTTTTATGCTAAAATTTTTAATTAAATTGAGCGTTTAAAAAAATATTTTACAGAATTGATCCATAATGAAGAGATTACTTGTCCTGTTAAGCCTGTTTTTGTCTTTGGCGTTACAATCCCAGCAAATCATTCCGCTTAATGAGAAATCTTATATAGACAGCTTACAAAGTATTACAAAAGGAAATCATCCTGATACTTCAAAAGCAACGGCCTTTTTCCTTTTATCCAATTATTACAGGAACAATGATTCTGTTTTGAGCAGGAAATATCTTTCCAACGGAAAAATACTGGCGCGAAGCCATCCTTTTATTTCAGCCAAATATTATTATTACGAAGGACAGTATAATCTGGACAGGAATAAGAAGAAAGCTGCTGTTTCTTATCAGCAGGCTATTCGGTCTTTATCAAAATTCAAAAATGAAGAATCCGATTTTCTCCAAGCTCTTGCCTGGTACAGCTACGGAGTTTCGCAAAAGGATAAAGAGGGTTATATTCCTTTGGTTAAAATCATGCTTGAAAAGAGTATCCCGTTGGTTGAAAAATATAAGAACAGCAGAAACCTGGGGTTCCTGTATACTCAGCTTGCAGTGATTCTTACTTATAATGCCCAGTTTAAAAAAGCTGAAGGTTATAATAACAAAGCCCTGGAAATTCTTGAAAAACAATATCCGAATTCTGCTGAGCTATTTTTTACCTATCTCAATTCTGCCAACAATTTCTGTTATCAGGCCAATGGAGACCAGGCAGAAAAGTATTTGAATAAAGCCGAAAAGCTTATCAGGGCATATCCTGAATCTTCATCCAATGCTTTTTATTATTACAGCAAAACCCTGTTGTATATTACCCGGCAGAAAAATGAGGAAGCTCTTCCTGTAATAGAAAAAGGAATTTTTTATACCAGAAAGTACAATCAGAATCTCCTGGCACAAATGTTTTATTTCAACAAGTTTGACATTTTAAAGAAACTTAAAAGATATAAGGAAGCTAAAACTACCCTGGAAGATGTTTTAACGGAAAAATCCCTGGCTATTGATCTTAATAACAGAAAAACTTTTTATAAGCAGCTTTCCCTGCTTAATGAAGAACTGGGAGATACTAAAGAAGCGCTCCTGTGGGAACAAAGATATTCCAAACTCAATGATAGTTTAAATACAGAAAATGTAAAGCTTGAAATCAACAAACTCGAAACTAAATTCAATACCGCTGAAAAAGAAAGAAAAATAGCAACCTTAAATGCTGAAAAGAATCAAAAAGATCTGGAAGTCAACAAGAAAAATTCTTATTTATGGGGAATGGGTCTGGTTTTATTGCTGGCCTTAAGCCTTCTGATCTTTCTGTTTATTATTTTCAGAAAAAATAAAAAAATAAACGAGCAGAAACTCAATGATATTAAGCAAAAGGAAGAATTATCATTAACCAAAGCTATTCTTGATGGTGAAGAAAGGGAAAGAGAACGTATTGCAAGAGACCTTCATGATGGCCTTGGAGGAATGCTTGCCGGTGTGAAAATCAATTTTTCTACCTGGTCTTCCAGTCATTTAAACCCTGAAAAAGATGAGGAGTTTTATAAAATTCTCGGACAACTTGATAGTTCTGTAAGTGAACTTCGCCACGTAGCCCGAAATTTAATGCCTGAATCATTGCTTAATTTTGGTTTGGAAACCGCCATACATGATTTGTGTGAATTTTACAGCAGAAAAAATCTTGAAATTGACTTTCAGGCTATTGATATTGACAAATCATTACCTTTAAATATCCAGCTTAATATTTACAGGATTGTACAGGAGTTACTGGCCAATGCTGTAAAACATGCTGAAGCCAGCAGTATTCTGCTACAATGTTCACAATCCGGCGAAAATTTTCTGATCACGATTGAAGATAATGGAAAAGGATTTGATAAAAATATAGAAAACACTACCAAAAGTATGGGGCTTCGTAATCTGAAAAACAGAGTCAATTATCTGAAAGGAAAAATGGAAATCAATTCTGACTATCAGGGAACAGCAATTAATATAGAACTCAATATCCATGGAGAATGAAAAAATAAATATTGTCATTGTAGATGATCATCCTATTGTCATTGAAGGCTTAAGAATGATGCTGAAAAGCCAGCCTTTCTTTCATGTAGCAGGAAGTTTTGCATCCGGTGAGGAAACACTGGGTTTTATCCGGTCGGAAATGGCAGATATTGTTCTTCTGGACATTTCGCTCCCTGATTCCAACGGTACAGATCTCTGCAGAGAAATAAAAAAAATATCACCCAATACCTCTGTCATTATGTTCAGCAACCGTTCGGAAAGAAGTATTATTATGCAGTCTATACAAAACGGAGCAAGCGGCTATCTTCTCAAAAATACTTCCATTGATGATCTTGTGGTATCTATAAGAGGGGCGCTTTCCGGAGATATTGTTTTCTGCAATGAAACCAAGCAGATAATCAGTCTTCCTTCTCAGAATATCCCTCCTGTTCCGAGGCTCACTAAAAGAGAGAAACAAATTCTACAGATGGTAGCACAGGGGAAAACAAGTAATGTAATTGCTGAAGAACTTTTCTTAAGTCCTCTTACCGTAGACACCCACCGCAAGAATCTGCTGCAGAAATTTCATGCAAAGAACTCAACAGAATTGATCAGCCTGGCTATACAGCAAGGCCTGATTGAAGAATAAAAAAAACCGCTTTGAAAGCGGTTTCTTTTATATAATGTTTAAAATAATTTACGGTTCTAAGAAGCTGTAATCAATAGAAGCAACCAATACACCTTTACCTTTTTTCTTAACAGTTCTTACTACTTCTCCATCGATGTAAAGATTGATTGTTAATTCAGAGTTATCATCCGGCATTGATGCGTTGGCATCAAGGTTCAGCTGTGCCTGGCTGGAATTTACAAAGAACTCTCCACTTGTCCAGGGCGAAGTGATCGGAGACTGCGGAGTATTGTATATGGTGTTCTGAGCAGTACCTACCTGTGTTACAACACTTATTATTTCTCCTCCGGAAGTTGTCTTCACTTCGAATTGAACCACATGATCCTGAAATTCTTCATCATCATCTTTTTTACAAGAATTAACAACGGTGATTACAGAAAATAATAAAACGAATAAAAAAGAAAGTCTAAGTAAACTTTTTGAATTGTAAAATTGCTTCATTTCTCCAAATAGATTTTTTAATGTTTCAAATATAAGTTTTTTAT
>NZ_JAJFZH010000027.1:0-44839 GCF_020733145.1 Chryseobacterium sp. X308
GTACATACTTTTATACTATAAAAAATTTAAAACAAAAAAACCGTTTCATAGTTTGAAACGGTTTATATATAATTTAAATTAAAATCTATTTAAAATGCCGTTTCTTTACTGTTGTTAATGACAACAGCAATAATAGAAATGACAATAATATTTTTCTGATTCGTAAAATTCATATTGCAAATGTATAAACTTTTTAATTACTCACAAGTTTTTTTTGCACTTTTTATTTTTTTCGTAAAAAACGGGTCAGTGTTTCCTTTGCTTCAGCCACATCGTGAACCCTCAAAATTTTAGCTCCCTGTTCCAATACTTTCATGTGCAGTTTCTGTGTTTCCTCATTGATATCCAGCGGTGATTTTCCCAAAGGCCTGTAGATAAACGACTTTCTGGAAATCCCTATCAGCAGAGGAAATTTTCCGAACCCGAGGTATTCAACTTCGTGGATCATTTTCATCTGGTCTTCCACTGTTTTTCCGAAACCAAAACCGGGATCAAGAATGATATCATTCACTCCTTTTTCTAAAAGTTCTTTTGTTTTTTTTGAAAAATATTGGTTCACTTCCAGTGTAATGTCTTCAAACTTTATTTTATCATGCATGGTTTCGTAAGAAGGATTTACATGCATCAGAATATAAGGAAGTTTCGTTTCAGCAGCTGTATTGAACATTTCCGTATCATACTGACCGCCTGAGATATCGTTGATCAGATCAATTCCTTCATTACATCCGAATTTTACAGTTTCTGCGTAAAAAGTATCCAGGGAAATCAGCGTTTCCGGAAACTCTTTTTTAATCTGAGAGATGGTATTTCCGATTCTGCTGATCTCTTCTTCAGCACTTAAAAATTCTGCATCGGGACGTGTAGACTGTGGTCCGATATCCAGTATTTCAGCTCCGTCCTTCAACAGTTTTTCAGCGTGTTTCAACGCTGATTTTTCATTATTGAATTTTCCGCCATCAGAGAAAGAATCCGGAGTCATATTGAGGATTCCCATGATCTTTGGAGTGTCTAATTGTACTAATCGGCCGTTGCAGTTGATTGAATGAGTTGGAGGGTTTGAGTGTGGGAGAGTTGGAGAGTTGGAGAGCATGAGTTAGGTTATGATTGATAAATGATAATTGATGAATGATTTCTGTGCTGCAAAATTAGTGATTTATGAGTTTTAAATAAGAAATTAGAAGTTAGAAGTTTAGAAGTTAGCTGTTGAAAATTAGAAGCTGGAAGTTGCTCCTTTACTCCTCAAAACTGGATAAATCGAATATTGAAACTCTTTCCTCAAATACTCTCTAACCCTAAAAACCCTCAAACTCTCAAACCCAACAACTCGAATCCCGAATCCCGAAACTCTCAAACTCTCAAACTCTCAAACTCTCCCACGCTCAAATCCTCTGACTCACAAACTCAGCTTATCAAATTGAAAAATCTAAAACCGAATTCGTATATTTGGAAGATTAAGAAGATTTATGTTAAAAACATCAGTACAGTTTGAGAAAGTTATCAGTCAGTGCCGTGATCTTTTCGGCAAAAAATTGCAGGATTATGGTGCGGCATGGAGGGTTTTAAGACCAAGCTCCATTACAGATCAGATTTATATCAAAGTCAACAGGATCCGTACGCTGCAGATGACTGATAAAAAAATGGTGGATGAGAGTGAAGAAGATGAATTTATCGCCATTGTGAACTATTCTATCATTGGACTTATTCAGTTGGAAAAAGGTCTTTCCAATGATTTCAACGAAAATAAAGAAGAAATTTTAGGTCTGTATGACCAATATGCCAACGAAGCGAAAGCTTTAATGGAAAGAAAAAATCATGATTACGGTGAAGCATGGAGGGATATGAGGATTTCTTCGATTACGGATCTTATTTATCAGAAAGTATTGAGAACCAAACAGATTGAGGACAACCAGGGACAAACGATCGTTTCGGAAGGGCTTGATGCGAACTATTTCGACATGCTGAATTATGCCGTCTTCTGTCTGATCAAGTTCTCGGAAAAAGAAAATCAGTTCGAACCCAAAAATATTTAATATGCTCAAAGGTTTATTACGCTTTATTATTGCTGTCATTTTTATCCTTTCAGGCTTTGTGAAAGCCGTGGATCTGGTAGGTTTTTCTTTCAAAATGGAAGAATATTTCTCTCCTGCTGTTTTCAATATGCCGTTTTTTGAAAAGTTTGCCCTGCTGTTTTCCATTATCGTGGTGGTACTGGAGCTTTTCTTAGGATTTATGCTGCTGCTTAAGTTAAAGCTTAAATTTACCTTATCCATATTAATTGCGCTTTGTATTTTCTTTGGATTCCTGACGTTCTATTCGGCTTATTTCAATGTGGTAACAGATTGTGGATGTTTTGGAGATGCTATCAAATTCACTCCCTGGCAGAGCTTCTTAAAAGATGTTGTACTGCTGGTAGGATTGATTATCTTATTTGTCCTTTACAGAAAAGATTTCCGTAAAAAAGATGAGTATGGAGTTACTTCAAAAGAGTCTTCCCATACGTTCCAATATATCCTTTTAACAGTCTTTTCTTTGGGAATGATTTATGTTATGGCACAGGGAATCATGCATGAACCGATCATTGATTTCCGTGATTATAAAATCGGGACAGATATTAAAGGTGAAAAAGCTAAAATTGACAAAAACCCTTCTGAATATAAGACGTTTTACTCCCTGAAAAATGAAAAAACAGGACAGATAGTAAAAGTAAATCAGGATGATTATATCAAAAAAACAGAATATTGGGCAGAAGGTTCTCCGTGGAAAATTGAAGATGGAAAAAATGAATCTGTATTGATCAAGGAAGGTTACAAATCTGAAATTGTAAAATTTAAGATTGAAGATCCTACAGGAATGGAAGTTACCAATGAGATCATCAACGCTCCAAAAGCTGTTCTGGTGTTCTCCTATCATCCAAAAGAAATCCCTGCTGACCTGCTTCAGAAAGTGGAGACAAAAGTAAATGCACAGAAAGGTGCTCTTATCTACGGAGTTTCAACAGAACCGAATACTTTTAAAACCATCAAAAATGTACTAATGGACGGAACTGCCATTAAAACAATAGCAAGAAGCAACCCGTTTGTACTGATTCTTGAGAATGGAAAAATTGTAGATAAACAACCTGCAAAGGACTACGTTAATTAATTATAAATGATGAATGATCTTTTAACGAAAGCTAATTGTGGATCAAATATCAAATATCAAATATCAAATATCAAATATCAAATATCAAATATCAAATATCAAATATCAAATTTAAACACTAAACCTAAACATATAAAAGCTCATGCAAAAATCAAATAAATCAATCGCCGGTTATCATTTATTAATGATTCTTTCTTCTGTAGACGGAGAGTTTGCTCCTGAGGAAGGAATGCTGGTACAGCAATACCTGGCGGATGAATTTCCTTTCAGAATGAACCTTGATAATGAATTGGATACTTTGGCCCTTTTACAGCCTGAAGAATGGAAAGATCATTTTGAATTCCATGCAAGATGTTTCCATGACGATTCTACAGAGGATGAACGTGTGAAATTTGTTCAGTTTGCTAAATCTTTGATCAAAGCAGACAATAAAGTAACTGAGGAAGAGCACACCTTCTATGTTCTACTGAAAAACCTTTGGGGATTATAAACCATTACGAAAAAAATAAAATAAATCTATATTTAAATCTTATGAGAAGAAAAATAGTTGCAGGAAACTGGAAAATGAACAAAAATGTAATTGATGCACAGCAATTGATGATTCAGTTACTAAGCTATAAAAACAATAACGCTACCAACTGTGAAGTTTGGATTGCTCCACCGGCATTATACCTGATGATGGCAAAAGACGTTTTTGAAAAGGATGAAATCGGAGTATTTTCTCAGGATATGAGCGAGCACGAAAGCGGTGCTTACACAGGTGAAATTTCTGCAGATATGCTGGAATCAATTGATGCTACAGGTTCATTAATCGGACATTCTGAAAGAAGACAATATCACGGAGAAACAGATTCTCACTGTAACAGAAAGATCAAACTGGCTCTTGATAAAGGTCTTATTCCTGTTTACTGTAATGGAGAAACTCTTGAACAGAGAAAAGCAGGGCAACACCTTGAAGTCGTAAAAAACCAGACAGAGGTAGCTCTTTTCACGCTTTCTGCTGAAGAGATCAAGAAAGTTGTGATCGCTTATGAACCGGTTTGGGCTATCGGAACAGGAGAAACGGCAAGTCCTGAGCAGGCTCAGGAAATCCACGCTCACATCAGAAACATTATTGCTGCAAAATACGGACAGGAAGTTGCTGATGAAGTTTCTATTCTTTACGGAGGTTCTGTAAAACCAGACAATGCAAAAGAAATTTTCTCTCAGCCGGATATCGACGGAGGTCTTATCGGAGGAGCAGCTTTGAAATTAGAGGATTTCTCTAAGATTATTGAAGCTTTTAACTAGAATTCATTGATCTAACAATAAAAACGGCGGAATCTTCGATTCCGCCGTTTTCCGTTAAAAAAATCTAATTATTGAATATCGACTACATACATTGTTCCCTTGTCTACTTTACCCGTTTTAGGTAAAATTTTGGATTTTGGATTTCCGTTTCCATCATCTACCACTCCAAAGTCATCATCATTGAAAACAGCCAGCTTATTATTTCCAAGATAAACAATTCCCTCGAATTTATCATGTTCGTAGCCCAGTTTTGCTACCAGATCTACTGCTAATGTTTTGGTAACAGCTTTTATCCCGGAATTGGTAATTTCGTCCCATGAACATTGTTCTAAAGCTTTTCCATTGATTTTCATTCCGTCAACAGCGGTGATATCGGCTCCGTTTACATCTGTTGCATTGCTCAGATTGATTCTGTATACTTTTTTGATTCCGCCCTGGGAACCGAAATTTCCATCTCTTTCAATTACCAGGAATTCACTGTTACTTATTGCTGTAATATCACAAACCGAATCTGAAGCTCCACCATCCTGCTTGTATAAAAACTGTTTAGTCTGTCCTGTAACCGTATCAAATGTGACGATTCTCGTTAAAGTTTTATTGGTAGCCAATGCCTTACTGGGAACATACATCATCGACTGCATGGTTCCTACCAATGTTCTGCCATCAGGAGTCATACAAAGTCCTTCCATTCCTCTGTTGGCTCTTCTTTTCGCTAAAACAGCAGGTAACTTTCTTGGTCCTGTATTTACTCCGATCGGGCTTATTCTTTCCATCTCCATTCCATCAGCACTGTAATGGACGATATGTGGTCCGTATTCATCGGAGACCCAGAATGTACCGTCAGCGGCAGCAACAATACTTTCGCTGTCAAGACCATACTGATCAGTACCTAATACATTTCCGGAAGCATCATATGCTATTTCTCCTGTGCTACCCATTCCAACAGGATTTGGAAGTCCGGTAATAGATTGTCCGGATGGATTTTTAAGCTTAATATATTTGATGACCTCTACATTCCCGTCTGCATTGATTTTAAAATGCATAATGGTGGGTGTAAAGCCAGGGGCAAGGAATTTTTTACCATTCTGGAAGTCCGTATTAGGACCTCTGTCTGTAATGACATAGAACTCACCTTTTCTTGTTGGATGAGCGGCAGCACCGGAACCAAATCCGCCGTTGATTACATCCACTCCGTTTATCGTAGACAGTTTGGTAAATGGAAATTCCTGAGGCAGTTTGGAATAATTAATATCCTGATTAATTATGGTTGTATCATCATCACTTTTACATGAAGCCCATACCGCCAGCACGACTGCAGACCATAGTAATTTTTTCATATTCACTTTTATGGCTGCGAAAGTATAAATCGATTGTAAACTGATCTTAAATATAATGATAATTGTTTTTTAACAATAGGATCTAAAAAGAAAGCGATTCTGTTACAGGACAGAAATGTTGAATGGTTATAGACCTTTACAACCACCCCGTCAAAAATTCTTTGAATTTTTGACACCCCTCCGGAGGATGGGAATTTTTACGTCTTCAGTTGGAATTTGGCCAGCATTGTCGATTTCTTATGAAGTATTTTTGCCGGATTATTACAGCCGGATTTCTTCGGAATGATAAGCTGTATGGATAAACCTCCATTCCAATTGTGTCATTCCGCAGAATGTAAATAGTAGAAATTTTAAAACATAACCCAACAAAAAAACCGCACCAGATGGGTGCGGTTCTCATGATTTGATAATCAATTATTTTTTCTCAGTAGATCTTTGTAAAACCTCATCTACCATTCCGTAACCTTTTGCTTCTTCAGAAGTCATCCAGTAATCTCTGTCAGAAGATTTTTCTACCCACTCATATGTTTGTCCTGAGTGATGACCGATGATTTCATAAAGCTCCTGCTTCAGTTTCAACATCTCTCTTAAGTTGATCTCCATATCAGAAGCAACTCCCTGAGCACCTCCTGAAGGCTGGTGGATCATTACTCTTGAATGCTTAAGCGCAGAACGTTTTCCTTTTTCTCCTGCAACTAATAATACAGCTCCCATTGAAGCAGCCATACCTGTACAGATTGTCGCTACATCCGGCTTGATGATCTGCATGGTGTCATAAATACCTAGACCCGCATATACACTACCACCAGGAGAGTTGATGTAGATCTGAATATCTTTTGAAGGGTCAGCACTTTCAAGGAATAAAAGCTGAGCCGTAACGATGTTTGCTACCTGATCATCAATACCTGTTCCCAGGAAAATAATTCTGTCCATCATCAGACGGGAGAAAACGTCCATCTGAGCAACGTTTAATCTTCTTTCTTCCATGATGTACGGAGTAAGATTCGTTGGGCCATACATTCCCATATACTGATCGGTAACCAAACCGTTGTTTCCTAAATGTTTTACAGAGAAGTCTCTGAATTCCTTTTTAATGTCCATATTTCTATTATGTATTATTTTTAAAATATTCTCGAAGTTTAAATTACAATATTTATTCCTAAAATTTTATAGGACTTTTTGTCACAGAATATCCAAAAATCTGACTCTTGTTTATCTCTTCCTATCTACATAAATCCCTTTGATCGGTGAATATTCTATGATATTGCTCAACCGTATGGAAGCCTGCTTTAAAAGCGTGATTTTTTTGATCAGCTCATAATATTTTACCTCATCCGTATTGCTGTACTGATCAAGTTCTTTGGCTGTTTCCTTGATCAGATAATCAATATACCGGTACTTATGTAACAGAACATCTCCCTGGATCTGATCTGCCACTTTATCACCATAATTGGGAGGATAGATATTTCTTGAAGCCCAGTTTTCAAGTTCATCCAGCGGGATTAAAGCATCTACAACCTTTGTGGTAATCTCTTCGTCCATAAAAGATACAAAAAAGTTTCCACTTCTGAGTTCATCTTTTTGAATTCCTTCTCTCACCTGATTGATAATAATCTCATTTTCTTTGACTAAAAATGTATACTGCTCTTCTTCAAAATGATGAAGAATTTCTTCGATAACGGTAATCTGATATTCCTCATTATTCTCATTCTTCCTTTTCAGAACAATATCTCCGAACATCAGCATATGATCTACCAGTTTATTCTCCATGAATAATACATCATACAGAAAAGGATCCTCTTTTTCCTTATCCAAAGGAACAATCTCCATTTTCGGAGCTGCTGCTTTTTCCTTCTGCTGCTGCTGAACATGATGCGTCTGATTCTGGGTGATCTGCTTTTGAACATCCAGCTCATTGAAAAGACTCTGTTCGGAAAGACCGAATTTATTGGAAACCTCTTTAAGATAAACCTCTCTTTTCAGGGCATTTTGTACAAAAGAGACAGATTTTACAATATCTCTGATCGCTTCAGCCTTTTTAATCGGATCATTTCCGATATCTCTCAGGAGAATTTCCGCCTTGAAATCAATGAAATCCATCGCTTCATTTTCGATGTACTTTTCAACGTATTCCTGCGGATGTTTTCTGGCAAAGGAATCCGGGTCATCTCCATCAGGGAAAAGCAAGACACGGATGTTCATTCCCTCAGTCAGCAGCATATCAATACTTCGGAAACTGGCTTTGATACCGGCATTATCACCATCAAAAAGAATCGTTACATTTTCCGTAAGTCTCTTAATGAGTTTGATTTGTTCCGTTGTCAAAGACGTTCCGGAACTTGCCACTACGTTTTCGATTCCGGACATATGAAGGGAAATCACGTCCATATACCCTTCCACCAAAAGACAGGCATTCTTTCTTGAAATCGCCTGCTTGCTCTGGTTTAATCCATAAAGAACATTGGATTTATGGTAGATTTCCGTTTCCGGTGAATTGAGGTATTTCGCTGTTTTGACATTATTCTTCAGGATTCTTGCTCCGAAACCTAAAACCCTTCCTGAAAAACTGTGAATAGGGAAAATAACCCTTTCCCTGAAACGGTCAACCCCTGCAGGTGTATTTTCCGGGAAGATGGAAAGTCCGGATTTCTCAAGAATTTCTTTATTATAACCTTTTTCAAGCGCATAAGCCGTGAAAGCATTCTTTTTCTCCGGAGAATATCCAAGCTGGAATTTTTTAATAATATCATCCCTGAGTTCTCTCTCTTTGAAATAAGAAAGTCCTATACTTCTGCCTTCCTGATCATCCCAAAGGATCTCCTGAAAATAAGTATTGGCAACCTCATGAATTTTATACAGCAGATCTTTTTCTGTCTGGGCATTTTTTGCTTCTTCAGAAATTTCACGCTGGTCTTCTTCAATTTCAATTCCGTATTTTTTTGCAGCGTGGCGAAGTGCCTCAGGATACGTAAAATTTTCAATTTCCATCAGGAAAGAAATGGCTGTTCCTCCTTTTCCTGTAGAGAAATCCTTCCAGATCTGCTTGCTGGCAGAAACTACAAAACTGGGTGTTTTTTCATCATGAAAAGGACTGAGCCCTTTGTAGTTAGACCCTGCTCTTTTTAACTGCACATATTCGCCCACAATCTCTTCAACGCGGATCGTGGAGAATATCTTATCAATGGTCTGTTTGGAAATCATGCTGTAAAATTAAGTAATTTATAGGGAAGTTGGAAGAGTTTCGGAGTTTGAGAGTTAGAGGGTTTTAGGGTTAGAGGAGTATTTGAGGTTTAAAAGAGTTCATTTAGAATCCAACCTCCAGCTTCTAGCTTCCGGCTTATAATTTCTAATTTCTTCTCATTAAAAACTCATAAATCATTATTTTTGCAAAACAAATTAGCATATGCAGTTCACTATACATACAATCGAAGACTGGCAGGAAGTTGTTGACACCATCATTCCTCAATTACAACATAATATTCTTTTATTAAAAGGAAATCTGGGAGCAGGGAAGACAACCTTCACTCAATTTCTGCTTAAAAATATGGGCAGCAATGACGAAGTAAACTCTCCCACATATTCTATTGTGAATGAATACAATACTGAAAAAGGAAAAGTATATCATTTTGATCTTTACCGTTTAAAAAACATTGAAGAGGTATATGATATCGGAATTGAAGAATATCTGGATAACTCTTTTCTATGCATCATCGAGTGGCCGGAAGTGTATGAAGAGGAACTTTATGGCCTTAAGTACCACACAATGAGTATTGTGAATACGGGTGAAAACAGAGAAATTTCATTCGATTAAATATTATGTATCTTTGCTCATAAATTGAGTGTAAAAAAACAATCTGTAAGACATAATTTAATTTAAGGATGAGTACAAATATTTTTACTCCTTTCACAGAAGAAGAATTAATGCCGAAAGAGGAAAAATTGGAGGTTATAAAGAAAGGAAAACAGTTCAGTATTGGAATTCCTAAAGAAACCTGTCTCAACGAAAGGAGAACCTGCATTACTCCTGACGCCGTACAGGTGTTGGTAGAGCACGGCCATGAAATCATTATTGAATCAGGAGCCGGACAAGGTTCATTTTTTACAGATTTACAGTATTCGGAATCTGGGGCGAAAATCACCAATGATCCTAAAGAAGCATTCGGGCAGGATCTTATCCTGAAGGTGAACCCTCCTACAGAAGATGAAATTGAGTACATGAAACCTAATACGTATCTGGTTTCAGCACTTCAGATCAACCTCAGAGATAAGGATTATTTCTTAAAGCTTGCAGAGAAAAAAATAAACGCCATCGCTTTTGAATTTATCGTTGATGAATACAAGCAGCTGGCTTTGGTAAGATTAGTCGGTGAAATTGCAGGAACCGTTTCAATCTTATATGCCTCCGAATTATTAGCGTTATCAAACGGCTTAATGCTGGGAGGAATTACAGGAGTAAGACCTGCAGAAGTTGTCATCCTTGGAGCCGGAATTGTAGGTGAGTTTGCTACAAAAGCAGCGATTGGTTTAGGAGCAAGTGTAAAAGTTTTTGACAACTCTTTATCAAAACTGAGAAGACTTCACACCATCGTTGACAGCCGCGTACCGACTTCCATTATTGATCCTAAAGAGCTCAGCAAAAGTCTAAGACGTGCTGATGTAGTGATCGGAGCACTTCCCAGATTGAATATGACCCCTATCGTTACTGAAGATATGGTGATGAAAATGAAAAAAGGCAGTGTCATCATCGATATTACCATAGACAACGGTAAAGTGATTGAAACTTCAGAACTTACCACCATGGAAGATCCTTATGTCATCAAACACGGTGTCATCCACTGCGGACTTCCGAACCTTACCTCAAGAATGCCGAGAACTACCACTAAGGCTATCTCGAATTTCTTCCTTTCCTATATTTTAAATTATGACGAAGAGGGCGGCTTTGAAAACATGCTGATCCGCAAAAATGAAATGAAGCAGAGCTTATATATGTACAAAGGAAGACATACCAAGAAGATCATCTGCGACCGTTTCGGACTTACGTACCACGATATCAATCTTTTAATTTTCTAATGAAGAAACTGAAATTTTATGCAATAGGCTTCGTTCCGGGGCTTTTGATCGTATTTTTTATTTTAAACAAAAAAGGGGCAAGCTGCAGCGGATATTTACCGAACAGCCGTGTGATTGCTGAAAGTCTTTCCAAAGAATTCAAATATTCTGAAGAGGCTAAAAACGCAATGACGACCTACAAGATTGATGAGAAATTTATAAAAGACAGCATCATTACCAACGGAAAAGTAGACTTTGACCGCAGCCATGCACAAAAGAAACCATGTCCGGATTATCTTATCACTTATCCTGAAAAAAATCCGTCTTACGAGATCACTTTTGAAAAGTGTGAAGAAACCGTGACAGTGAACGGTCTTAAGAAACTTAAATAGTTTTCAAAAACAAGCTATGGACGGCAATTACTACATGATTCATGATTATCTGATATTCATCGGAGTTTTTGCCATTTTCCTGTTTCTGACAATAAGCATTTATCTCTACAGCCAGAATCAAAAGCTGAAACAGAGAAACACCAAACTAACAGAAACCAATAAACTTATTGAGCAGCGCCTGAATGAAGTTCGTCTGGAACATATCGGGACAAAGCTGAATCCTCATTTGTTTAAAAATATTCTGAACTCAGTGCAGTCTCACGCGTATCAGACGTATATGTCACTGGATAAGCTGGCGAATGTGCTGGATTATATTTTATACGAAAGCAACAATAAGTATGTAAGCCCGAAAGAAGAGCTTAATTTTGCTTTAAGCCTTATTGAGATTAATAAAATCAAGATCAATCCTCTTTTTGACTTCAGAATTAAATCCAGGATCAATAAATCTGATGCGCTTTATGAAGAAAAGGTATTTGCCCCGCTGATCTCGGTGGATCTTATTGAAAATGCCTTCAAACATACAGATTTTCTTGCTCAGGACTCTTTTATTTCTATTTATATGGAGCTTGAGGACGGTATTTTCACTATGAAAGTCAGTAATAAAGCTTCTCTGAAAAATATTCTGGAAAAAGAAAAAAGCGGTTTTGGAAGCCAGTCTTTTGATCAGAGGCTTAAAATGATCTACAGTACGTATTATCAGCTGGAAAGAAGCTCAAAAAACGGAATATTCACAGCGGAATTAAAAATCAATTTAGGAGAATTCTATGATAAAATGCGTTATTCTGGATGATGAATTACTGGCCATCAGCTATTTAAAACTTCTATGTGAGCAGATTGAGAATGTAGAGGTGGTAAAAGCATTCAATGATCCTAAAATTTTTCTGAATGAAATAGACAGCCTCGACTGTAATCTGTGCATTCTGGATATTGAAATGCCCGGAATGACAGGACTTCAGGTAGCTGAGATTATTTCAGGCTCCAAAAAGATCATTTTTACCACGGCTTATAAAGAATATGCAGCCGAAGCTTTCGATCTGAATGTGGTGGATTATGTAAGGAAACCCATCAAAAAAGAAAGACTGATCCAGGCTTTCGAAAAAGCTAAAGAACTGGTGGAAAATGCTCCTAAAAAAACTTTTATCGAGTGGAATACCAATATTGGAAAAACCGTTATATTCACAGAACAGATTTCTTACATCAAAACCTCTGAAATCGACAGCAGGGATAAAGATATCATGCTTATTGACGGAACGACTATCGTATTAAAAAACCTGAATTTTAAAAACCTTCTGGAAATGCTGCCATCAAAAGATTTTGCTCAGGTCAACAAAAAAGAAATTATCGCATTGTCTTCCATTAAGGTATTTTCAACCAACGAAATCATTACCACGATTCCTGCGGAAGATCACGGTTTTCTGAAACTTCAGATCGGTGAGGCCTACAAAAGTTCACTGATGGAACTGTTCGGAAAATAGTCCTTTTCCAGATCTTTCCGGTTTCATTACAGAATATAAGTCCTTTATTACAACTCCCCTTTTTCAGTAAGTAATCCCTTTACTTTTGCATAAATTTATTTGATTTTATAATGAAATATTCTTTCATATAGATTTTATTACATTTTTCAGAGCATTCGTTACATTTTAAAAAAAAGGATATTTAACATAACTATATTCTTATCAAATTTGCATAAAATATTGGAATCATGAATTTGGGGAAATACAAAAATTTAATTTTCTATATTACGACCATAGCCGTTTTTTCCGCTTTGATGTATTATTTCATCATAGAAGGGCAGACGCTGGAAGTAAAGGAAAATATTATTGCTAACACCAGCAGCGGCTCTACCTGGGATAATTTCCTGGAATCCTTTAAAACCAATCTTCACCATCCGCTTGCCTTATTATTGGCGCAAATTGTCACTATTATTATCACAGCGAGGCTTTTCGGATGGATTTGTATGAAAATAAAACAGCCTACGGTCATTGGAGAAATGATCGCCGGTATTGTATTAGGGCCATCACTTGTAGGAATGTATTTTCCCGAGTTTTCCGCCTTTCTTTTCCCAAAAGAATCATTAGGCAACCTTCAGTTTCTGAGCCAGATAGGTCTTATCTTGTTCATGTATATTGTTGGGATGGAGCTGGATCTGAGTGTATTAAGGAAAAAAGCTCATGATGCGGTTGTCATCAGCCATGCAAGTATTATTATTCCTTTTGCTCTGGGAATAGGACTTTCTTATTTTGTTTATCAGGAATTTGCTCCGGATGGTATTCAGTTTACGTCTTTTGCTTTATTTATAGCCATTTCAATGAGTATCACAGCATTTCCGGTACTGGCGAGAATTGTACAGGAAAGAAACCTGCAGAAAACCAAATTGGGAACGATTGTTATTACCTGTGCTGCTGCCGATGATATTACCGCATGGTGTATTCTTGCTGCCGTAATTGCTATTGTAAAAGCAGGTTCTTTTGCAAGCTCTATCTATGTGATTATCATGGCTGTTGCTTATGTATTTTTAATGATTAAAATTGTAAGACCTTTCCTGAAAAGAGTCGGAGACCTTCAGGCCGGAAAAAATACGATCAGCAAACCCATGGTGGCTATCTTTTTCCTGACCCTGATCCTGTCTGCATACGCTACTGAGGTCATTGGTATTCACGCCTTATTCGGAGCTTTTATGGCGGGAGCTATTATGCCGGAAAATACAAAGTTCCGTACCCTTTTTATTGATAAGGTAGAGGATGTGGCATTAGTACTTCTGCTGCCATTATTCTTTGTATTTACAGGACTTCGTACCCAGATCGGCCTGCTTAACGACAGCCATCTGTGGATGACCGCAGGATTTATTATTCTGACCGCAGTTCTCGGAAAGTTTGCCGGAAGTGCCCTGACCGCCAGATTTGTAGGTATTAACTGGAAAGAAAGCTTAACGATAGGAGCTCTGATGAACACAAGAGGTCTTATGGAGCTTATTGTACTCAACATTGGATATGACCTTGGCGTTTTAAGCCCTGAAATTTTTGCAATGCTTGTGATCATGGCTCTCTTCACCACTTTCATGACTGGGCCTGCACTGGATTTTATTAATTTTATTTTTAAATCTAAAAAAAACCAGAACGAATCCATTCAGGATAATGATTCCAAATACCGTGTTCTTCTATCGTTTGACAAGCCGGAATCCGGAAGTACTTTGTTGAAGCTAGCACACAATTTCACCCATAAAATGAACGGTAATAAAAGCATCACCGCGATGAATATTGCTCCGGTAGATGAAATGCATGCCTATGACATCAATGAGTATGAAGAGTCACAGTTTCAGAATGTCATTGAAACCTCTCAAGATCTGAATCTGGAAGTTACTACCCTCTTCAAAGCATCTACTGATATCGAAAGTGATCTTACCAGCATTACCAACAAAGGACATTATGATCTTCTCCTGATCATGCTTGGGAAATCTATGTATGAGGGAAGTTTATTAGGAAGGTTATTAGGCTTTACCACCAAGATTATTAATCCTGAAAAACTATTGAACACGGTAAAAGGCAAAGGAAATATATTCAACAATTCTCCTTTTGACGATTTTACCCTTCAGATTCTCGACAAAACCAATATTCCTGTAGGAATTTTGGTGGAAAAAGATTTTAAAGCAGCCGACAAAGTATTTGTTCCGATCTTCAATCTGAGTGATTTTTACCTTCTTGAATATGCTAAAAGACTGATCAATAACAATAATTCTCAGATTATCATTCTGGATGCCGCAGGACAGATCCGAAATAATATTGAAGTAAAAGAACTGATCAGAAGTATTGAACAGGTAGCCCCTAATCACATTACGCTGTACAATGAGAAGAAGATTGAGAAAGAATTCCTGAATTCCCATGACCTGATGCTCATCAGCAGTAAAAGCTGGAAAAACCTGATCGATACAAAAAGTTTATGGCTGTCTGATATCCCATCAACATTAATAATATCAAATCCATAACACAATAACACACACCGATATTTCTATTTCTATTGAAGCTGTAAATATTATTCGTTGTCTGTAAAGAAAAAACGGGTATATTTATGGCTTTAATTTTTTGGGACATGCTGATTAACAGTGAAAATGGAGTTATAGAGCTGGAAACCTTTGCTACCAGACTTTATAAAGGAATGAGTCTTGATCAGCTGAAACAGTCTGATTTTTATAAAGAAAAGTATCATGATCTGTGGGATGTAAAAACCGGATATTTTTGGTATTATTTTAAGCCTGTAGAAATACAGGGATATCAGGTATCTTTCAGTCTGTGTTTTTTTAAAGATCAGCTGGACATCATCCATATGAATACAGGGAAAAACAGTGATGCCAAAGACTGGAATGAATGGACAGAAGAAAAAGAAATGAAGGTTTTCCACCGGAATAACACTTTTTTATCAAAAATCCTGGACAGCCCGCCAACCCAAAAAAAGAAAAAACCTTATCCCAGCTGCACCTTCAGATTTCCCTGGGGAGATGTGTGGTCGGTTTACGACCCGAGAAGCGCCGCCAGCTTTATGGGAATCAATTATAATGAAGAGGAAAAAATAAATACAAAATAACTTATAACCAAAGAATAAGAGAACACTATGTGCCGATATGCCATGATGGTTTACAAAGGTCATTATGCCTGTTTCAACTGCCAGAAAACATTCAAACGCCGCCACCTGAAAGATGTGGACCGGGATGCTCCGACCTCTGTGGAAGCCAAGTGTCCTGAATGTGGGAATCTGATGGCCAATATGGGACTTGACTTTAAATCCCCGCCCAAAAATGATGACAAGCAATGGGCTCACATCCGGGATTTGTATACGGTTGGAATCACTTTTCATTCATGTGGATGCTCTGGTCCCGGATATATTCCGCAGGATCGGAAGGCTATTATTGATTACCTGGAAAAAGTCCGTTCAGAATACATGAAATCTCTGGTATTCTGGAGATACCGCACAGAGCCTGAAAATAAAAAAGAACGTGAACTGGACTATCAGAAAAACAGCTCACACCTATGGGCCGTCAACCGTAATGCTTTCAAAGAAACAGTGACCAATCAGGAAGGAATAAACTATTGGCTTAAAAGAATCAATGAGGTGGAAGAAAGGCTCAATATTATCAAAGCTGATCAACAGAAATAATAGACATTATTCAGCCAGTTTCAGATGTTTTCTACCCCCAAAGCCCTATGCTCGTCCAGTTTATAAGTATTTAGATTCCTACCGGAATGACAAACTGTATGAGTAAGACAACCATTCCAATTGTGTCATTCCGGTAGGAATCCAGCTTGTATTGCACAAAAAAACATTAGAAAGTCACAATTTTAGCAAAAACTTCAACAGAAGACACAACATTCACCTACTTTGGAGAGGTGGCGAAAATTCAAAGAATTTTTGACGGGATGGTTTTCAGGGTGGTTTCTTCACACCATCAGTTTCATGTCGTAATTCTACTACAATTTTTAAAATTTAACCCCAAAAATTCATTTCCAACAGAGTTTTTTAATAGCTTTATCTGATAATTCACATTGGATGGAAATTGATTTCTTACAATATAAGGTACGAAACGGAGACACGCTTACCTCCATCGCTTCCCGGCTGGGTATGACCGGTGAGGAGCTTAAGCTGTTTCATAATTCCCATTGCCCGAAAATGGATAAAGTCTGGTTTGAAAACCTTAATGACGTTAAAAAGATTTTTGTCCCTACTCATTTTAAAACAGAATCGCAGAAGGAAAATGAAAGGAATAACAGTCTTCCCGGCCAGTTCTCCGATTCCTTTTGGGCCCAGACTTATAGTATTAATGAGACTTTTGAAACGTCTTTCGAATCTTCAGTTAACATCGATTATACCATTGATGTAAATCTCCGAAAAGACAAAAACACAGGTCTGTATATCCTTAGCTACAGTCAGAGAGACTTTAAATCCGGAGGAAATGAACCGGATGATAAGGTAAGCGGCCTTTCTATAGCCTGCATGAAAAGTATTATGCCGCTTGAATTTATTCTTAATGAACAAGGCAGGATAAAAGGATTGGCAGATCATAAAAAAATCACGGAAACTTTTAGCAGACAGCGTAAAGATCTTGAAGAGTTTTATGTAGGTGAAGTCGCTCGAAATTATATAGATTCTTTTGAAAGGAACATCAGCAATGAAGTGTTTTTATTACAGCAATTTCAGAGCACACTGCTGTTTCAGGCTCTGTTTCCCCAAACAGACTGGTTCCGGAGAAAAATAAAGTGGACAGAATCTTTTTATTTTTTACGGAATTCATTTCCGGTAGCCTGTGAAATCAAACCTGAACATAAAAATAAAGAAGAGGACTCTGTTTTGACTATTTTAAGCGGAAAAATCACTGAATTATGTACCTCACAGGAGATCATGCGCGGGATCAGGCTCAAAAAACCGGCTGCAAGACCTGCTTCAGGAAATATTGTATTAGAATACACCACTCACACTAAAAATAAGAATCTTCTTCAGGCTAAAGCCTCGGTTTTACTCAGCCATGAAGAGGTATTGATACACCAACATCACATCAATATAACACAAGGATAATATGAAAAATTATGTCACACAAAAAGGCGATACTTTCAGTTCTCTGGCCCGGCAGTTTAAGCTGAAAAATGAAGGTATTTTAAAAACTTACCATAATCTCCACTGTCCGCCGGAAGATGTCATGCAGGAACCTGTTCCGGGAAAAACGATTTTGATTCCGGAAGATCCACAGCTCATGGCTGAGGAAACAGAACCTCAAAGTATAGCTGCATCTTCTCAGGAGGAATCTACAGAAAATGTAGGTTCTGATGAAGAAAATTCAACGGAAGAAACCCCACAAAATGAAGTGCAGCCATCCGGAAAAACGGAACAACAAAGTGATAAACAAGAAAAGGAGGATCAAAAAGAAGACAGTGGTTCCAGTCCTCATGAAGGAAAATATTTCATTGTGCAGAAAGGAACCGTGCAATGTAATCAGGGATTTAAATTTCCAAAATTTAAAGTGACCAGCCATCAGAAACACTACTGGAATGATGAAGAAGGAAACGCTGATTATCTGGCCGTAACAGAGGATGATCTTCAGCTCGATCCTGCGGCACAGCCGTTTGGACAATGCAAACTCAAGCCAAGTTCGGGAGGATATCTTCCGTGTGCTTATGCTCCAGCCGGAAAGTGGCAGAAGACATATGAAAAAGTAAAAGTGATGGGGAAAAGCTGTCTTACGGAAATCTCAGAACTCATGTGCAGTACGGGAGGGAAAATTACCATCCTCAAACACGGACAGCAAAGCGAAGTCGGTAAAAGCCAGGTTGCCAAAGCAAGTACGCAGGAACAGCAGGTTTATAATCCCGTTGTGGATTTTGATGAATTCAAGGAAGATACAAGAGATACAGACCAACTTTATTATAGCTAAGCCATGACAGGAACTATTATCGGGAATCAGAATCCTCTGGTAGGAACAACCTATACCTACGAAATAAAACCTTCAGGACTTTCATTTGGTCTTAAAGGTGATTATGAATGGTATCTTTTTAAGAAACAAAAGAACGGAAGCTGGAAAGACATCACCGGAAAGCCCAAGACAGGTGAAAAGGTGACGTACAACTTTGGGGAAATAGCGCTGGGAATAGAGTTTCAAATGAAAGTCTATGAAACTAAAAAAGGAATTTTACCTGGTCTTCCCTCTACCAGAGAACTGGCTGGAAGCTGTGTATTAATACCAACAAGCAACAAAGTTCCGAAGATTGATAAAGTAGTACTCTTCAACAGAGGAGCAAAAGACGTCAATAGAGCCAGCTACCGTGATACTCTTATTGCACAGGCTCATTGTATTGCGATGTTTAATAAAGAAATTGAGTTTCACCTTTGGGAAGATGACGCTCCTGGAAAAGGGCACGATGCCAATATTAACAAAAACAACCGTCACACCCGCAGCTATAAGGCTCGCGTCAATGAAAAAGGGATTGCAGAAGTGTCAATACCTCTGATGTCTGATGAAAAAATCCTTCGTCAGATGGCCAATCAGTTTCTGATGAAAGGTGACAGGAATGAAGGCGCGAATCATGAATATTATGTTACAGCCACTTATTCAGGGCAAATTCAGGGAGCCAGCCAGGTGAATGTAGCTGTAGCCAATCCGGATTATAAAGGACAGCCTCAAAATCAGCCCAACCCCAAGTCGCAACCTGAAAAACACACGCCAAAATTCCCGGCCGGACAAGGAGGTGGTCCCAAACAGCCGGATCCTAAAGGCAATATTATAGAAGCTGTTTTCATTGATGATACAGGAAAAGAGCTTTCCAAAGTTGCTGTAGGAGATAAAGTAAGGGTAAGAATCCACTCTAAAAATATGGTGGGAAAACACATCCAATATGTAGTCTGGGAATATGATACCACTTCCAATGATGAAGTTTACAGAAGCGGAAATATTAAAATTCCTGCCGATGTATGTGATACTTCAGGATTTGTCATTACCAAAGACATTTTCGGAAAAGGAATAGACTCTCCTATCGGCGATCCGGATTCCGATACACAAAATTATTTCATCGAAATTATCTCCAAAGATCTTTCTGCAGAATCTCAGAAATTTGGGGTAAATTCGGAAGGACTGATGCAGGTGGAGAAGGTGAAAAGTGCGGCGGGGGTACAAAAAACGCAAGATCCCAAACCAGAAAATGGAAAATGTCCGAATTGTGAGAAGGATATAACCTTAGAACAAATTAAATCAATATGTGTAAGTAAAAAAAATAAAAATGGTAGCGAAACATGTCTTATAAAAGATGACTCACTTATTAAAGCTGCATTACCATTTCTAAATAGTTATAGAAAAAAAGCTGACATAAATACTTGTATTACCAAAGCACATTTTATCGCTCAACTATGCCAAGAATCTAAATTTTATGATTTACAAGAAGCTTTCAGGTACAGAGACCCTGAAAGAATGAGAAAATTATTTTTTTCTTATTTTAAGCAGTTTGGTAGTTTAGAAAAGCAACGTGCAGAAGCTAAAAGACTTTCAGATTTATCTTTAGATTCTAAAAATTGGAAAACTGTAGCAAATGCAATTTATGGAAAAACTCATCCAAATGGTAAAAATAATACTGATAAAGATGATGGTTGGCGATATAGTGGAAAAGGATTCAAACAAATTACTTGGAGGGATAATTATTTAAATATACAGAAAACTGCAAAAAATATATTTGAAAAAAATGTTACTTGGGTAGATAATGATAATCCATATAAATTAGTGAATTCCTCTGAGGATTCCATGCTATCTGCACTGGCATTTTGGAAACGAGGTAATATCAGTGGTAAGGCCACAGAAATAAGTGATGAGGCGGTAACAAATGTCACCTCACTTGTCAATCCCGCTTTAGTGGGTTTAGATGAACGAAAAAGATTCTTCAAAAAAGCTGTAGAAATACTGCAAGTAGATAAATGCAAACCTAAAGGAAAAGTAAATAATGGTAAGGAAGATGGAACTGTTGTTGTTGTTTCTGGTACAGATACAAAAATAGAAAATGATGCTTTTAAACCTACAGAGTTTTCATGGAAAATGTATAAAACAAGCGTCTACAAAAATATGAGTTTAAACACATATTATAATTTAGAAAAAAACAATAAATTACCTGAGGCAGACTATGTAACTTATTTAAGTAGAGATACACATCAGACTTCTACTAGTAAAGGAAAAATTTTAAAACATTCAGATAAGAGATTTGGCACCTATAATGAAATTCCACCAGGAGAATACTATCTTGTACCAGGTGTTTCCGGACAAAAATATAAAATATATGTAATTGATTCTGAAAGTAAATCAGCTTCTGCTGAAAATGGTATTGACGGACCTGATGGTACACGAGGAGGAGTAGCTTTACACCATTATACTCCACGTTTTTCTGTTGGATGTTTTACGTTTAATTCAGGAAATGATACAAGTCCTGTTCAAAAATTAATTGACAACTTACCAGACTTGCCATTAAATGATAAGAAACCTGTCCGTTTTATTGTTAAGGAAAGAAAGGTGAAAGAATCTACATGGAGCAACTCCAGCTTTGGAACTAAAAAATGGACAGGAATTTAAAAAAAAGAAAATGAAAAATATTACAGCTTACCTCTTAGCAGGCTTGTCTCTTTTCATATCATGTAATGGGCAAGAAAATAAATCACAAAAAATTAAAGAAACAAAAAAAGATATGAACTCTTTAAAAACAGCACCCTATAATATTACAGATGAAGGAGACGGCACAAAATCAAACTATGATGACCTGTCTCCTGAATTTATCAATAAAGCGAAAAAAATATTAGAGCAAAGAAAATTTCAATTTCCTGATGAAAATACCTTTAATCAAAAAATTTTGGATATATTTTCTTTCAATTTGAAAGATTATAAAAATTCCATAATTGCTTTACGTCCGGCAATGTTTCCAGAGGTAGCTATTAAAGAAAATAAATTTATTTTCATTCAGGATGCTGGTGCTGCCGAACCAGAGTTTATGAATCCTGACTTGTTGTATCATTTTAATTCTTATATATTTTATAATACTCCCGTATCTTATGTTTGGCTGCAAACAAACAATTCCAGTCTTTTATACGATTTAGTTGTTTACTATGGATACAATAAGGATAAAAAGCTTGTAGAATCAGTATTTAAAAAATTCGATTTTAATAGTCTTTCCGATATGGAGCAGTTAATTTTTATAGATTCTGGCGGGTATAAAAAATTGAAAAAACAAATATTTGACGACATAGAAACTATTATTTATAAAGGTAAAGTTGAAGACTTTTCTTATGCTAAAGAAGGTGATGGTTATTTAAGAATAGGTGATATTATAAGTAAAATATCATCATCTCCAAAAGAATATTTTGAACCTGAAAAAACAATATCTTATTTATTTGAGAGAGAATTAAGAGTTGGAATACAAGGTGATATTGAGAGCTATTTAAATAAAAATCCAACATATAAATCAAATCTGGAAAAAAATAAATTTTATGATTTACCTACTTTAAAAGACTATGTGAAATACATTTACCAAAAAGAAAGTAATACCAATTTTATCATTCAGGATAGTGATGGTTTTACCAATCTAAGGAAGGAGAAAAACTCTTCTTCCCAAATCCTGGAAAAAATCAACACAGGTGAAGAAGTTGAAGTTTTAGACCAAAACGGAGATTGGTGGTTAGTGGTTTCTAAGGCAGGTAAAAAAGGATATGTTCATAAAAGTAGAATAAAATCTGAATAAATAACTTAATCAAATGGTGAAACTCTTTTCAATTCTATTGTTAACAATATTCTTTTCATGTAATCTTAAACAGGAGAATTCAAATAAACTTGGAAATTTTCCTATTGATTTTAAACCGGAACAATTAAACTGTACTGGTGAAAAATACGACTCAAATCAATGTTCTGATAGAGACAATAATTTATCAATTTCTTTTAATAGAAATGCAATCCTATTTACCAGTAATAATAAAAATTACATTGATAAATCAAATAGTTCAAGTGATCTAGGATATGAAACTTTCTTATTTAAAAACAATGATGAAAAAGTAATTTTAATAGACAATTTTTTAGAAAATGGTCACCTATTTCTTATTTATTATGTTAACAATAACAGTATAAAATTCTTAGGAAAGAAAGAAATTACAAACACTACAGATCAAAATCCAAATTATAGTTTTAGAATTGAAAAAAGGGATACTATAATAGATATATTTTTAAATACAAAACTTAAAAATATATCATTTGATATAAAAAAGGCAATTGATCTTAATATTAATGAAATTTAAAAAATTACAGATCCTAAAAAACATCATCAAAAAAACAATTCATCCCAGCTCCAGATAATTTAGAAAAGAAAATTTCGTCTCATTAAAAAAATATTTATACCTTTGCTCTGTGATTTTTAACAACGGAACATATTATTATAGAATTTTTACCTCAGCTCTGGGATAGGGATTCTTATGAATATAATTTAAAACCTCGTCCTAGGGACGAGGTTTTTTTATTTTAAAAAATGTAAAAAGATGAAAATAAGTATTATTGGAGTGGGATTAATCGGTGGTTCGATGGCTTTGAAATTAAGAGAAAAAAACCTGGCCAGCTTCATCTACGGAATCGATAACAATACACAGCATATCAGTGACGCACTGGAACTTAAAATCATTGATGCAGGAGTAGATCTTGAACATGGAATTAAAAATTCGGATCTGATTATTCTTGCTATTCCTGTAGATGCTGCACGAAAACTATTGCCTTCTGTTCTGGATCTTGTGTCTGACCAGCAGACGGTAATGGATGCAGGTTCCACCAAAGCAGGCATTGTACATGCGGTAAAAAACCACCCGAAACGGTCAAGATTTGTGGCGTTCCACCCGATGTGGGGAACGGAAAACAACGGTCCAAAATCCGCTATTGCTGAAAGTTTCTCGGGAAAAGCTGGTGTCATCTGCAACAAAGAAGAATCGGCAGACGATGCTCTGGCTACCGTTGAAAAAGTAGTCAATGCTCTCGATATGCATATGATTTATATGAATGCAGAAGATCATGATGTTCATACTGCTTATATTTCCCATATCTCCCATATTACATCTTACGCCCTTGCCAATACCGTATTGGAAAAAGAACGTGAAGAAGAAACGATTTTCCAGCTTGCCAGTTCCGGTTTTTCAAGTACCGTTCGTCTTGCCAAGTCGCATCCGGAAATGTGGGTTCCTATCTTTAAGCAAAACAAAGAAAATGTACTGGACGTTCTGAACGAACATATCACTCAGCTCAGAAAATTCAAATCTGCGCTTGAAAAAGAAAACTATGAATATCTGGAAGAATTGATTTCCAACGCCAACAGAATCAGAGGAATTTTAAGATAAAAATCCTTATACGATACTAAAAGCCCGACGGTTTTTACTTTTATTTTATTAAGAAACCCTTAGTCATAGTGGCTAAGGGTTTTATATTTTGAAATAAAATGATTTCTATTAACATTCCGGAACGTTGACTGCAATGGCCAGTCCGCCTTCCGAAGTTTCTTTAAAACGGTCACTCATCGACTGAGCGGTTTCCCACATGGTCAGAATCACTTCATCCAATGTTACTTTTGCTTTCGTGGGATCACTTTCCAGTGCAATATTGGCTGCCGTAATGGCTTTCATCGCGCCCATCGTATTCCTTTCAATACATGGAATCTGTACCAGCCCTTTAATTGGATCGCAGGTTAATCCAAGGTGATGTTCCATCGCAATTTCTGCCGCCATCAATACCTGTCCTACACTTCCTCCTAAGATTTCTGTAAGTCCGGCTGCTGCCATTGCAGAAGATACTCCGATTTCCGCCTGACATCCTCCCATCGCTGCAGAAATAGTTGCATTTTTCTTGAATAAGGTCCCGATTTCTCCTGCTACAAGCAAGAATCTTATAATATCCTCCTCACTCGTAAATGGGGTAAATGCCTGAGAATACATCAATACCGCCGGAATAACTCCACTTGCGCCATTGGTAGGTGCGGTAATAATTCTTCCGAAGCTTGCATTCTCTTCATTCACAGCCAGTGCAAAGCAGGCAATCCATTTGTTGATATTTGTAAAGTTCTCTTCAGCGTCTACCACCTGCTGAAACCATTCGTCTTTGTTTTTATAGATTTTATCTCCGAGCAGCTTTCTGTTGATCCCTGCGGCTCTACGAGAAACATTCAGTCCGCCAGGAAGAACTCCTTCCTTATTGACACCTTTGTAGATACATTCTTTGATCTGCTTCCAGATATAAAGTGCTTCCTGCCTAGTTTCCTCCTGGGTTCTCCAGCTTTCTTCATTCATGAAAATCAAATCTGACATTTTATCAAATCCCAGCTTTTCACAATATTTTGCAATATCTGAAGCTTTATGACAAGGATACAGCGTACGTACACACTGCTTCTGAATAGAGTTTTTTTCCTGGCTGGCAATGAAACCGCCACCTACAGAATAAAAATCCTGCACGAGTTCAGTTCCGTCTTCGAAAACAGCTCTGAAGATCATTCCGTTCGGATGAAAATCAAGGCTCTTTTTCATGTTTAAAACCAAATGATGTCCGTAAATGAATGGAATTACCTTTTCACCACCAAGGTTAATGGTTTGAGTACTCTTGATGTAATCTATCTTTTCATCAATTTTTGAAGTATTGATCGTTTTAAAATCTTCTCCATTCAACCCAAGCATTCCCGCAATATCAGTTCCGTGCCCGATTCCCGTTTTTGCGAGTGAGCCAAAGAATTCAAGAAAAACCTCTTTAACTTCTTCTATTGATCTTTCTCTTTTTATAATCCTGATAAATGCTGCTGCTGCGTTCCAGGGTCCCATCGTGTGTGAACTGGACGGACCTATTCCTACTTTAATAATTTCAAAAACCGATATTGATTCCATAAATGATTCGTCATTTTCCTCAGAAACAAAGATACATGATAAATCCTGAAATATACCTTCAAATTTTTAATGATATCAACATATCATCACAATATAAAAGCTATTGCAGGCATTCTTCATGCTGCGAAAGATCAAGCCCTTTATTTTCAGACTCTTCAGAAACTCTTAATGTGATCATGGAATCGGTAAGTTTATATAAAATTAATGAACCTAAAAAAGTAAAAACAGAAACCAAAACAAGGGCTGCCATATGATGAAGAAAAACATCAACCCCGCCATGAAGCAGACTTGCATTTTCACCATGAGCAAAAATGGCGGTAAGAATCATTCCCATAATCCCTCCTACTCCATGGCAGGCAAAAACATCGAGGGTATCATCTACTTTTTTTAAAACCTTCCAGTTCACCATCAGATTGGAAACGATAGCTGTAATAAATCCGATAAAAAGGCTTTCCTGAATGCTTACAAAACCGCACCCTGGAGTAATAGCTACCAATCCTACTACAGCTCCTATACAGGCTCCTAAGGCCGATACACTTCTCCCATTGATTCTGTCAAAAAAGATCCAGGTCATCATCGCTGAAGCAGAAGCAATGGTAGTTGTTCCAAAAGCGGTAGCCGCAGATGCAGAAGCACTCAAAGCAGATCCGGCATTAAATCCGAACCATCCGAACCACAGCATTCCTGTTCCCAGAAGCACATACGGAATATTGGACGGCTCATGGTGAGGATTCTTCCTGTTTCCTACCACCAAAGCTCCGGCAAGTGCAGCAAAACCGGCACTCATATGTACAACGGTTCCCCCTGCAAAGTCTTTTACCCCGAAATATTTGTTTAAAAGACCATCAGGATGCCACACCATATGACAAAGCGGCGTATAAATAAATATACTGAAAAGAACAATGAACAATAAATAAGATATAAAACGAACCCTTTCTGCAAAAGATCCGGTAATAATAGCCGGAGTAATAACAGCAAATTTCATCTGAAACAAGGCAAAAAGAATAAAAGGAATCGTGGGAGCCATCAGTTTATGAGGTAGATTTCCTACTCCTTTAAAAAATGGATAACTGAGTGGATTTCCAATGATACCGTAATGCTTTCCGGCAATTGTAATCCCAATAGATTCGCCGAAGGACAGAGAAAACCCTACAACCACCCAAACCATGGAGATAACGCCTAAGGCAATAAAACTCTGCAGCATGGTAGAAATTACATTTTTCCTTCCGACCATTCCTCCGTAAAAAAAGGAAAGCCCTGGCGTCATGAGCAAAACAAGTCCCGCCGCGGCCAGAATCCAGGCAACATCAGCGCCGACAATTTTATCTTCACTTAAAAATTCCCTTGTATCAGGAATATCGGCAGCCGGATTCCAGAATAAACCACCAATGGCAACGATTGCGATAACAGAGAATGAAACGATCCATTTTAATCCTACTTTCATAAAATTTATATTTAACCCTATCAAATTTAAATATAAATTCCATAAAAACTACACTTTTAAATCAAACACCCCTAAAAAAAACATTTAATCCGTAACTTTTTCAGTTTTTTCAGAAAAAATCTCTGCCAGTATTTTGGAAACTTCTTTGGATTTAGTGGCCGGAAAAAGATGTGTTCCTCCTTTCACCACATAATTCGGATTTGAATAGCGGATGGGAAAAACAATGTCTTTATCACCTAATATCTGAATGACATTGGGATTCTCTTCAAATTTCCATTCGGAAACTTTTTCTACGGACCATTTGAGGTAATAAGGGTCTCTTACTTTAAAATATTGAAGGAGTTTCGGGTTTTTAGGATCAAAAAGCTTTCGGACAACGGCATATACATTGGCTGCTTTGTCGTTGAACAAACCTACAGGCAGTATTCTTGGAATTTTTGTAATCTCACCTGTCCTGATGAATCTGGATTTTTCCCTGTCCGATTTTATACTTCCCAGAATCACTACTTTTTCTGCAGGTTTCAATTGATTGATCTCCTGCACAATAATTCCTCCGAAAGAATACCCCAACAAATAGAAAGGCTCGGAATCGTCTACTTTCTCTGCCATTCTTTTAACATAGGCATCGAAAGGCTCATTTTTTTCAGGAATAAGCCAGTCTATAAAAATCAATTCACAGTGTTTGGGAAACTCTATTCTTTCAAGAACCTTGAAGTCTGCTCCCAGACCGCTTACGATATAAATTTTCATACCACTAATTTATAAAAAATACAGAAACAAGAGAAGTGCGGGATCAGATCTTTATATAAGGAAAATAAAAAAAGCAGTCCTCACGAACTGCTCTTCTGTATCAATAGAATATATTTTACTTTTTCTTTTTCGGAACTCTATTCTCGTTATCCAGCATTTCTGTAGAAACTTTAAACTGAATGTCCATTTCGTTTTTAATGAAATAATCTTTCAATGAAGACTGATAGAATACCTTAAAGTCTCTTCTGTTCAGGGAGAACTTCGCAGATTCAATAGAAGTTGTGAACTGGGTAACGTATACATTCGCAGGGAACGAGATTGTTTTTCTTACTCCTTTAAGGGTAAGATCACCGTATACTGTAGAATTGTATTCACTGTTTGCTAAAGGAATAATTTTAGTCAAATGGAATTTTGCAATGGGGAATTTTTTTACTTCAAAGAAGTTTGAGCTTTTCAGATCATTAGTAAGCTTGATCTGATCTTCATCAGAAACATCTCCCGCCATCATACTTCTCATATCGATAATAAACTCTCCATCTACCAGGACCGTATGGTCAAAGTTAAATTTTCCACTTTTCAGCTTTACTGTTCCTGAGTGGGAAGTTTCTTCAGTTTTTACCACTTTATACCCCCACCATCTGATCTCTGATGAAGTCACTTTTGACACTTTATCAAATTTCTTCTGGGCAGAAACAAATGACATGCTTGCGCACACCATAGCAAACAATAGTAATCTTTTCATTCTTTTTTATTTACAATTCAACAAAAATAAAAAAAAGTGTAGAACTTCTACACTTTTAATAATCTTTTTTTGATTAATTTATTGAGCAGTTACCTTTACAAGCATATCAATATCATCTTTCACAAAAACGTCCTGCATAGTAGACTTGTAAGCTACATCAAACTTCTGTCTGTCGAAAGAGAATTTGTTGGATACTAAACTTACTACTCCTTTGCTGTAAGAAATCTTCGCAGGGAAAGAGATCGGGCTGGTTTTTCCTTTTACAGTAAGGTTTCCTGTTACAAGAGAATTGTAGATTTTATCATTGTTTTTCTTTACTCCTGTAATTTTGAACGTTGCTGTTGGGAATTTTTCAACCTCAAAGAAGTCACCATTCTTAAGATGTCCGTTTAATTTCTGCTGGTATTCTCCTGTAAGGTCAGTAGAACTGATAGTAGTCATATCCAATACGAAGCTTCCGCCTACCAATTGGTTTCCTTTCATTACCATATCTCCGGACTTCACTTTTACAGTACCGTCGTGAGAGCTGGCCTCAGATTTTGCTACTTTGTATCCCCACCAGTGTACATCAGATGCTACTACTTTTTTTGACTGTCCGAACGCTAAACCTCCGGCTAAAACTGCTAATAAAAATATTTTTTTCATTGAATAGAGTTGTTTACTTATTTAACAATACAAAGGTAGGTATCTTATTCAATAGATTTCATTGATGTATATCAATAAAATTTATAATTTTCATGAATAATATCATCCCATAAAAAAACTCCGAATTTCTTCGGAGCTTTATTTTATACCTGATAGTAAGCCGTATAAAGTGCTATACCATTTAATGCAGTGTGGTTTTGCTTGACCAGATAGATCGGAATGTTTTTAAGCATTTCCTCCATTTTATCACTGATCTTGAATTTCTCATAGAATTTCCCCTTATCGATATATTCTGCAATCATCTGTGGAATATCGCCGGCAATCAGTAATCCTCCGGTAGCTTTTAATTTTAATGTTAAGTTATTAGCCTCTCTAGCCAGGAACTCAAGGAAGGTATCCAAAGCGATTCTGCAGATCAGTACATTTTCCTCAACAGCCGCTTTATAAAGTTCTTCTACAAAATTTCCCTGCGCAAGACGTTCTCCTAACCATTCCGGTTCCGGATGTCTTTTCACATCTCTCAGGAATCTGTAAATATTGAATAACCCTGACTTAGATAACACATTTTCCCAGCTTACAATACCATAGATATTATTTAAGAACTGGTAAAATTCAACTTCTACGTTGGTTCTTGGTGAAAATTCTGAGTGCCCTCCTTCTGTTGCGAAAGGTCTCAGGTATTTTCCGTCAAAGAAATATCCGGCTTCTCCTAATCCGTTTCCGGGAGCCAGAACTGCTACATTTCCTTTTTCAAGGTGTCCGCTTGTATAGATCGCTTCAAGATGATTATCTTCAAGAAGAGCCATTCCATAAGCAGAAGCCTCCAGGTCATTCAGCATATCAACTCTTTCAAACCCGAAATCGCGGGTATATTCGGCAATATCTAAATGCCAACCTAATCTTGCAGGACTGCTTTTCCCGTCCAATACAGGACCTGGCACTGCCATTCCCAGACGTTTTACATTTTCAAGCTGATTATCCTGAATAAACTTCTTTAAAATATCTGAAAAGGAAGCATATTCTTTGGTTGCATATGTATTTTCTACTTTTATCTCAAGACCTCCGTTCCCGGAAACAAAATAGCCTAAGATTGTTATATCTTCACGGAGACTTGCTCCAATGATAGAAACACTATCATTATTACTGTTCTCTACTCCTGGTAAATAAAGTGGAAATTTTGGATTCAGAATCATAACCTCAAATTTTACCAAATATAATAATTGTTTTTGTAAATCCTGCACAGAACAAAAAAACCTTTTCACTTTCGTGAAAAGGTTTTGGTTAATAATTGTTTATATATTAAATCTAACTACTTTCCTAATGGAATATTGTAACCGAATCCTACCCCGATATTCCCCACATTATAGTCCTGACCTGGCAAATCTCCTTTAGTACCTACAAAAACCTTTTGGTATTGTACGAAGAAGTTCCAGTCTCTGTTGTGGTATCCGATCTCCGGTTTAAGGTAGAAGCCTCCGCCTGCTCTTTCAACATTAGTATTGGATGCTACTGCTTTATCTCCAACCAAAAATCCGTATCCTAAATCAGTTCCGAAATAGAAACCGGTTTGTTTTGGATAAATTCTGATTAAAGCTGCTACAGGAACTACTCCTACATCATTGTTTTTATATCCGTTGTTGTCTTTTCCAAAATAATGAGTATATCCTGATGCGATACCCAGCCCAAATCCCGGTGTAATCAGATTCTGGTAAGCTACATCCACTCCTACTGCTGCAGAAAGGTTATCTGCGGGAACTGCTAAACCAACATTTGCACCTACCTTGATCATATTGTTCATTTGAGCACTTTGGGCGCTTGCGATACCAGCTGTTAAAATACCAGCCAGTACTATTGCTTGTTTAAACATTTTCATAACTCTAATTTTTTAATTTTACTAAACAAGAGGATGTAAAAATCATGCCAAGCAAAGGTTTCTATTTGATTTTAACATTAATAAAATTTATAAAATTATGATTATCAATACTTTAATTTTAACAAAAATTAAATATTTGTTTAACAAAATTTATCAAAAACCAACCTCGAAAAGTGAATTATAGAAAAAAGAAAGGAGGCATGAAGATGGAAGCTGGAAGTAATAAGCTCTTGTATAAAAACTCACGTTTGTTATAATGAAAGTAAAGAGAAATTTCCCCTTCCTTTATACCATAACTCCCAGCTTCATTCTTCCAGCTTCCAGCCTAAAAACAATATTAACAATCCTTAACCCGTTATGAGTTTTAACCTTCTTCTCAGAATTACATCAAAAAATAAATTCTCCATGATGGCAGATTCATTAGTAAAAAACAAGCATCTTCTCTGGCGGGCAGGTTTTGGTGTTGGTATTCATCAAATTGATGATTTGAAAAATAAAAACACTAAAACGTTGATGAATGAATTATTTAAAGAAGAAAGCTTCAGCGAAATCACTTATGACACTCCTGATCCGGTTTCTGTGGCAGATTATATGAACAGTACGGCTCCTGCGGAAAAGAAAAAAGAAATGCAGCGGATCAACAGGGAACAAAATAACGAACTGAACCTGAATTTTCTGAACGCCATCGTTAACAGCAAGGAACAGATGAGGGAAAAGATGGCCTTTTTCTGGCATGGACATTTTGCTTCAAGAGTGATCAATCCAAAGTTCAACAAACAGCTTTTAAATACAATCAGGAAAAACGCACTCGGCAATTTCAGAGATCTGCTCTTTGAAGTAAGCCAGTCACCTGCCATGCTGAATTTTCTGAATAACCAACATAATAAAAAAGACCATCCTAATGAGAATTTTGCCCGTGAAGTGATGGAACTGTTTACCATGGGAAGAGGAAATTACACTGAAAAAGATGTAAGAGAAGGTGCCAGAGCTTTTACAGGATGGAGTTATGATAAAGAAGGGAATTTTAAAGAAAGAAAAAATCTCCATGATGAAGGCAGCAAAACTTTTTTAGGAAAAACAGGCAACTTTGACGGGAGCGATGTGCTCCATATGATTCTGGAACAAAAGACAACAGCTCAGTTTATTACCACAAAGATCTATAAGTTTTTTGTGAATGAAAAAGTGGATCAGGATATCGTCAATACACTCAGTACAAACTTCTACAATTCAGGATATGACATCAAAAAACTGATGACTGAGATCTTTTCAAGCACCTGGTTTTATGATCAGAAGAATATCGGAAACAGGATAAAATCACCTATAGAACTGATGGCCGGTATGATGCGAATCCTTCCTATGCATATTCAGAATCCTGAAAACCTCATCGTGTATCAGAAATTACTGGGGCAAATGCTGCTTTATCCGCCCAATGTAGCGGGATGGCCGAATGGAAAGGCATGGATTGACAGCTCTACTCTGATGCTCAGGCTTCAGATTCCGCAGATCTGGTCCGGACTCCGTCCTTTGGAATACAGTCCCCGCCAGGATGATGATATCGACATGGGAATGAAATCCCGTGAAACAGCTTTAAACAAAAGTTTTAAAAATCCCAATATCACCATCGACTGGCAGCGTATTGAAAAGATTTTCGCCCATAAAAACTGTGAAGATTATCTTCTGCAGAACACTCAGAGTCTGGATATGAATTCTGTAAGGAATTTTTCTGACAAGAGTATCAAAATGAATGTCATCAACCTGATGTCTACTCCGGAATACCAGTTATGTTAGGTAGGAGGTTTTAGGTTGCAGGTAGCAGGTAATAGCTGTCGCAGTATAACTTGGCTACCCCTGATTTATTTTTTGCTGCTATAAAAATATAATGCAGACCAGCCAATAACTTACAACCTGCTACCCGCTACCTTTCATCTGCCACCTTAACCCCAAAAACAAAATTATGCTAATCAAAAGAAGAGAATTCCTCAAAATAAGTTCCCTGGCTACGGCTTCTATGCTGATGCCTAATTTCTTAAAAGCGATGACGCTGGATGAAGCTTTGAATCCCAGTCAGAATATTCTGGTCGTTCTTCAGTTTACGGGTGGAAATGATGGTTTGAATACCATTATTCCGGCAAAAAATGATATTTATTTCAGGGAAAGAAAAACATTGGCCATACAGGATTCAATACCACTTACGGATGAAGCAGGGATTAATCCTTCTCTCTCCTATTTCAAAGAACTTTTTGATAACGGAGAGCTTTCTGTGATGAATAATGTAGGCTATCCCAACCCGGATAAGTCGCATTTCCGAAGCATGGATATCTGGCAGTCGGCAAGCAGAAGTGATCAGTTTCTGGAAACAGGCTGGCTGGGACGTTTTCTGGACGAAGAATGTTATCGCTGTGAACACCCAACTCAGGCGTTGGAAGTAGATGATATGCTTAGTCTGGCCCTAAAAGGTGAAAATAACAAAGCTTTTGCCTTTAAAGATCCCAAAAGACTGTATCAGACCAGCCAGGAGAAATATTTCAAATCTCTTTATGACCACCATCACGATGATGAAACGGTATCTTACCTTTATCAGACTTTAGGTTCTACCATTAATAATGCTGATTATATTTTTGAGAAGAGCAAAGCCAGAAAGACAGAGCAAATCTATCCCAGTTCTCAGCTGGGAAAAGACTTCAAAACGGTAGCTTCTTTAATAAAATCTGACATTAATACCCGGGTATACTATCTTTCGATCGGAAGTTTCGATACGCACGTCAACCAGAATGACCGGCAGAAAAAGTTATTCAATGATATCAATGAAGCGGTAAAATCATTTGTAGCAGACATGAAAAGTAATGGTCTTTTTAAAAATATCCTGTTAATGACATTTTCAGAGTTTGGCCGTCGTGTGGCACAGAATGCCAGCAACGGAACAGATCACGGGACCGCCAACCAGATGTTTTTTATCAGCGGAAACCTTAAGAAAAAAGGACTGTTAAATGCACTTCCTGATCTGCAGAATCTGAATGATGGCGATCTTATTTATAAGGAAGATTTCAGAAAAGTATACGCAACAATCCTGAAAAACTGGCTTAAAGCAGACTCCTCCAAAGTATTGGGATGGAAAGACGGGATCTATGACTTTGTGTAGGGAAACCGGGATTCCTGCGGAATGACACAATTGGAATGGTGATCTATCCACACAGCTTGTCATTCCGTAGGAATCCAGCCTTCTTTTCCCAAAAGCACAATCCTGCCCCTTACCTCAGCTGAAAACGCGAGAATTCCACTTCATCGGACGGGTGGCGAAAATTCAAAGAATTTTTGACGGGTTGGTTTTCAGCACTCATTAAAAAGATCCATTAACAACAAAAAAGAGACTGTACCTTGTTATGACAGTCTCTTTTCAATAATTTTAAATGTAAACTACTTTTACGTTTAAGCCGTAATCTGCTTTTTTTCGTTCTCTTTCTCTTCCTGTTTTTTATCTATCTTCTCAGATATTTTTTTTACGATATACTCTATCGCCAGCGGTGCTATGATTGCAATTAATGCTTTAAATATTCTTGATTTCATAATTAATTTGGTATTGTTAAGGTAATAATACAATTTCCAAGCCAAGATAAAATGTCAAAATAAATTATCTGCAATAACGCTTTATTAATCGTACATTAAAATAAGTTAGTTTTCCTCAGGAACAACCAGACTCTGATAGTTTTTACATCCTGCATTGAATTTTTCCTCCATCTTCAGCCGTAGTTTTTTAGGCTTGTGTACAACCAGGGAGTCTCCAAACCCAAGGAGCAATCTTTCCAGTTCATAATTGATCTGAACACATATTTTAAAAAGAGTTCCGTCATGATCTTCCTTTATGATCTCCTGACTTTTATGCAGCGGTTTTGTTTTCACATAAGGGGCATTTCCCGAATCTACCCAAAAGACTACATTCCTGGGATCCATTGATTCTGAAACAGTAACCCCAACAATATCTTTGAAGTATTCATCTCCATCCAGCTCCATGTCAATATATACAATACTGTCATCTGTTTCAATACTTTCCATTCTGTCCAGTGCCAGATTATACATTTTCTGTTTGTAAAGACAGATCAGAAACCAGCGGTTGTTGAATTCCTTCAGCAGCTGCGGATGTACTGTAAAAATATTAGATTCCCTTGCCGTAAAGCTTTTGTAAAGGATCTTCAGTACTTTTTTACTGGCAATACTTTCATACAGAATATCAATATGTTCCAATCCTTTTAGCTGTTCATTTTTATCCAGATGAATAATAGATTTCTGGCTGGTGGCATGAATAGAATCTTCCAGTTTCTGAATAACCCCATTCATTTCTTTGAACATAGAAAAGTCTTTAAATTGTTTTAAAATCTGAACTGCATTGTTCATTGCCTTCAGATCACTTTCATTCACAGAAATATTATGAATGCTGTACTCCGGATCACTGTAACGGTAGTATTTTCTTTCGTAAACTTCAATAGGAGCTTCATACCCGAATTTTTCACTCCGCATATTCTGAAGATCAAGCTGAACGGTTCTCTTACTTACATAAGATTCCTTTCCCTCAAATTCAAACAATGCTTCCGAGCATTCATCAATGAGATCTTCCAGCGTATATTTCCTGTATTTATTTTTAAGACATTTATCTAATGTTTTATACCTGATCAGAGCATTTTTATTGGATGACATACCTTAGTGTTTAATGATTGGTGTTTTAAATAAAAAATTACTTTTGTCTGCTCTTTTCTTATAATTATTTTTCTTTTAAAGCATTGGCATCAAAAGTAATTCCTTCCCAGCCGGATTTCATAAAGTTCCGGATATTCTGATGATCAGTTCCTTCAGGATTTTTCAGGACATCCTCTCTGTAAAACTCACCAAACAGCCAAAGTGTCTCTTCTTTTGTCAGATCCTTAATGCTTGCAAAACTGAAAACCTTGCATGAACCATTGTTCTGTCCGGCCTGGTTGGTGGTATCACCGTTTTGAAATGCGGTAGGAGTAAATTCATAATGCTCATCAATATGAGCGATCACATCATTAAACTGGATCGTTTCCGGAAAATGTTTTAATTGTTCTAATAATACCATGAGCCTTGTTTTTTTTAATAATATACAATTTTACGAATCTGCCGGAGGCCTTTTTTCGTCTTTTTAATAAATTTTTGTAAAAATAATTAAAATTTCTTTATCTACGCAAAACTATTGCGCAATAATGATATTACTTTGCATCATCAAAATGAAACAATATGGAATTTAATGGAAATCATTTAATCGAATTAGGATATAGACCGGCAAAATGGTTTAAGGATGCCATTACCTATATCAACGAGAATAAGTTGGATGAGCATCAGATCGCAGAATATCTGGTACAGTTCAAACAGCCAGATCTTATTCCGCTTCATAAAACAGCTAAAGATTTTATAATCAATATACGTGCAGAGCACGAAAGTGAAAATGATAATGTGGACAAAGTAATCAAAACCATGGAGGTTCTGATGAAAACCCCTACTCTGGTTGGCGGAGCTTTAATGCCGGACGCCTGCCCTACAGGTCCTGAAGGCCAGATTCCGGTGGGAGGAGTGGTCGTGGCTCAAAATGCTATTCACCCGGGATTCCATAGCGCCGATATCTGTTGTTCAGTGATGCTGACGGATTTTGGAAAGACAAATCCTAAAGAGGTTTTGGATGCAGCACATTCTGTAACCCACTTCGGATACGGAGGAAGACCAAGAGGTGAACAGATGCCGATGTCTCAGGAACTGATGGATGCTTTCAGAGAAAATGAGTTCTTAAATGATGAGAAACTGATCAGTATCGCCCGTTCCCATATGGGAACCCAGGGAGACGGAAACCATTTCCTTTTCGTTGGAATTTCCAAAAATACTGGAAACACAATGATGGTAACCCATCACGGATCAAGAGCTCCGGGTGCTGCCTTATATGATAAAGGAATGAAGACTGCCAACCGTTTCAGACAGGAAATCTCCCCTGAAACATTAAGAGAAAATGCCTGGATTCCTTATGATACCGAAGAAGGAAAATCGTATTGGGAAGCCCTGCAATTGATAAGACAATGGACCAAAGAAAACCATACTTCTCTTCATGATGCCGTGCTGAATAAGCTGGAAATGGAGAAGGAAAACAGATATTGGAACGAACACAACTTCGTTTTCAAAGATGGAGATTTGTTCTATCACGCAAAAGGAGCTACTCCGCTGGATGATAAATTCATGCCTGATATCACCGGACCTAGACTGATTCCGTTGAATATGGCCGAACCGGTATTGATTGTTCAGGGAAAAACGAATGAAAGAAACCTTGGTTTTGCTCCGCACGGCGCAGGAAGAAATTTCAGCAGAAGCCAGCATAAAAGATCATTGGCTCATAAAACCACTGAGGAAATCTTCAATGAGGAAACAGCAGGATTGGATATCCGTTTCTACTCTAATGAGATTGATATTTCTGAACTTCCAAGCGCTTATAAAAGTGCGAAGAATGTAAGAGCACAGATAGAAGAATACGGACTTTGTGAAGTTCTGGATGAAGTGATGCCTTACGGATGTATTATGGCCGGAGATGTTCAGAAGAATGCGCCGTGGAAGAAAAAGAAGAAATTCAGAAAAGCATAATTTTAATAGTATGTTTAAACCTAACAGGTTTTAGAAACCCGTTAGGTTTAAATAAAAACAATAACCAAATTTCACAACACTAAAAAATATTAGAAAAATTCAAGGCAAAGAAAGTTCCTATATTTCCAGATTTACTTTTCGCCTTTTTACAAATTATAAGGCAAAGGGAGTTCCTATATTTTTTGGAAAAATACTCCCCGCTTTTTATAAACTATAGGTAAAAGGAGTTCCTATACCCTTCACTTTTAATGAATCTACTCCTCACTTATTTTTTAAACTTAAAACAATGAAAACACTACAATTATTCAATGCTGTACTGGCCAGAAAATGTGATGAAAAGCCATTTATTTCTAATGATGGTTTTATTATTGAACCGGATGCTTTATGGGCAAAAAATGAGATCATCTCTTTTTATGCAAAGGAAAAATTAAATGGAAATGATTTGAATAAAACCTTTCATAAATCCTGGGAGAAAATAAAGAAAACTTCCAGAATTGATTTATTGATTGAACAGATCACCCATTATATGTCAACGTATGGAAGTAATTTCCAAAGTGAAATCTATATTCCCAATGAAATATTGGATGTTCCGGATATGAAGCTGGTTTTTAAAGTAATCAAAGCCTATTCTGTGGAAGAAATGCAGGAAAAATGTCTTGCTCTTTTAAGATCAGGAATTGCTTTAAAAGAAGAAACCATTGATGATTTGCTTTCTGTTTTACATACGGAGCTGGAATATGATTTTACAGGAAAAGAAAACATCAGGAATAAAGAAGCCATTATAAAAATAGCTGATCTTTATGATATTTACCCTGAAAATCCTGTTGAATTCTTGCGTTATGTCATTTATAAAACGACGAGCACTACGCTTTTAATCAAAAATGATGATTTGATTAATTTAATCAAGCAGAGTAATTTCAATCCGACATATCTGTTTGAAAGCTTTGGAATGGAAAAAATGGCGGAAATTTTCAACAGATTTAAACCATTATTTCTGGCTTATAAAAACAGAGCACCCAAAGCGATCAACAAAATATCAAAGTTATCTAAGGTTCACCATAAACCATTGGTTTCAAACCCATTGAATGACGCTACCAATACATTACTGGAAAACAGCGATTGGCACTGGCTGGAAAATGCGACACCGTTTGCATTGTTCAAAGCATTGTCAGCATGTTACTCAAGAATGTACGGTCAGGATACATTTGTTTACAGAATCCGAAACGGAAAATCATGGACTAAAAAAGGTAAGGAAACTTACGTGAATCAGTTCAATTATGATTTCATTCTGGACTTTTTAAAACTGAAGTATGAAAACCTATCCGGAAAGAAATTCTATTTCCCTGAGAATATAGAATTCGCATTGCCAACTTCTGAAAAGATGTTTGTTGGAAATATTCCTACCGGAACCCGTTTTTATGCGGATAGACTGGCTGTAGGTATTTATTGGGAAGACCAATGGGGGGCCAATGACCTTGATCTTTCAGGATTGAACATCGCAGGAAAAATAGGTTGGAATGCCGCTTATAACCATGGTAACGGACAATTGATGTACTCAGGAGATATGACATCAGCGCCTAACGGTGCGGTTGAATATCTTTATGCCAATAAAGGTCTTTGTGAGCCGACCCTTGTTATGAACAACGTTTTCAGCGGAGATGCCAACTGTGGATATAAAATTGTGATCGGAAAAGGAGATGATATTTCCTACGATTATATGATGAATCCTAATCACCTCTTTGCTGAAGCCAGATGTAATTCTGTTCAGAAGCAAATGATTCTGGGAATGCTGGTGACAAAGAATGAAAAACAATGTTTCGTACTGTTGAATTTCGGAGCCGGACATTCGCATGTTTCAGGAAATAGCCAGATTTCTGCAATGGCAACAAGTGCATTATACCAGCAATGGTATGAAGCGATGTCTTTCAATGAGCTTATCAAAGAGCTTGGCGGTGAGATTACCACAGAAAAAGCGGAAGCTGATTTTGATTTCTCACTGGAAAGCCTGGAAAAAGATAGTTTTATCAGAATTTTTAAATAAATTCTATGACGTCATCTGATGGTATCGGGTGGCGTTTTTTATAATGGTATGGCAAAGGAAATGTTGAGAACCACCCCGTCAAAAATTCTTTGAATTTTCGCCACCCCTCCGAGGGAGGGGAATTTTCACGTCTTCAGTTGGGAGAATGGTCGGGATTGTACTGTTTCTGTGTATGTTTTTTACAGGATTGTGACTAAATTCCGACGGAACGATACAATTATAATGATGGTCTATCCACACAGTTTGTCATTCCATAGGAATCCGGCCTCCAAAATTCAGAATTACCTAATGTATACTATTACAAACAACTTATATTTTGGCTAAAGCCGATTGAAAATTATAATCTTTATCAAACGGACTAAAGTCCGTTCCTATTGAATAAAAACGGTAATTATACATTCACCTTTTTCACTGAAAAAACTCCTTCATTCACATGAATGATCACTTTCCTTCCATAATCAATCTGAATAGTAAACATATTCTCCAGTGGAAACTGAAGCACCGCCTGAAGGATCAGACGAATAACTCCGGCATGCGTAATTATAAGTGCTTTTTCCAGATCTTTTCTTTGAATGAATTCATTCCAGAAGCTGAGAACGCGGTTTTGCATTTCAAGGAGATTTTCACCGCCTGAGGTTTTTACACTCACAAAATCTTTGTACCACGGATTGATTTCTTCTTCTGGAATATCCGTCCATTTTTTTAGCTCCCATTTCCCGAAATTCATTTCGCGAAGTCTTTCATCTGTTTGATAATCAAGCTTAAAAAAATCAGCTAAAAGACGGCATCGCTCAGAAGGACTTGAAACAATTACATCATAATGACCGTCAATATCCAACAATTTAAAATCTTCGATACACTCTTTCCGTAAAGGCATTTCAGCAAAACCATAACACCGGTTTTCCGGATTGTCTACAGCAGTATGACGGATCAGATGAATTTCCATACGATGATTGTTCCTAAATAAAATAAAACTTCACAAACCTGCTGTACCGATCCCAGACAATCACCTGTATACCCTCCGATATGTTTTTTAAAATACCAACCCATATATATTTTTCCTAAATAAGCGAGCGCAAAAGCAAAAATCAAACGCCAGTCCGGAAACAGTACAAAAGTGGCTAAAACACTGATGAAGCTTACCAGCAAAGCCATTCCATCCAATGGTTTATTGGCTAAAGGCTTTGATTTGCTTACATCAATATCGGTAACATACTCGTGGGTATAGATCATCGTTCCTGCAATAAAACGGCTTACTGTATGCCCTAAAATAACAATGAGTAAAACTCCCACCGGATTACTCATTCCTAAGGTTTGAATACTATAAAATTTTAAAGCAAAAAGCAAAATGATCCCTATCGTTCCATATGCTCCTACCCGGCTGTCTTTCATAATCGTCAGGATTTTTTCCTTTCCATATCCGCCTCCGAAACTGTCACACATGTCTGTGAAGCCATCTTCATGAAAAGCTCCGGTCAGCAAAACATTGGAAATCATCATTACAACAATCCCGATTTCAAGATTAAAAAGCAGTGTAGAAAGATAAAGAACCAAAGCGTTGATGAGCCCTACAATCAAACCTACCCAGGCAAAATATTTCTGAGATTTATTCATAATCTCGCTGGAGTACGGAATGGTAAACGGAACCGGAATTCTCGTGAAAAACATGAGTGCCGTTGCAAAGTAAATCAGTTCATTTTTTATAGCTTTCATTTAGTTTTTATTTGATACATCTGCATCTTCGAAACTTGACATTTCATTCAGAAAATTAACGGCACTTTGAATAATCGGATAAGCCAATGCACAGCCTGTTCCTTCACCAAGGCGCAGATTCAGATTGAGAATGGCCTGTTCTCTCATTAATCCCAACAGCTGAGGGTGGGCATTTTCATTGCTTACATGGCAGAAGATACAGTTATTCAATACTTCAGGATTCTTTTTCCAGACCGTGGCTACAGCAACTGTTGCGATAAAACCATCTACCATGATCAGCATATTGTGGTGATAAGCTTCTTCTATGGCTCCAATCATTTGGGCAATTTCCAATCCCCCAAAGGTCTGGGCTATTTCATCATCAGACATTTCAGAAGGATATTTTTCTATGGCCTGTGTTAAAATACTGATCTTATTGTCAAGCTGATGATCATTCAGTCCCGTTCCACGTCCGATGCAATTGATAATCGGAATGTCAAAGAGCTTGCTCATCATCAAAGAAGAAGCGGAAGTATTGCCGATTCCCATTTCTCCAAAGCCAATGATATTGCAGCCTTTTTTAGCAATATCATTCACCACTGCTTTTCCATTTTTAAGCGCCTGATGGTATTCTTCAGGAGTCATGGCAGGTTCTTCCAGAATATTACGGCTGGATTTTCTTACTTTTTTATCAATGAGATTCAGTTCTTCCGGGAAATCAAAATTCACTCCTGCATCTACAATTTTAATGTTGATACCATTCTGTCTGCAAAAAACATTAATGGCAGCACCTCCGCCAAGGAAGTTCATCACCATCTGATAGGTGACCTCCTGTGGATAAGCACTTACGCCTGTAGCAGCAATCCCATGATCGGCCGCAAAAACTACCATATGAGGATTCAATAACTGTGGTGAAGTGGTTTTCTGAACCATTCCGATTTTGTGGGCAATATGTTCAAGATGTCCTAATGCCCCTAATGGTTTTGTTTTAAAATCAATTTTATGCTGTAATTCTGATGATAACATTGATGTTTATAGTTACGTTAAATGGAAAAGTGCAATATTAGTAAAATTCAATGAGTCTTTTCTTTTGTCTTGACACAAAAGAAACAAAAGGTCAAGACCTTGAAAATTGAGCTAAAAATAAAATGTGTTCTCTAAAAATTCTAAACTCGTGCGAATTCATTATTACTTTTTTGTATCAATATATTCGTCGCACTCAGACAGGAGAATTTTCTTAACGTTCACACAATTTATTTTTTTAACGCCCAATTTTCATAAGTCAAAAAATTTTAGCCCTCAATATTCACTTACTCACCAACCCGAACCCCGCAACTCTCAAACTCTCAAACTCTCCCACACTCAAACCCTAAACTCCATCCCCACGAAACCCGCACTCGAAACTTAAAAAAGCTACGCGAGTACATTGCGCACTTCATCTTTTACTTTGCATCATCAATACAAAAACAATGACACCGAAAATACTTGAAAAAATAAAAGAAGTTGAAGCAACAAGGAGCGTAGAAGTCCTTCTTGCCGTAGAATCCGGGAGCAGAGCCTGGGGTTTTGCTTCTCCTGACAGTGATTATGATATACGTTTTATATACCGTCATGAAAAAGACTGGTATCTTTCTCCCTGGGATAAGGATGAAACGATAGAATTTATGACAGAAGATGATCTGGATGGTTCCGGCTGGGATCTGAGAAAGACGTTTCATCTTCTACTGAAATCGAATGCGGCTTTGCTAAGCTGGTTCTATTCTCCTATCGTGTATAAAGCGGATGAAAGGTTTATAGAACTCTTTAAACCTTTGGCTGATGCCTGCTTTTCTCCGGTAGCGGTTTCTTATCATTATCTGAGCATGAGCAAGAAATATCTGGAAGCCTGCAGAAGTGATGAAGTAAAATTAAAAAGCTATTTTTATTGTTTACGAACCACATTAACAGGAAAATGGATCATAGAAAAAGGAACGGTTCCTCCGGTACTGTTCAGTGAGCTGCTTGTTTTAACAGATAACAAAACCAGACGGAAAATAGAAGACCTCGTTGCCTTAAAAGCAACCAAAGGAGAATCTTACTACCACCCGAATGATTGGGAACTGTTTGATTTTCTGGAGAAAACAATCGCTGAGCATGAAGAAAAAGCGAAAGGTTTATCAGGAGGAAAGGCGGATAAAGGGGAGATGGAGAGGATTTTTAGGGAGATATTAAAATAAAAGAATAAAAGCTTATTTTACATAAAAAAAATAAAAGATACAGATGAAAAATATAATCGCTCTTTCTCCCATGTATACGGAAGATAGCAATAATTTGAAAAAAGCATCGCTCACTTCTTCTTATGAACTGAGTCGTTTCAATGCAAAATGGAATGTTCCGGAGGAATTTCGCGCGGATGTAGTAGCAGTCTATGGTGAAGATATTTATGCAGAAATTGTAGCAGAGCAATGTAATCTAACATTAACAAAGCCCAATGATAACTGGCTCTCAAACATTTCAGAAGAATTTACAAAACGGAAAATTGTTTACGGAAAGTTGAAAGACTTCGTACATGAAGAAAATATTTTTATCAAATGTTCGGATTTTAAAAGCTTTAAAGCAGGAGTTTTCGATAAAGTTACCAATATTAAAGGCTTTGAAACACTGGATCCGGAAAGTATGGTTTTCACTTCAGAAGTAGTGGAATGGGAACTTGAGGTTAGATGTTTTGTTTTGAATAATGAAATTAAAACTTATTCTTCTTATTGGAGAAATGATGCTTTCGACACCAACCCGCTTTCTGAACCAGAACAAAAAGATTTGTTTGAGTTTTTCGGCAGGTTTATTACACAATATGCTCAAACGCTTCCAAAAGCAATCGTTCTGGATTTCGGGATTATTAAAGGAAAAGGCTGGGCTTTAATTGAAGCAAATCCTGCATGGTGTTCCGGGTTATATGCTTGTGATGCAGAGAAGGCTTTGGAAGTGATTGTTAAGAGTTGTATTAAAAATTAGTATTATTTTCAAGCAATTTCTAAGATTAAAACTAAATAAAAAAATATGTCAAAATACTTTAAATTTGAAAATAAGTCAGATTATATATATTATCTATCTGAAATTATTATAGATACTATTCAAAAAAAAGAACGTCTTGAATTTTATTTTAATGAAATCATCACACTTTTAGAATCTAATCCGAATGCAAAACTAATAAATTCAATATTATATGAAGGCATTAGTGATAAAACTATAAGACCTTTACAATATTTATCTAATTTAATTGGGGATGAAAGTAAAAAAGCTGTTTCTTACAGAAAGTTTAGAAAAATATTATTTAAAAATAGAAATAATTTAAATATTAAAATTGACAATTTATCAAATGAAGAAGAGAAATTATTAGGAGAATTTAATCAACTTAGAAATTGGGGGTTACATATACC
>NZ_JAJFZH010000028.1:0-43820 GCF_020733145.1 Chryseobacterium sp. X308
ATTGTAAAAAAACTCGTTTCATCTGCCAAAAAGGACACTCCCATCAACCCCCTTGAAATATTATCAGAAAGGGAAAAGGAAATATTTGACCTGTTGGTGAAAGGGTATGGGAATATTGAAATATCCAACGAACTCAATCTTCACCTTTCTACCGTGAGTACTTATAAAGCAAGAGTTTATAAAAAACTCAACATTAAAAACACTGTTGATCTGGTACGGTTAGGAGATAAAAACCAGACCCACAAACCTAAATAAGCTCCCGATAGGTAATGATCCCAAAGAAAGATCAGCTGAAGGATATATTGAGCAGATAAAAAAAAACGGAATGTTTATTCCGTTTTTTTAATAATTGTATTTTAATAACTTACCCAATACAGGGCTAGCATTTTTTTTATATTCTTTCAGAATAGTAAAATATTAAGACAATTGCATTACTATTTCTTGGATTTACTTTTCTTTTGTAATTTTTGAGTTAAGGTAAGTAGTTCATTAATTTGTTCTCTTTGGGTGTCAATTTGTTTTTGCTGTTCTATGACATATAAATACAATTCTTCTACTTTTTCCAGCGTTTGGGTCGATAATCGGGTAATATCAAAAGAATATCCATCTTTTGTTTTCTCTAACTCTTTAATGGAAGTTACCCCAGGTAAATGCTTATTAGCCTGAATAAACTTTTCTGTATCATAAATAGTTGAGAATTTATAATTTGAATTCATATTTGAGAACCCGTTAAAATACTTATCAAATACATAATCAGGGTAGTTGGCGGTTGCTGTCGTAATACTTCCGCTTACTTTTAATTTCTCACCCGGGGCAAACGTTGTACTGGCATATCCGATACCAACATTTGCGGCAAAAAAAGAATTTCCATCCGGTGCAATACGGAGTTGTTCACTACCAGGATCTCCGCCGACAGGTGTTGTAATAAATAAAATACCACTGGGCACTGAAGTATAACCTGTTCCTATTGATAAATTGGTACTGTTTCCTGCAGCCTTGATTTGTGCTGCTGAGTTGGTATCTGTAAAAATATGCATACTTGGATCTCCTCCATTCGTTAAGGATATTGTTGCTCTTGTACCAGATCCGGAATCCTGGATAATACCAAGGCCTACACTATTATTAATGGTTGTCGTTTGTTGATTCACAAATTTCAGATCCTTTCCATTTTGGGTAATAGTTCTATTATTGGTAAGAGTACCATCTGCATTATAAATATTGTTATAGATCAGTTTTCGCCATACCGTACCATCAAAATAATAATACCCGATCCCATCAATATTCACTCTTGGCCCGCTATTATCACCCGTTGAGATATCTGTAATAAATATCAATGCTCCTTTTTGGTCTGCTCCATAAAGAGCATCTCCTTTAGCAGAAAGCTGTGCCCGCGTAAGTCGTGGTGCCTGAAGTCCGTCAGGATCAGCAGCGCCCAGTTTTCCATTAACATCCAATGTGGAGTTAGGAGTTGAAGTATTAATACCTACACCTGCCGTCTGTGCAAAAACACCAGCAGAAGTTACCAACAGGACTACTGTTAATAAAGTTGTTACATTTTTTTTCATTGTTTTTATATTAGTGTTTTAAATTTTTTCTGAAGCGCATCATACGAGATATGCCGGCACATGTGATTCTTATATCAACTTGTGCGCTATCAGTATAAAAAAGAAATATCTCTTTGCTTAAAAGATAGAATAGAAAAAGGGCTTTTTTGCTTAAGTACGAACAAAAAGAATGATTTTTTTTGCAGAGGCTTTATAACCTGGAGCTAAATGTATTGTTCTACGGCTTTTTTTTTCTACTTTCTGAAGTTTAAATATATTTTATTATTATTCCATTTGTATTTTTTATCAGCACTTACTGCACAATTCTTTTATCTTAAAATTGAACCAATTTATTTTAATGATGACACAAATTTAATATATGAGATCTAAAAATCTGAATTACTTTATGTAAAAACAAATCGTCACTTGTGTAGTATTATATCTTGTTTGTGTAGTTTAAAAATTACAAACCTCTGTAATGGTTACAATATTTAGAAATTCTCTTTCTGTAAAAAATTCTGTTATCAATAGATCACATTTAGTATTTTATAGAAAATAGAAATGAAAATTTAAAACATCTATTAAAGACTGACAATTAAAATTGCATTATATGTAGTTTTATAACTACAGGTTTAAAAAACTCTTATAGAGAACATTTATGTACTTTTGCAAAAGCTATGTAATTAATATTATATTGACAAAAATAATAGAGAGTTACTATCAAATTTTTAAAGGAATCTTCCCTTTAAATATAAAAATCAGCTAACTATTCTTCTGATATTTATTGATTTTATTTTACCAGAATATCAAAAACTATTCAACAGAATATCAAAACAGATAAGGTGCAGAACATTAAAGAATACAAAGTTTACCAAGTATTTGATAATATCTGCAGCTTACTCTGAAAGCCTTAGAAATTGATGTAATGATCATTTTAAATGTAAAAGCATCTGGTTTTAAAATGACCCTCAACATTTCTACCCGCTTTTAAAATTGCTGATTTTATAATTCTATACCATGAATACTTTATAATGACAAGTATTAAAAATGTTTTATAAACAACTTATAGTCCTGTTTTTCATTAATATACAGCTGTATTACAGCCAGCATCCAGCTTCGGTATGGTACGATACAGATAAAGGACTTCCTCAGAATAGTGTAAAGGATATTACCAGGGATAAGTATGGATTTATCTGGATCAGCACAGAAAATGGATTGGTACGTTATGACGGAAATAATTTTGTTACCTACAATCATCTTAATTTTAAAAATAACAGATTCACTTCTTTTTTTGGAAACGCAAAGAAAGATACAATTTATATTACAACAGCTTTTGATGAGAATATCGCGTTAATATCTAAAAGAAATGTGAGTATCCTGAGCCACCAGCTGGGCTGCCTTCAAAGAGTATTACGTGAAAGCAGATCGAACCTTATTTTTACCAAGAATACAATAGAAGATAAATTTGAAGACGAAGATTTCTTTATTTATTTCGGTAAGAACAACTATTATCATTTGTTGCATGACGGAACAATACAGTATAGAAATAACAAAATTACAACGCTGAAAAATCTGCGTAAAAGCTATATCTCAGATACATTTTGTTTTGACAAGACTATTTTTATCATTTGCAGATCTTTAAAAAAAATAATCAAAGTTTCTGGAACCCGGATTACTTACCTTGATGCACCTGAAGTATTTTTTAAGAATGATACAAAGGTTTACTGGAGCCAGATCAACAATCAATCTTTTATTATCCAGAATCATACATTGTACAGAATACACTATGAGTGCAATAGCTTTAGTTTAAAAAAATTAACTGATTATGACCTTAATAAAAATTCCCTATCTTCCATTTTTCATGACGAAGTAAACAATAAGCTGTACCTTGGTACATTATCTGACGGATTGAATGTCATAAAATTCAACAATTTTCATGTTTCCAACAAATCAGATAAATCTTATGAAAATATTTTTTATTCAATACTTCCTTTTGGAAAGGATAAGGTAATAAATTCTTTAGGTGATGTATACAACGAAACCGGGCTGGTAAAAAGGTATCATTTTAACACAACGAATCATTTTTTTTTACTGTATGATACTGAACAGAATATTCTTGTCCAGCGCAAAACAGGCTTGGTACGCTTTTTTAAACAGTCTGATTATTCTAAAAAAGAAAATCTTGATTTTAAAAACGAGCTCTCCCGGGTCTGGAAACTGAGAAATTATTGTATTGTAACGGTTCACAAGCCTATTTTAAAATCTACTCTTTCCTTTTATAAGGATTCCTGCTTTAAAAATCCTTTTTTGCAGTTTTCAATTCCCAATATCGTTACATCGGTTCAAGAGCTGGGTAATGATCAATGGCTGGTAGGAACCAGAGATGCTTTGTATTCGATTGAAGGTCCCTCTTTTATTCCTAAAAAAATTTCTACCAGGTCATTACATGTAAGGGAAATTACTAAAACAAAGGATGGAAATCTTTGGATCATGACTCAGGGAAATGGCTTCTTTCTATATAAAAAAGGCCAGCTCATCAAAATGCCTGAAGATAAAAACGGATATCTTTTGTTTTCGCACACCATTCTGGAAGACAAAAATGGTTTTCTCTGGATCAGCACCAACAATGGCTTGTTTAAGGTTCTGAAAAGCAGCCTTCTGCAGTATTCTAAAGATAAAAAAACGTTGCCCAGCTATTACCGGTACAGCAAAGAAGACGGCTTTAATACCAATGAATTCAATGGAGGATGCTCTCCAGGCGCTGCAGCTCTTCCCAATGGAAATTTTGTATTTCCTTCCATCAAAGGCCTTGTATTTTTTGATCCTGAAAAAATAAGAAGTTATTACCCTAACAACTTCTTTTTGGAAAGGGTTATATTTTATGATTCCAAAAGCAGCATAAACGGACAGAATATTAATCTGGAAAACAATTTTTATAAAGCGGTTATTTTAGTAGATGTGCCCTATTATGCCAACAGGGCTAATCTCGTTATCGAAGGAAAGCTGAACGGTTGTAAGAACGAAAAATGGGAAAGGGTTGGCAGTGATGGCAAATATTATATCGCAAACCTGGAGCCGGGTCAATATCAGCTTATGGTAAGGGTATTGACTTCTCCAAAAGGGAAATATATCTATAAAACCATTAATATTACTGTAAAACACCTGTTTTATCAGACTCTTATTTTTAAATTCCTTGTTGTTTTGGTAGTAGCCCTTATTGTATTTACTCTTATCAAAATAAGGATAAAAAGGCAGGAACAGAAAAAAAGAGAACTTGAAGAAATTATTACCATCAGAACCCGAAAACTATCACAAACAGTTTCAAAACTTGAATATACCAAGGAGCAGCTCCGAAAAGAGAGTATACAGCAGAAAAAACTATTGGAAACAATAAGTCATGACATCATTACGCCGATAAAGTTTTTATCCATTACAGCCCAAAAGCTGTACGAGACAGATGAGCATGACCATTACATACAAAAGAAACATTTTGAAAGTTTCTACAAATCTTCTGTAGAGTTTTACAATTTCGTGAAAACCCTGAAGGAATATGCGGAGATTTATAACGTCTGTGAAAAAAATGAGCAGTATAACGTCTACGAAGTTGTGGAAGCTAAAAAAGCTCTATTTGAAGGTGCGGCCAAAGAACAAAATACTCTTATTATCAACAATATTAAAAATCCGACTTATTCGAAAAACAATCAGAATGTGATTGCTGTTATTATTCATAACCTCATAGACAATGCCATTAAAAATACCACCAATGGAGTCATACAACTTTCTACCACTGAAGATAGCAGGACCTTTTTCCTGCAGGTGAAAGATACAGGTAAAGGAATGAGCAGCGAACAGATGAACTATTATGAAAAGCTTCAGGATAATATTGAAAATGAAAAGCTGGTTTTACAAAAATACAGTTTAGGATTACATCTTATTCTTCAGCTGCTCATGATGATCAATGGTAAAATTGAGTTCAAAAACAATGTTCCAAAAGGAACTGTTGTTTCCATTAAAATTAAAAAGAAATATGACTAGAAAAATTATTATTGCCGACGATCACTTCGTAGTAAGATTAGGCACTACTCTGATTTTGGAATCCCACTACAAAGACGTAAAAATTTCATATGCTGAATCCTACACGGAGCTCTCGGATAAGTTATACGCTGAACAATTCGACATGTTAATTCTGGATATCAATATGCCGGAAAGCAAGTATTTGAGTATGATTGGTGAAATAAAAGAAATACAGCCCAATCTTAAAATCCTGGTTTTTTCAGTATATGACCATGATATTGCCGTACAATATGTCATTGAAGGTGCTGATGGGTATATTAATAAATTATCGGATGAAAATAATATCCTGGAAGCTGTTCAGCAAATTTTTGAAACCGGAACTTATTATTCCCCGGAAATTGTAAAAAAACTCGTTTCATCTGCCAAAAAGGACACTCCCATCAACCCCCTTGAAATATTATCAGAAAGGGAAAAGGAAATATTTGACCTGTTGGTGAAAGGGTATGGGAATATTGAAATATCCAACGAACTCAATCTTCATCTTTCTACGGTGAGCACGTATAAGGCAAGAATTTACAAGAAACTGAATATAAAAAACACCGTTGATCTTGTCCGGTTGGGAGACAGAAATCAGGCCTATAAAAAATAACCAAATCATTGTATTTGTTTTAAACATGATGTAGGACTTTTAACAACCTTAAATCATTAAAAACCACAATAAAAACCGTCAAACATGTCATTAAATAACTACATCTCTCATCACTTTTTAAGCGAAATTATTGTATAGCTTTGCTTCAGGAAATGAACCTTTATGAGCGTGAGACAAAATGATAAAAATATACTAATCTATAACCTGAATGTAAGGTTTCAAATAGGCATTCATTCTATTTAGCTGCCTGTATTTTTACGATGATACAGGATTAAGATGGGCTCAATAAGCCCATCTTTTTTATTTTACCCAAAATCAAAAACTACTTGTAGGGCTATTTATAACTGCATTGATGTGGTTTAATATCTACAACTTATATTTCTTATTCCTAAGCTATTTCAATAGTTTTGTCAAACATTAAATTGTTTATGTATACTTTACTAGTAATACTCAAAGTAAATAAAAGTTAGAAGGACTTCTTTAAGTATAAAAAATATATCCACATGGTCAATTTCCGATTTTTAATACTATTGCATTATTCATAATACTAAATTTCATCATTTAAGCCTTATGGTATTGAAGTCAGAGTAAGCCAGGAAAGTTTTTAAAGGATATAGTGTATTATTAGTATTTAAGTGTACAATGAAAGATGGGCGTTTTGCCCATCTTTCTTTTTTATCCTTACTCATGAGGTTTGGATTTTTCCAGACGTGACTTTTCCGGTCTCCTTACACGATTTCTTAACCATTATTTTATTTTTGAGTTGATGTAAACAGATACAATTTTGTTGCCTCACCACCCTATTAACTTTGTCATTTTCTTTAATTTATAACTACAAAGACGTAGGTTTAAATGGACAGAAAATATATGGGCCTGTTCCCTCAAAAAAATAAATTTGTGTATACAGAAACACATAGGATAGAAATACCTATCCGGTAATTTAATTTTTTAATTATGATAGATCGAATAGTAATTTTAGGAGACAGTATGTCTGATTTCGGTATTAAAAAGAATACCATTATGGGCATGGTAGCAAGGGCTGCCGGTGCGATGCGTGTGAATGCGGTGGGACGCTTCAGCGACACAAAAAACTGGGCTGACTACATGTGGGAATGGTCTGATGGTGAGAGTTTGATAGATGGTAAGGATAAGAAACAAGCTGATGCCTTAACGGCGAAGCATATGTCTCTGAAAGAGTCAGCTCATGGAAGTCCAGATAACAAATTATCTTTCGTCAACTATGCGGTAGGTGGTGCAGTAGTCAATGAAAGGGATAAGCTGGCACATAAATTAGCACTGACCACTGTACTTGAGCAGAAAGAAAAATATTTCAAAGAATTGGACAATGAAACGTCTAAAGCTAAAAATACGTTACATATTGTCTGGATTGGTCTGAACGATACTGTTACCGACGGTAAAGACGCTTCGAAAATGAAGGCAATCGTTGATCAGATCAAAGGTATGACTGATGAAATTCGTACTCGTGTTGCTAAGGATGGTGGCAAAGCCTATTTTATGGTGGTTAATAATCCTGCTCCTGAAGAAGCTGTGCGTTACACCCATGCAAATAAAGCCCCTAAATTACGTGCAACAGTAGATAAGGCACAAGAAGCTACTTTGGAGTTTAACAAGCATCTCAAAGAAGCATTTCCCAATAAATATGATGATACGATGGTCGTTGATATGTATGAAGCACTTAAAACCAACTTGTATAATTTACGTCTCATAAAAGCAGCACAGCACCGCGGAAGAAAAGTACAATTCAACAAGCCGGAGGACAATATGGATACTTCACTTGCGAATACCCTGAAAGAATTTAAAGAAATATATAAGGATAAAGGAGGTAATGAAATATTTAATGAAATCCAGCCGCTTCTGGATAAAGCACATAAAAGTGATAATGAGATTACACTTCACAGGGAAGTTGGTGATTTAATCATTAAGAAAATGGCTGAAGGTCACAAATCTGCTGAAAAGCTTGAAAGCATAAAGGCTGTTAAAAATGCATTAATGGCGACCGGAACATATCCGAGTCAGCTCGAATTTGTAACAAAATATTACCAACAAATCAGACCCGAAAAGCATAAGGAGGATATTGCAAAACTTCAGGGAGAACTTGATAAAGTATTTTCACAAAATCTTGTGAAACAGCTGGATGATAATTTAAACATCTCCAACACCGGATTATATGATACGGTTGGTTCTATATTGAATGACGGACTCAATAAAGGGGGACAGAATAGAGATAACAGTACTTTTAGAAAATTATTAGATAATGTTACCGCTAATAATCTTGGATTTGTAGCGACATCGGATGGGGCCCACCCTACTCAGGCAGCTTATAAAGCGATTGCTTTAACCATGGCCTCTCATCTTAATCAAGGCTTTTCTGTTTTGCCAAGTCCTGATTTTATAAAGAATGCACAGGATGCACTCGTTGAGGCTGAAATTTTTGAAAAAAAGGTCAATATTCCACTTAGCCGATCAAAAGATATATCAGCTTATACCACTCCTACTGTGAAGGCAGATCCAAAGGCGGTTCTCGCTTCTGAAACGCTAAAACAGCAGCAGCAAAAAGAAATAAAACAAGAAAAGCCTAATACTAAGACGCATCATACCAGCCTTTAAAGTAAAAACGGAAGCGATCTGAGATATTAATTAACTGTTAGGTAAAGTTTACAACGCTATTATAGTACAAGTATACTTAGGATTTAGGTCTTACATGTCATGAATACGTTGTAAACTTTTACAGTTATTCAATAAAAACAACAATCAGTTTTTTACAACTTTAATATATATAACATGCCTCAAACAGAAGCCGAAGAATTACACAAACGTCTGGAAAAAGAAACCCATGCTCATGCCCAACAGAAACATTTGAATGAGAATACTGATTTAAAAAATGAAAACAAAAAAAAGGATATCCCACTAACAGAAGAGTCCCGGAAACGAAGGGGTCTCCTCAATTCTGTCTCCGAAAACGCTTCTTTCATTAAGAAAACCTTAAAAACTACTGCAATTGGACTCGCCGCGGGGTTTGCACTTGGATTACTTTTTCCACCATTAGGAATAGCTGTCATGGCCATTTCTGCAATAGCCGGCGCCATCGCTGTAGGCGCAAAAGTAAGTAACAGCTATGATAAAACAAAAGCGAAAAACACTTATTCTGAAGAAAATACTGATGCAAAGGTTGAAATACTTCGTGAAATTGTCCGCGAGTTAATGGAAGAAAAATTATCAAAAGATAAAGAGGAGATTAAACAACAGGATAAAAAGAATGGTATTGAGGATGATTCAAAACAGAATATTGAAACATTAACAGGAAACTCAAGAAGAAAAGCGGAAAATATTACTGGAAATGTTATAAAAAATGCAACGGATAATGATCCCAAATTACCTTTTGATTCCAGAACAAAGAATGCAGGGACTGATCATAGCAGAAAATCTGCAACCCATACCAATGAATCCAGGTTAGCAATGTTCACTAAGCCATTAAACAGACTTAATCCTGATATCAAACAACATGCTCAAGCTTCAAAACCCAAAGTACAGCAGGAAACGCAAAGTATCAGTAAAAATATGGGAATGAGACGAAATACATTATAATGTCTGTAATAATTTATCTTATCAAACCTCGCAGAAAATGAAAATTTAAAGACAATATCTTACAAACCGTATCATTGAAAAAGTTATTCCGGAAAAATTTGAGCTTTGACCACTCAAATTTTTCCGGAATTTTACTGCTTAAACCTTGTGAAAAACAGATAAGAATTTTATTAATCGGTATCTTTATACTTCTTTATTCCGGAAGTAATATTGTTCTCCGATATAGTTCCATAAAGTGGTATTTATAGGTCTTAATATATTATTGCACGTGTTGGAAGCACTTTCTCTGAGTACAATGATGGCTGCGTGTTTTGACAGTGGATCACCGGATTCAATTACCTTCAGCAGATCTGCGGTAATCTCTCTATTGACAAATCCTTCCATCAACCGCCAGATCTCCGGAGATACTGTTTTTCCTGCAGACCATCTTTCGTGGATATATTCAGTGGCCATGAAAGCCAGCATTTCATTTTTACGCAGATCCAGGTTGGTAATCTGATAAAGCGGGCGTTCCAACAACAATGCTTTAAGAACCAACTGATTCCAGGATTGCTGAGGCAGGTATCTGGCGGCAAAAGGATTGAAAAGAGCTATAGAATCAAAAACAGAAGGAATATTGGTCCTGATGCCCTCTTCAACGAGTGGTACAAACTCATACGCATTTTCAAGAAAGAAAATTCCTTTGTATAAACCAATCAGTTCACTGATATCTGCTGACTGCATAAGCTTTTTTACAATAGCTACATTCTGATCTTCAGGAACACAAACCATCAATAAACATTGGCAGAATTGCTGAAGGTTCCACCGGCCGGAGGTAAGGCCCGAATAAAGCTGCTCAAGGTTAATTTTTTCCGATGAGCTCCATTCTGGTGAAACGGATGGAATTACTTGGGAAATCCGTCTGAAGTTCTGAAAGAAAAGAGTCTCATTTTCAAATAGCATCACCGTTTTCATCCAATCCATCTGTTTTTTTGAAAGCCTTGTTTGGATCAGTGAATATATTATTTCGCTGGAATTATTGTTAAAAGTGTTATCTGTCATCTTAGTGGTGTTTTTTGAATTGTATAGAATGGGAGTACATTGACCTCTTCATTAAAGCTAAATACATATCATTCAGACTTATTTTGATTTTAAAGCATTAAAAGCTTTTCCAGGCAAGCCTCTCAGAACAGAACCTGCCCTATTACTAAATTTATTGCCAGATTCAGGATCTACCAGAAGATTCGCGAATTGCGGAACTTTTAATATCATAAATATCATTACAAGCTGAAGAGCAACAGAAAGGAGAACATTAGTCCATTCTGTACTTCCAATAGGTAAAAGAACAATCATCACTTTCAAAATCGTTAATATGGGCTCCCACAGCAGGATAGAAAGGAAACCAAAGAACCATGTCTTCAGAATTCTTTCATTAGATACAATAAGTGAAAAAGGTAAAACAAAGATTCCCAAAACATAATACACAAATATCATCAGTAATTGTCTCAATAATATATAGGCTCCAACACAAGAAGCAACAAGATAAACAAGGATATGGAAAAATTCTAAAAAAGGATTGACCTGCAGTATATCATATACCCCATTCCCATCTGCTCCTTTTGACTGCACATGTGATATCCCCTTTTGAAAGAGGTTTTCAAACTCAGCAGGACTACGCCCTGTTACTTTATAAGCCCCGTGTTTTACAATATCTGATAAAATATCTACGGTATCAAATAACAATAATTTGACCAGAGGAATGTATAATGTGATCGCCATAAGAGTAAGAATGGGTCTTAAAAGTGCTTCCCGTCCAATCTTTTCATCCGGATCCGACATGGCTTTCATTACTTTATACCCAACATAAACAAAGGTAAATGTAACGGCTATGAGAAGAACATAAGGTCTCGACTCAGTAATAAATTTGTCAAAGTTAGTTTGAAGAATTGTCCTGTATTGATTTAGAACTTCATTTACTGTCATTTACTTTATATTTTTAGTCGTGATTGATTTTTGCATTTCGCTCATCTTGCGATACATTATTTAATTAAGACTTTATTGATTACCGATAGAGATTGCAGATCTTTCTTTATGGACAATACGGTGGCCCTGATTTTCAAAATCCTTGTTAAAAGCTTTCCAAAAACAGTATAAACCTGCCCCAGCCCACCGGAAAGAATTCCTGACGCTAAATATCTGTAATAGTCAGACTGGGCTTCTTCCAAATATCTGTTTTCAATGGCCAGATCCTCGGATTTCTTTCCCAGTGAATGTTTAATAAATAACGGATTGTATTTTATGATATTAATAATATCTCTGATATTTCTGATATCCTTTTTGGTATCTTCAATCATAATAATAGAAGTAGAAGCAAGTAAAAGGCTATTTACACTTTTAATACTCTTTTTATCATCAATCTCCTTTTCCAGCTTTATAAGTTTTTCAAATAACTTATTTTGTTCGTCTTTCAGATAAATTTCACCTCCTAATCCTGCAATAATTAAAGCCTTGCTTCCTGCAACGGTATAATCATTAATATCAAAAGACCAGGTCTGTGCATAAAAAAAGCTAAAGCTAAAAAGCAGCAGCAATACGGATATTGATTTAATAGGTTTCATCTTCCAGTGTTACTCTTATTACTTTATCTAATGCCTGCTGAATAAGGCGCAGCCTTTCTCCTTCAGGAATATAATTCGCAGCATCCAGATAATTGGTGATGTTTTCTTTCTCAGCATCAAATTTTGTTTTGAATCTTCTTCTTACCAAAACATTGGAGAGTTTACCGCTTGAAAGCGGGGAAACAGCCACTATCGGATATTTATCCTTTATATAATCATAGCTCGTTCCGGATACAAAGTTCAGTATATCGCTTTTCTTTGAAGTTAAACCTGATGAGATACGGGTAAGCTCCTGATTAGGTTCTATATAAATATCTTTTGTTCTTTTCATAATACCTGTTTTTGTTAAGGCATATCCATTTAGTTTTCTATGCGCTGAGGCCATATCCTTGTAGTACTCCTTTGACAGAAGATCATTAGCTGACCAACTCCATGTGAAATTAATTACAGCCTGAGCTTTGAAGATTACAGAAAATAATAGCAGTCCGACGAAAAATGTCTTAATACCCAATGATTTGATATATAATTTATTCATGACTTTAAAAATTTTAGATTAACTATTTAGCAGACTGCTGCATTAATTTCCTCTTGAGGGTACTTCCTTTGATATTATCTTCTACCCTATCCAGTTTCCGGTTAATGGCAGAAAGTGAGGTTCTCAGATCTTCATACAGATTAAATTTTTCTCCCAGAATGACCGCTTTTTCACCATTTAAGAAATGGGAAGACATATTTTCAATCTGTCTGTCTGCCGATTGCAGATACACCCTGTTCTCTTTCTTTTTTGAATAATACAGGAAAGAAAGCTGCTCATTATCCTGCCTGAGTTTTCGGGATCTGTCCTGGACATTATTGATAATATTATTTACCGTAGACAGCCAAAGAAGAGATCCAGGGTAATAAATAAGCCTCTTTCTATACTCTTTTAAAAAATCCTGAGTCCTTTTCTCTGTCGTTTCTTCTCTGCTCTTCAATAAATATTTTTCTACAATAATCCCACCTGAGCCAATATTCGACGGGACGTCTGAAATTGGACCAAAAGGGTTATTAGCATAAGGTTGAGAATACGCTTTTATTGAGGTAAATACTAACAGTGCTATCAAAAACCTGTACATATAGGAATACATTTATAGGTAAGTAAAAAACTAAAATATAATTTCAAGATTCTTGATCAGTTTAATAAGCTCCGGATGGCTTTGTACCAGAAGTGCTAAAGCAGGCAAAGTCATTACCCCAATCACTTCCTTGTCATTTTTAGAATATACCCTTACCAGCTGATCCCGGATTCTGTAAATTTCCTGTCTTTCGGCTGCCTTTATTTTTGAGGCATCCACATTCTGGATGGAAAGAAGCGCCGCTTTATTTAACGCTAAAGATTGTAAATAATCCTTCTTAACTCTGGTTATATAAGGAAGTGTTTTAAACTGATTCAATAGTACAGGCCCTATCCCTAAAATCCCTGTCTTTACAGACTTAATCGTACTATTTTGTTTATCAAATTGAGCTGACTTTTTATAATTCCTCTCTAAAAATTCTTCATCATTCTTAATCATTTCTTCCAGGTAATTATTTTGCAGCTTTAGCTGTATAGCTCTTGCAGCGGTATGTCCAGCAATTTCTGTAAGCTTTTTCCTTGTATCTGAATCCGTATTATTCAAATGAATGGCAACATGTACAAACTGAGCTGAAAATAGCTGAAATGTAAAAAAACACAAGATGGTTAATGCTCTCATAATACTGTATTATTAAAACTTATTATAGATGAAAATATCGAAGTTACTTAGGTATAAGGCCTAATTTGTAGAATAGATTACTTTGTTCTGCCTCATATTTCATTTCTTCCAGTTCCTGAATCAGAAAATTTAACGTATTCATAAATCCTGCATCCAGCTTTTCTCTGTTCCCGCGGTTAATGTTTATCCCTACCCCTGCTATAAAAGCCTCTTCCAATATGCTGTTCGCAGCTTTAATATAAGCCAGTTTCTTTCTGCACTTGCTTTTCTTAATGGGATTATAATAAGGGTTGCAGACGTTGGAGTACCTGGCAAAGTTGATAAGGTCTTTTTTAGAAATGGTAGTCCTCGCCGCATTTTCAACTTCATTGATCGCCGCAATCTGACCCAGCTCATCCAGGCTTTTTTTTGTGGCTTTTTCATAGTCATCAGTGGCATTGTTCTCTAAATACCTTTCCACTAAGCCAATGGGATCAATGTAGGGTATCTGTCCCTTATACTGCAGTGAAAAAAACAGCAATAGGAAAATCAGGTATTTCATAACTGAATACGTTAAATATCTTTATATATATTCGGGAAATAAAAGTTTCTTTCTGGGAATACGGATATTGACGCTTCTGCCTCCGGCATGCTCCCCTACCTCAAGACTCAATATCTCATCTTCATTCAATGTGAATTTGTCAAAGATGAAGGTAAGAACTCTTGTTTCGCCCAGTTTAATATTTCGCTGCTCGCCACAGGTTTTTACCGGTGTCAGGATTCTTTCCTGATAGACATAATCTTTTTTGGCAGCATTATTTTTCTTAAGTTTTGATCTGAAAAGGATCTGGTCTATATCCAAGGTGATTTTAGACGTATTATAAATTTCTACGCGTAAGACAATTTTATTCTGAAAGTTCCTGTAATAGATTCCGTTTAAAGTCAGGTTCAATCCATCTTGAGTATCTTTAATCTTTACGGTAGAAGGTGCACTTTCAGATAGCATACACAATTCCTGAAGGTCCTGTGCTGTCCTTTCTTCCTTTTCAATTTTGTAAATGCTTTCTTTTGCAAAATAATCTATCGTAGTAATGGTTTCAATCGCTTTATATGTGGTGATATCCGGATTTCTGTTATACCCCATATCAATAGAATAATAGCTTCCTTTGCCATTAATTACAGTAAGGTTCGCCTGCTGGCTCTTTACATCCTCCAACTCTTCCCCCGTATGCTTTAATTTAAGCATATTCCCAATGGTATCTGCAACGAAATAAGTTGATCCCACATCCACATATTTTATTTTTTCATCAAAAATAATGTGTGTGGTTTTCACATCTGAAACGTCAATGGCCTGACGCTGAGATAAAGGTTCCAGTATTTCCTGGGCAAAAGAGACCTGAGAACATATAAAAAATAGAATAAATAATATAATGTGTTTTTTCATTTCTTTTGAGAATTTAAATCAATAAAATCATTAATTGCCACCGACATGTTTCCTTTGGCTTCGTATATTCCGCGGATTACTTTGTTTTCATCGGCATTGGAAGAATAACAGGCATATCTTTCAGGAGATACTTTTACTTTATATACATTAGACATACTTCCTACTTTAACGTACACCTCTCCTTTGTCTGTAGAATAAAGCTTTTGAAGATCGGATTCGCTGAGTGACAAATATTTGGAAAACTTATCTTTAGATGCCATTTTCTTTTTATGGGAAAGCATAATCAGGGTATCTGTATTATTCACCATCGCTGGTCCGGCAGCGGTATCCAGGATATCTTCCAGATCCTGGGTGGCAATGGCTACTTCTCCATAAAACTTACGAACGGTCTTGTACAAATACTTGATAAACTCTGCCATCTCGCCTTTGGAAATAGGCTTCCAGCACTCGTCTATAAATATTGATTTCTTTACTCCCGGAATCTTCTGGATCTTGGTCATCACCAGATTAATACACAACATGGTAACCAGAGGAAACAATGTCGGGTGATCTTTGATATTGTCCATTTCGAATACAATAAAACGCTCGTTAATCAGATTGGCAGGTTCTGCTGCATTGAGTATATCTTTATAATGTCCGTCGTAAAAATCTCTAAGTGAGAGTTTAAAGCTGACCTTGTCAAAATAACTTGACTCTTCTTCTACAGCCGAGTTTTCTGAGATAAACTCATAGAAAGTAGACATACTAGGAAAAACATCATTTTTAACGACATGCTCGTAATAAAGATCCAGATAGGTGGATAATATCTGTTTTTCTTCTCTTGAAGCTCCCTCTTCTCCTTTCCATAAGAAAAAGATTAATGAAAGCAGAAAGGTTTTCTTATCTATATTAATTTCATCTTCATCATAATAATAGAAAGGATTAAACTGTAAAGGTGAGTCTAAGTCATACGTAAAGTAAACACCTTCCACCAGTTCACATAACTTTTTATAGGAGTTTCCGATATCGATCATGACGATATGGTGACCCTGCTCATAATACTGGCTCGCAATATGATTAATTAAAAAGGATTTCCCGGTTCCGGAAGGTCCGAAAATCAATCTGTTTCGGTTCACGATAATTCCCTTTTTAACAGGTTCGTCCCATAGGTCAAGCCTTAAAGGAGATTCGTTTTTACGGTCACAGAAAAGAATTCCATCTTTATTGCTCTCGTAATAGGATTCAAAATTCAGTAATGAAGAGGTTTGCTCGGATATCCCGATGAATTTATGATTCTCTGAAATATAAGCGGACGCGCCGGGGCAATTGTTCATATATAATTCATTGAGCGCATACTTTACCTGATAAGGAGTAATTCCCAGATCTCTGAAAGCATTTTCCAGTAAGTTGACATCATGTTCCAGTTTCTTTTGCGAAACATTCCAGACGATTACACTGAAATGCTGGTAAACAAACGTCAGCTCTCTTTCCAATACATCTTCTACAAGATCTTCCACCTGAGAATAAGTAACCTGATTTTCTCTTGAAAGAATCGCCATACTTTTAAACTGATTCATTTTGGTTTTCAGGGAAGAAAAAACTTTTTCCGAATCTTCAATAAAAATCACCTGGTTGTAGATATGGTTTACATCCAGCCCTGTAGATACCGGCTGTATAAAAGGAATTCTGAAATCAGTTTTGGGTGTGGAATATTCAATGCTTTTGATGGTACTGTTAATGGTAATAGGAAGCTGATTATTGGAAGATATCGTATACAATTCTGCAAACTTATTTCCTACCTGTAAGTTCTTATCAAAAAACATATCTCTCAGATTGGTTTCCCCTTCTTTTGAAAGAGACAAATATTTTCCTAACAGCGAAATAATCTGATTATTATTCAACCTTTCTACGGCGAAAAAACCTTCCTTTGTTAAAAATGAAAGACTCGATTCCACAGCCTTGATAAAATCATCTATTCCATCTAAATATTTATTATACTGGCTGGAATTATTAAGTATGCTTACTTTACTTTTAGAGTCCTTTATTATAGTGAGATAACACTCGTGGCTCATGGTCGGCTTTTCATGGAAAAACCTGTTATCACTTGATGATAAAAAATTAGGGCTGTCCGATACCTGCTCTCTGATAGAGTCTACAAAAAAGAAATCCTGTTTCTGCAGGATGGTTCCGGCGGGTAAAGATCTGATTACTTTGTCAAAAATAACACTGATCTGCTCAATCTGATCGCTGTCAAGCGAATATATCTGAGGGAGCATCACTTTATACACTAAGCCGACATCTCCTTTTTTGCTAATTAACAAATCATTGTCAACCGCTAATATGTTAAAAACCTTTTTGATATCTATATCTTTCATAATCTTAGGAAATAATTATTAAACCATTGCGCTCTAATTAAAACCAGAGCCATTATTTGAGGATCTTATATTGATCCATAACTGGTATTTTTTAGGTAAGAACACTCTCCTTTTCTCAAATACTTCTTTGCTTATTTCTTTTCCTGCTGATAAAATGGCCAGGTTTCTCGCCTCTTTTAAATCTATCCCGGTATTGGTACTGCCACCTAAAACAGAACCGCCGGCGTTGGTACCTCTTTGAATAGCATAATCGAAAACATCTTTCGATACTGTTGAAGGGATTTTAAGCCACGAATGATTATTCACCTGAATGCCTTGTCTTCCATCATAGTCGTAAACTCTAAAGTTTAACTGGTACAGAACATTATCTTTTTTATAGCTTTCAATATCAATATTGATCCGGTCTTCCCCTAAGGATATTTTCCCATAAACAATCGAATTCTTAGGAATTACCAGTCCGCCCGGGACATCTGTAAGCCTCATATCTTCTTTTATTCTGATAGGAATGATATTTTTATCTAATATCCTTTTCTGTTCTATGGTTTCTGATGGAATCAGCTGTAAAATTTTCTTGTTATTTCCGGCTGTTGTTCCCTGGAAAAAATTCTTTTGATCCCGAACATCGTTTTTAACCAACTCCTTTTTACTTTCCCTGATTTTTGAAGTATCCGCAGAATCCTGGGAATTACGTGAGGCAGAACCCTCCGTTAAGCCTGCACGGATTTTATCCTGAAGCTCAAATATTTTGCTAAGGCTGCTTTCAGTGCCGGAACCATAATCGGAACCATATCCCGAACTATACCCGGAACCGGAAGAGTAGCTTCTTCCCGGTGAAGCGATATTGGATAAAGCTTTCATATAGCGTTCCTGCCTTTTGGCATAATCATTTTCTTCAGTTTTGCCGTCAAAACTCTGAAACTGTCCCTGCAATAATTTTTCATCTTCAGGCAGTTCTGTATCTATACCATACTTTCCATCTTTTGAAAAGTACTTTTTTAAATCCCTTTCATCCTGATTATAAATTTCTAATTTTGATTTTTCTTCAAGCTGTTTCTCATCTACATTAGGAGTTACAATCAACTTATCATCAGACTCCTTCATTTTTGGGAACAGGATCAGGCTCATGATCAAAATGAGAGTACCTAATGCAGCCACAAAAACAACCCCAATGATGATCTTTTTTTTCTTGTCAAGATTTGCAAACATATTTTTAAAAACTATTATTACACATAATATTCAGAAATAATAAAGGGTCAATTTTTTTACCTTCAATTATTATTTCGTAATGGAGATGGGGACCAGTGGAATGTCCTGTATTTCCGCTTAACCCTATCAACTGTCCGGGCTTTACAAAGTCACCTTTTGAGACAAACAGGGACATTAAATGTCCGTATCTGGTTCTAAAGCCTCCCTCATTATCAATTAAGATGGTATTGCCATATCCTCTTTCGTACATTGAACTTAAAACGATCCCGTAATAGGTAGAAAATACAGCAGTTCCGCTGGGTACAGAGAAATCAACACCCTGATGCTTTTTAACTACTCTATCAATGGGATGTTTTCTATACCCGTAATGGGATGAGACAATTTTACTATAAGATTCAACCGGCGGTATCATCTTTTGTGATTGTACGTTTTGATAAGGAAATACAATAAAAAAGATAAAACACACAGGAAGTATCCAATTCTTTTTGCTAGGTAATGTATACATAAGGTGTTATCATCATTGTATGTTTTCTCAGTTACAAAAAATCAATTCTCTTGTGTTTCCACCTGTGACGACAGTTCACTGCCCATTTCAGCATTTTCCTCCTGGGAAATTCTATATAATTCGTTTTCAATAAGAATATCAACCTCTTTTACAATTCTTTCAAAATTCCCATTGAGAACTTCATTGATCATTTCTCCTTCTATAACTGTCGGGATCTCCTTCTTGATCTGATCAGTACGTTTCTCTACTTTTATTTTTCCTCTGAAAATTTTTCTGTTAATTTCTTCTCCGAAATTATCGGCAATAACCCCTACAAATTCTCCCTGAGAAAGCTGAGATATCGCAGATACCGGAATGGCATACTCTAAATTCTCATTGATAGAATATGAGTTATTGGTATCAATGGTTACATTCTTTAATTTTTGTTTTTTCTTTCCGAATATTTCCTGAAGTTTGCTTGCCGTCTCACTTCTTACTGAACCACTGAAAATATTACCTACAATGTTGAATATGGTTTCAGCTACTTTATCGCCATAATCACGCTTCAACTGTTCAAGATCCTGCATTCCTATGGTTGTTGAAACTTTGTTGGATCTCGCAGTGGCAATCAGGTTATCCAATCCCATAAAGTACATGGTGGGAAGCTCATCCAGGATCACGGAACAAGGCTGTCTTCCCTGCTGATTAATTTCTTTCAGAAGCTGGGTAACCACAAGCCCTAAAGCAGGAGAATTTGTGGTTTGGGTACTTGGTGAGTTGGCAATAATCAATATGCACGGACTTTCCGGATTATTGATACTTAATGAAATATTCTCTTCAGGAAAAACATTATTACCCATTACCCAGAATAATTCCTTGGTTGCCAGCTGAGACAGGGGTATTCTCGCAGATGCAGTCTGACCAGAAAGCTGTTCGTAAGCCTGCTTGGCTAAAGCATCTGCAAAGGGAGTCATAAAGAATCTCAGTTCAGCATATTTCCCAAAAACCTTGAATACTTTTTCATCCGGTAAAGAAGCTAAAGAGATGGCATGAGGTAGCGTACAAAACTTCCCGTCTTCATAAATTCTCAAAAAATAGATACAGGCAGCGAAATACGAAATCGCTGATTGTGCAAAGAAGTCTTTTTCCGTAATCCATTCTTTATTCAGATTGAATAAGATGGTCTGTGATGCTTCAATGGCATCTGCAGCTTTTCTTATCAATTGAGGATCCAGAGGATTCACAAAATTGGATTTCTCCAGATCATCTAACGAAACCACACAAAAACGAGGTTCAATTTTGTATTGCTCTTTATAGTATTCATAAAAAGCAAATGTTTCTTTGGCCAGTGCCGGAAATTTGAAATCATACACCATCATCGAAAATTGCTTCTGAATATGCTGCCGTATATATTCTTCAACTACAGAGTAAGACTTTCCTGATCCCGGAGTTCCCAGAACCATAGTAGCCCTGAAAGGATTTACCACATTAATCACCCCGTTTTCTGTTTTAAAATTGACGGAATACGGATTTTTCTTCACGACTTTCTCCTGTTCAAAGATTTGATTTTTATCGTTAAATTCATCCTTCTTATCATAAAAATTGAAGTATTTTCTGAATTTTAAAAACCCAACGATATAAACAATATAAGAAACAAAAGATATGATGGTATAAGAGATTATTTCAATCTTCACAACCGATATACTTAAGAAAATGATAAGAGATGATCCTACTATGATAACATTCCTCATAAAAGAAGAATTCTCTCCTACTTCTCTTTTCACTTCAAACCCAAAGCAACAAAAAGAAACAATGGCAAGGCTTATCGTTCGTAATAACAAAGGATTCTTTATGAGCGGGAAAGTTTTAAATAGCTTTATGATGAATACATTGATATATTCGTTACCCAATCCTTTCTCAGCTACATAGCTATATTTAGAATAATAAATATCTACTAAAATAAATAGTATACTTACTAAAAAGGAAAATATAATTAATATATCTAAAGAATATTTATCGTTTTTCATTACACACAAATTATAACAGAATCCCGTTGTTGAAATTCCAGATTATCATTAATACTTAGCAATCAAAAAGGATTTTAAAATACTATACTGTATCAGCTATCCTCTGTCTTTTGGGAATCTTCTGTATTAAGAGGGTTTTCCTCTTGTAGAATATTATCAAAATCTTTAGCCGAAGCCTCTTCAAAACCATTACTTTTAAATAGATAGTTTTCAATAAGTAAAATGACAAAAGATGACCTTTCTACTATAATATTTTTCATAAAAGAAGAATCTTCCCCTACTTCTCTCTTAACTTCAAAACCAAAGCAACAACAGTAGCAATAGTAAGACTTGAAACCCTTAATAATAAAGGATTCTCAATTAATGGGAAACTTCTAAATAATTTTATTATGAATATATTGATATATTCGTTACCTAAGTTTCTCTCAGCTGCATAACTATATTTAGAATAATAAATATCTACTAAAATAAATAGTACAATTACTAAAAAGGATAGTATAATTAAAATATCTAAAGAATATTTATCGTTTTTCATTATACACAAATTATAACAGAATCCCGTTGTTGAAATTCCAGATTATCATCCAATACTTATCAATCCAAAGATTTTACAATACAATAGTGTATCAATGATCCTCTTCCTATTGGGAATCTTCTTCATTATCAGCAGCCTCTGTCTTTACCCCATTACCGCCATCGTTAACTGAAGCATTTTCAAAGCCTTTACTTTTGAATAAATAGTTTTCAATGAGTAAACCATGAGGATTATTTTCAGTTCTTGCTACATTATATAAATCGAAAGAGGAATAAAACAGATTTTTTGTACTCACATTCTGATCCACTCTGGAGACACTGAGCTTTCCATAAACAGAGGCGTGATAAGGATATTCTTTATCGTTAACTTTTATAGAATCTATCTCCAGTTTTTGAACCAGGTTCTGAGATTGTATTCTCGCAAAATGCCCGTTGGCCTTAAGAGACAAATACAATTCTTTTCCGGAGTTTCCAATGAGATAGAGCGCCTCATTGATATTCTTATCATAGCTGAACTGATCATATCCAAAAAATAATCTGTGAAACACTTTAATCTGGTTCTTGATCTCAGGCAGTCTGTAATTTTCATAATCCTGATCGTTATTCATAGAATTTGCAATCGCGGCCTGCCCCTTTTCAGTAATTATATATATCTTTTTAGTAAAAACTTTACTCACGTAAACAGCCCAGACCGAGCTGGAAATGATCGCTATAATTGTAATAGAGAAGCTAAGAAATAATGCTTTTTTAACTAAAGAGTAAGTAGAAGGAATTTCACGTAATTTTTTTAAATCCATTGGTATTTTAATATTGATAAATGATGATACAGATAACAGAGAAGCATTTTATCTGAATATTTTAACTTTAAAAGAAGCTTTTCTGCAATTTTCACATAAAGGATATTGATTTTCATCTTTGTTTTCTGATAGAGAAGCACTATTAGCCAGCTTAACATTCTGGTCACTATTACACTTTATACACAGCATTTTATTACTATTCAATAATTTAAATTTGTCATCCACTGCATTTTTTCCGTTTTCTGCTAAAGCTGACTTCACTTTTTCTTCTTCCATATTTGAAGGCTCAACAAATGATTTAAATTCCATAGTTCAATTAAAGACGTTTCTAATCAGCACGCAATAAGAATGTATGCCACAACAAAATTTCAGGGAAATTGCAAAAAGGCGGTATTGAATAATTTAAGGTTTGAAGTATTCAAATTTCTTGCAGAGATAAGTAGTGTCAATTTTAGATTTAAGCTATATAAATAGTCTATAGCTTAAATCTAAATATCTATTGAAGTGTTTTATATTCTAGATGAATACATGAGTAATAACATCAACCAGGCCAAAAATAGCTAAGCCTATCACAAAACGAACAAAATTCTTTTGAGCCTGTTCGTTACCCTGCATATACTGAACAAAGATCAGGAAAGCACCCACCACTGCAAAAGCAGCAACGCCTGCATTCAATGAAGTTTTAAGGGTATTTGTCCATCCGTTAATTTTTGCATCAATTGTTCCTGCACCGCCGCCTCCCTGGGAATATAATAAACTACTTATTGGTAATAACAATGCGATCAGGCTCCTTTTATTAAATTTCAAATTTTTCATTTCTGCTCTATTTTAAAACTAAATTTTAATTTTGTTTGTTTATTTTTATCTGTAACCGGAATATCTGCTGAAAAATAGTTCCCTGTTTTTTACCATCATCCTGCAGAATTATGTCAGTCTGTCAAAAACTCTTCTGATAGTTCAGACTGATTCAGTTACTTTTTTTAATTCTCTATTATCTTTTGAATTGATACTAATCAGATTTTCTAATTTCTCATCAAATCTGATGCATTGTACTCCCATCTTAAAATCAAAAAAAAATTCTTTGAACTCTCCTTTTCTCGGGTACTTTTTAATGATGTATAGATACAGTACAGGAACTACTAAAAAGATTAATGATAACAGTACCTTTTTAAATACAATAAAAAGAAACAACATCAGACATATAACAACGATCATAGCGGTGATAACAGGATAACCAAAGACTAAGGGAGTCCTTTCTAATGTTTTTGGGGTTTTATATTCCATATAATTTGTGTTTATTTTAATCCAATAAGATATTTATCATTACCAAAATCACTTATGGGAATTCTGTTCTGATCATAAAGGATGGCAGGCCAATTACAAACCGGATAGAATTTTTCTCAGCCTGCTCATACCCAACCTATATTGATGAATACTAAATGTCAATTATAAAATTTCAGATCAAACAGCAACATATGACGTCATCATTTCTATCCATTGGCTTTTTGCTGTCCTGCTATTATTCGTGAATAAATAACAAAGTGATTGATCATATAAACAGCTGCAATAGTTTTTTAATCCCTAACTATGTACTTATAGTAATTTTTACGTATTAAAATTCTAAGGTCTTCTTTGTGGTCTGGCAGGAACTGGAGGAGCCTGCTCAACTTTAGCTCTAGGAGGAATTGGAGGGGCTTTAGGAGATCTGGCAGGAATTGCAGGAGCAACTTCATTATCCATTCCTTTCGCCTGCGCCCCATGAGACCTACCACCCTGTTCTCTAATCATTTGTGGCTTATTCTGAGTTTCAGTAAACTTTGAAAGGTTTCCTTTCATATCCTTTTTATCATTCAAGACCACATTTTCTTTATATTTATGTTTACTTGAATGAAGCTCCCCTGCGGCATCACGATAGGCATACAATCCCTCTTCTGTATCTTGATTTTCCGTATAATCATGAGCTGGAGCTTTATCTGTTTTAGTCCTAGGAGGAACTTCCGGAGCAGACGAACTTACACCTTTGGAAACAGATTCCTGCTTACCGGAAAGCGTTTTTTCTACGGCAGTAGTAAGCTTTTTCAAATCAATCCCATTCGGTGCTAAAATCCCGGTATTATTCGGATTTCTGCTTTCGTTAAATACTTGAATATTTTCCTTACTATCATCAACAAAAATATTGTGAACCGTATGCAGCTCTTTATTTCTTAATCTTTGATTTTCTTCATATTTTTGTATTTCTGTATTCTTATCCTGAGCCATTTGAGCACGATTAGTAATTGGAACAGAAATTATTGAAATATCCTTTAAATGAGTTAAGCCATTCATTTCATATACTGCCTTAATCGCATTCGGATACATAGAGGCCGTTAATACAACAACATCAACACCCTGGTCTTTACTTTTACCAACAAATTCATTTAAACCCTTTCCATCAAAAAATTCAAAGCTGTGAGCTTTATGTTTTGGATTACCCTTAGCTCTTCCTTTATCCAACGCTAAAGAAAGTTCTAAAGCATCCTGTACCGCCTGTTTAGATCCCTTTGAAATAGGACCTGTACCCATAAGCTCGTTCATTAACTGCTTTTTTGATAATCCGGGAATATCATTATTACTATAATTACTTATAAAGCTATTCATACTATTATGAAGGTGGCCGTCAAATTGTGTGTTATCGAAGTCTAAAAAGACATTTGTTTTTGTTTTCATTTTTTGTACTGATTTTATCATACCGATTTTTTGAAAATAGCCCCAATTATTTTAAGCAGATCATCTATTGCGCAACGTGTCATTAAAATACCGTTATTGTTTAACTATTATCATTTGCAAAATTAGGCGGTGTTACAATCCACTGAAAATTAATACCGTAAGAATAAACCGTAATGTATGTAGTTTTTATTCGTGTTGATGAACTGAAAAAAAATGACATGATCTTAGCTTAAAAAGGTCTGCCATAAGAAGATTATTCCTTACACAAAATGTAATTAAAAAGACCAATTGTTTAATTATTAACAATCTGTAAAACTACTTAATTCGATAATTTACAAGAAAATAAGACCGTAAGAATAAACAGCAACGTGTGTAGTTTTTAATTGTACTGATATGTAAAAAAGCGTACACGATCTCTGATGTTATTATAGTATTCGTCAGTAGTTTAAACTATATATAAAAACACAATATATATTTTCATTACGGCAGCACAATAACTACAACTAATCACCTGTATTTCAAATATTTAATCAATATTTTTGCCCACTATATAATATGCCATTGATCTGAAATAATATAAAGATTTAAACTGGCTAAAAATAAAAGATACTATGAACGATTTACTTACTATTGCAATTGTAACTGCATCCATTGTTCTTTTTTCCTATTTAATGACGAGTCTCAGGACCAATAACAATCTGCGGGAAAAACTATTACTTCAGCCCCAACAAATGGCGGCAATCAAAACGAGAGTATTGCATATTCTTTTTAAAAGGAATCTCAGAAACGGAAAGAATCTTGTCAAAAAAGATAATAGTTACGGAAGATAAACCAACTTTGATAATGAGAAAAAATTATCGCATGGTCTTTTCAGGAAACAAAATCTAACGATGAACTGCTTACATTATACAGCCTTATTCATCATTAAGTACATGAAAAACAAACAGAAATACAATAAATAATGTCATCCATGTAGTTTTATAACTACTGGTTTTCATCTTCCAATGATAACAATTTTCCTAAATTTACATTATAAAAATCACTCATTATAAATATTTTTCTTCACACCAAATAGTGCTTTGGGTTCAAAATAATCTAAAACTAATTTTCAAAAAAATCTGTAACTGAACTAACCTTACCAGGAATGGTATATTTAGATGAAATGAACCCAGGGCCTATTTAACTGATTTTTATATTTCAATAAATATCCTTTTTTCAGAGAATTACCAACCAGTCTGGAAGCTACGCATATGCCAAAGACGGCAATAAAAAAGCAAGTGTAAGAACACCTGCTTTTTTCATTTCGTTATGATTGATTATTTCTTCTTTCGGGATCTGTGTTATTAATTTTTAATTCTGTTGAGTTTTAAAAATTGATCCAAGCTGTATTTTCCGGCACCAAAAGATAAAAGAGTAAGAAGCATCAGAATATAATACAGAGGAATTTCAAAACCGTTATCTCCTGCATCAAAACCATTTCCAAAATGTACCGTGACAATAGCAATAATCATCGTAATGATCAAAGGAATTGAAATCCATCTGTTAAGCAGGCCTAATGTTAATAGAATTACTCCCAAAATCTCTGTTCCAGTTGCTAAATAAGCATTCAATAGAGGTAAAGGAATGTTTATACTTTCAAACCACTCCGCAATACTACTGATATCTTTTAACTTCATTATTGCCGGATTAAAAAATCCATATGCCAGCACCCAACGTAAACCTAATAAAACAAAATCTTTTATTCTATAAGATCTGTTAATTATTTCCTGTATTTTTTTCATTTATATAATGTAATAATGTTAAAAAAAGACCATAACGATGATCCTTTATAAAAGTAATTCGCACTTAGATCCGGTATCCTAAAAAAATAGTATTCTGTAAGGCAAACTGTTCAAAATCCTGATATAATTTCATGATTTTTTCCCTGTCGTTATCATATCTGGCAAGTAATTCTATGAAATCTTTCCTGCTAAAACAGCCTTCATTGGCTTTTAAAATAATTTCCACAAAAGGATACGAAAGATCGTTGAAATGTATTTGTTTTGTATAAAAATCCCGATGTACAGAAACAAAATACTGACCTCTGTCTTCTTCCGTAATTTCTTTCACATTTTTTAGATGAATAGGATATTCTGTTGATAAGATCTTGATTTCAGGATTGGGGATAATTCCATCTTCCTGCAGCTTTTTTTCCGGGCTGAATTCATCCGTGGGCAAATCCTCCATCATAAAAACTTCAATCTCCAGCCATTCATACTGCAGAAGAGTAATAAGAAAAGGAAATCTTTTCTTAAAAGGGAAATCATACTGCTGATAATAGTCTGAAAATTCCTGCGGAAGCTTCCATACCTGTGGAGTCTGACATTTGTGATGTTCAAAAAAATGGGCTACCATTCTTTTCCATCTTTTCTTACCGATTAATTTCCTTGTCATAGGAAATGCACTTTTCAATGTGTCTTTTATCACATTATACACCAACCTTCTGTAATGGAATGTGTGCTCCTGAATACTGGTTTGCGGTTCATGCAAACCGGTTCTGCAATACCAAGCAATATCCGTTTGAAGAGAAAATGTTTTATTGTCCATATGCAGTATCCCACTGAAGTGTTAAGATCTCGTTTTTTAACAATTTCAAAGTGTCAATTTCATATTGTAAATTTTCCAGGTCCGGAATATTAAAATCCCTTTCCAAAAGAACAGGAATATCTTTGCCTATTTTCTCTATAGCCCATGCCAGTAAGTTATACACCGGATCAATGATATCTTCTCCATGGGTATCTATAATTAAATGATCATTTACTTTAAAATGACCTGCCATATGAATATATTTCACTTTATTCAGGGGCATGCTTTGGATAAATTTTTCTGCATCATACTTGAAATTAAAAGCATTAACATACACATTGTTTACATCCAGCAGCAGCTCGCAGCCCGTCGTGCTGACAATTTCGTTAATGAAATCTGCTTCTGACATTTCAGCTTCTAAAACAGTATAATAGCTTCCGTTTTCCAAAATCAGTGGTCTTTTCAAAATATCCTGAACCTGAAGAATATTTTCAGAAACCCGTTCTATGGCCTCCCGGGTGAAAGGGATAGGCAGCAGATCATACAAATGGGCATTATCCACCTTAGAGAAAGTAAGATGTTCGGAATACAATACAGCCTGTGTGTCTTCCAAAAACTGCTTTACCTGTTTTACAAAACCTTTATCTACTCCTTCCGGACTCCCCACAGAAAGAGACAATCCATGGCAGTACAGCGGATATTTTTCCAGTACCTTCTTCAATTCCTTCTTCCAGTATCCGCCCACTCCCAGCCAGTTTTCGGGCGCTACTTCCACAAAATCAGGTTGTAAAACATCAGTATTTAAAAATGTTTTCGAGAATTCTTTCCGATAACCTATTCCTACCATAATCTTTTATTTGCCATTAATATTTAAAAATCGACAGACCTGTTGTACAAGTCTGCCGATTCCAAAAAAAACTATTTACTTGATGCTGTTTTAGTTTTTTTAGTTTTTTTGGCTTCATTTTTAGTTTTTTTGCCTCCACATTTTCCTTCCCCGCATTTTCCTTCTCCACATTTCCCTTCTTTAGTTTGGGTTTCAGTTTTTTTACCTCCACATTTTCCTTCCCCACATTTTCCTTCTGAAGTTTTTTTACCTCCGCATTTGGCTTCACCACTTTTTCCCGTTTTACCTCCACATGCAGCCTCAGTAGAATGTGTTTCCATTGATTTTACAGTGGCGAAAGCAGTGTTGGTTCCTAATGTAAACGCTCCCAGAGTCAGAGCTCCCAATAAAATTGATGATTTTTTCATTATTTAAATTTTAAAAATTATGTTGTATTATTGATCCACGTAATGTAATTATCTTATTTATATTCAATCTCTGTTTCTGACTTACTTCAAACGTGGGAATTTATCTGTATTTATCACCGCCGGTAATCAGCATTTTTTAAACATATACAAGAATCATAAAGTGAATTGTCATTTTGTAAAAGTATATCATTCAGCATTTTCCAAAAAAAATATCCTGTAGATATAAATTGTTAAGCCAACATAATAATACTACTTAGTTGTAGTTAATGAAGGATCGCTGTGTAAATATCAAATTGTCATAAAACTGAAACTCCGGAAATAAAAAATCCGGAGATTTTTTTCTCCGGATTTGATATTGTTTAATTGTCTAACAACTATTTCAGGCCTTGTATTTTTGAGTATGGATGAATTCGAAATACATTAACAGTCTGAATTATTTTACCAACTGTAATGTTCCATCTGCAGGGCTATACAATGTCCCTACAACTTTTATCTTTCCATTATCCTCCATTTCCTTAAGGATAGGGCTTTTTTTTCGTATTTCGCTGAGTGCTAATCGTACATTATTCTCACAAACGTACTTAACAAATTCATTGTTTCTTGAGTTTTTCATTCCTGTAAAATCCAGACTTATATTGACCGCTGGTCTTATTCTGTAAAGTGTCGCTGTAATATTACCAAACCTGACATTGTCAATGGCTGCTTTTACCGCACCACAATGTTGATGCCCCATTACCATGATAAGTTTGGCACCCGCTACTGCACAGGCAAACTCAGTACTTCCCAATAGATCTTCATCTACAAAATTTCCTGCCACACTTCCAACAACAATATTTCCCAGACCCTGATCAAAAATATCATCTACGGGAACACGATTATCCGAACAGCTTATAACCACAGCCTTAGGAAAATGGCCTGTTATAAGCTTTCGTGTAGGTTTTGTATGATCTCTCACCGTTGCCATTCTATTTTGGAATCTCTTATTTCCTTCTATAAAATCTTTCAGAACTTCTTCACCATTTAATTGATCCTTTTGTTCTTTTGTCATTATATGAGAAGAAACCTTTGACTGACTCTCTCTATTTTCTGCTTTTTTACATGAAACCACCAATCCACAGAGTAACAGACTTAATAAAATATTCTTTTTCTTATTCATAATCAGATGTGTTTTTAATTTCTCTTTAAATTCAGTTACCTTAAGGAGGGCATCTTACTCACCGGGTTGAGGCGTATATCTTAAGTAAGGTTTAATTTCAATAAGACCTTTCGGATATAATCGTCTTGCATCCTCTGTAGAAATGCCGGGAGGAACAATGACATCATCACCAACTTTCCAATTAACAGGAGTTGCTACGGTATATGTATCCACTAACTGTAAGGAATCTAAAACACGTATTATTTCATCAAAATTCCGCCCTGTAGATGCAGGATAAGTAATCATTAAACGAATCGTTTTATGGGGGTCAATGATTAATAAAGAACGGACTGTTGCTGTAGTGGATGCTTTTGGGTGAATAAAATCATAAAGCTTTGAAATAGCAAGATCATCATCAGCAATGATCGGAAACTGAACACAAGTCATTTGGGTTTCATTAATGTCTTTGATCCAATTCTGATGATCTTCTACCTTATCCACACTTAATGCAAGTACTTTGGTATTGCGGTTATCAAATTCAGTTTGCAGCTTTGCTGTCATTCCCAGCTCCGTAGTACATACAGGGGTATAATCTGCAGGATGAGAAAATAAAATTCCCCATGAATTCCCAAGGTAATTATAGAAATCTATTTTGCCGGCAGACGAATCGGCCTGAAAATTTGGTGCGGTATCTCCTAATCTAAGTGACATAATTGTTTTTATTTTAATTTATCCTGTTATTTCTATCGCAAAGTAAGTTCTGCAGATATTTTATTATTGTTTTGAATTATTTGCAAAACTATCTATAAACGGATGGATTAAATAATTTGGCTTGTAGATATTACACTATAATAATGTAAATATTAATCCCTGTCTCGCTTGTATTATTAAAGACAAAAATTTAAAGGTATAATCAAAATAAACCTCATCGGAACTGGTGATTACAGCAAATTTTTATGCTTCATCAGATAGGACAAAGCTTCTCTTACGGCCTGTTCGGGATTTTTCGGATTAAAACCCAATTCATTTCTGGCTTTGGAAATATCAAAATTCTGTTGTAGTCCTGAAAACATGGCAATATCCTTTGTAGTTAATACAGGAGGTTTTCCACTAATTTTAGCTGACAGTTCCATTAATCCGGCAATGGTATAGAGGACAAATTTAGGAACAGAACCCGGCACTTTGATTTTCAGTTCAGGATAAAGCTTTTGAGCCAATCTGGTAGTGTTGGTAATAGTCATACATTTTTCATTAGCTAAGATATATCGTTCTCCTGAGCGACCTTTCTGAGTAGCAAGGTAACATCCTTCGGCAACATCTTTTACATCTACCCAATTAAGGGTTATTTGGGTATCCATTGGTATTTGTTTATTTAAAATTAACTTCAGTACACCATAGGACACATTCAAAGGAAGAAATGCTTCGCCACCTATCATTGCTCCCGGCATTACGGACACCAGTTCTATTCCTAATTCTTCAGCGAGTTGAAAAGCCAGTTTCTCACCATCGTTTTTCGAATTATAATACATATCCCGGCGGTCAGGATTATACCCATTACTTTCTTTAGCAGGAAGATGGGTGTAATCCAAAGCTGCAATGGAACTTACATAAACGATTCTTTTCACGCCCGCTTCAGCAGCAGCTTCAATCGTATTTCGGGTTCCGTTCATATTGACATCGTAGATTTCCTTTTTTGGATTTTTAGCCCACAATTTAAATGATGCACCTACAGCATAAAATGTATGAACCCCTTGAAGAGCCTTAACAAAGGAACCTTTGTCCGTAATGTCAGCCTGAACTACTTCGCAGTTCAGATCCTTGAAACATTCTTTATTTTGGATACTGCGAACGGATGCCCTTACATGAAACCCTTCTTTTATTAGTAATCTTACCAGATTATTACCCAGATGACCATTCGCACCTGATACCAATACTAAGTTTTTGCCTGTCATATCTTTTGATTTTAAATGATAATGCAAATTTCACTTATGCTCATTCAAAATCACTTCACAAATGTTACCTAATAATCTGCTTGCGGATACGGCTCAAACTTTTAGGATTCATCCCTAAAAAAGAAGCGATATACTGCATCGGGACATTGTGGAGAATTTCAGGATTTTCCGTTATCAGCTTTAAATAACGCTTTTCAGCGGTCAATGTTGCAAGATCCTTTGCCCGTTTTTCATTATAGGACAACGATTGCTGAAATACCAAAAAACTGAAATCTTTAAATGCAGGACTCTGCCGGATAAGCAGATCGAGATCAGCTTTGGTAATGCGTAAAAGCTCACATTCGGTAATACACTCGAGATTTTCTTCAGATTTATTCTGATTGACAAAGTTGGTATACGATGTAATGAAGCCGGGAGGACAGTTGATATGGGTGGTTATCTCATCTCCTTTATCATTGTAATGGAACAGCCGGACAAAACCTGAAACCACAAAATACAGGTACTGTGGTATTTTTTCTTCTTCCTCAATTATTCTGTTTTTTGGATACAATACAGGTTCAAAATAGCGATTACACAGCTCTCTTTCTGAATCTGAGAGTTTTACATTTTTTGAAATAAGTTGGTTCAGCTGATTATGCATAACATTACAAAAATATAAACTTCCGGTTTAAAATCCACTACCATCTGAAATTGCCTACTTTCCAACAAGGGGATCTGTTACCAGTTTATTTACCTCTAATGGAATTGATTCCAACATTAATTAAACGTATCTCTTAGTAATTTTTTTAAATAAATTACAGTTTAATTATAATTAATTTGTAACTTCATTTCATTATTTATGATTGTATCTTTTTGATATACAGAAGGTTTTACTGTATATCATTTTATGGGCAAAGCTTATCATTTTTTATGAGATTCTCTATTGAGTTTTAAAAATGATAAACTAAAAAATAAACCTTTAAAAACATATAATCATGAGTAATGAAAATTTTAACACGCTTGAACTGCTTCACAGAAAGTTCAGATACCCGTTTCCCACTTTAAAAAATCCTTATGCAGACCAATTGCAGGAAATAACAGAGCATCAATGGATCGATGGAGAATATCTCTGGCTCTATGAAAAAAATCCTGATGTACGCAGGAAATACAAGAAAACAAAAACGGCCCACATTGCAGCACAGTGGTTTCCTACCGCATCAGTCGAACGATTTAAACCTATTTGCAGGCTTATGCTCTGGACTTTATATAACGATGACCTATATGAGGAAAGTGAACCTGATGACATCGATTATGTGCATTTGCAATCAATTGCAATTCTGAATGGTGAACTCAGTGCGGCACAGTCTACAATTCCCTTAGGTTCAATGCTGGGCTCATTGAGGCAGGAGCTGCAGCAGTTCATTCCACAGGAATCAATTTCCCGGTTTACACAAATGATCAGCAGGTACTTTAATGGATTAAAAACAGAGGTGCAGTATAAAAAAAATAAAACATTCCCAACAATCACCGAGTGTATTGCCCTGAGAGAAGATTCTATATGTCTGTATCCTTTTCTGCAGCTTACAGAAGTTGAAACCGGAGTCATTCTGCCTCCTGAAATTCATGCCCATCCGGTTATTCGTCGTCTACAGGCATTAGCGTGCCATCTGGTAACGTTTTTCAATGAAGTACAGTCTGTAATGAAAGATGAAGCCACAGAGAGTATTTATTACAATATTGTGAAAGTGATACAGCACGAACGCCAAATGTCTTTGAAAGAAGCCTGTCTGGAGGATCTGCGTCTCCATAATGAAGACCTGAAAGAGTTTATCACCTTACAGGCTTCTCTTCCGGATTTTGGAGAATGGCAGGATGCCGTAGTCAACTGGGTGCATTATATGAGTATGATATTAAGCGGCTGGAAAAATATTTCTACCAAATTAGCCCGTTATAATGCCATGGAATTTCCGGATGCGGAAGAGATGAAAAACAAATTAAATCAGATATAAACAAGCTGTAAAAGTAAATCCATAATAACCTTAAACTTTAATAAAATGAAACCCGAAGAATATCATTCAAAAGATTACCTGCCACGCGGCTATTATCCATGGCCGGACCTTATCAGCCCGCATGCTGAGCAGATGGGAAAAGATATGGAAGGATGGATTGATAACGACTATACTTTCCTGACAGAAAAACAACGTGAAAAATACAAGAAAATGAGGTTACATATGTGTACTGCGCGTATGTGGCCAGACCTCACTTATGAGCAAAGTATCCCTTGCAATAGATTCATGCTGCAATATGTTGCGCTCGACGATCAGGTAGAACACTCATCTCCCAAGGAAATGGAAAAAATGAGGAATCGATGTACAGCAATTCTCAGAGGAGAGCAACCAAAACCAGAAGAAAATGCACTTTATCAACATATAGCATTAATAAGGGACGAATTCCGTGCATTAATGCCTGCGATATGGGTAGAACGTTTCATACATTATTTTTATCAATCGTTCCGGTATGGAATTGAGCTCGAATATCCCTACAAGAAGGCTGAGCGGCCACCATCGCTCCATCTTTTCAAAACCATCCGCGAATATTCAGTTCTTATGCGGCCGTATCTGATTTTTGGTGAGATAGAGTCAGGTCTCGTTTTACCTGAACATATATTTGAACACATTGTTTTTCAGAAAATGATATCTCATATGACCTTAACTGTGGCATGGCAGAACGATATTCATTCTCTGCCTAAAGAAATGGCGAAAGGAACTGAGGTTTTTAATCTCGTTTTTGTTTTACAGCAACAATACAATCTTTCATTGGCAGAAGCCTGTTCAGAAACTTTTCGTATTCACAACGAAGAAATGGCAGGTTTCATGACTTTACACAGCGAATACCGTGAGTTTGGAGAATATCAGGAACACGTAGACAAATTCGTTTATTATGCAGGAGTAGGACTACAGGGAGTGAATACTTTTTACCTCGAAACGGAAAGATATCTGCATGGAGGAGCAGGCTTTGCCTGGCCGGAAAAAATTGTAAATGAAAAGGATCTTCTTTAAAATCATTCAGCATATCAGAATATGATAAAATATGCTATTCTTAATGCAACAGCAGCATTGTTGTATTATTATTTAATTGTGTTAACAGGGACAAGGGAAGAAAATGAAACAGCATATCAAAAATCAACCTGAAAGACAGAATGATATGATATACCGATATATGACTCAAAGCACAGACCTTAGAGATGTCTTCTGAGGTTCCAAAACTTACGAACCGGAGCAAAAAGTGGCCCGTCTGCAACTATTTAGTCTAAAGCTTCTGTGATAGCATTTTTACTGATTATACAGCCTGAGAATCTCCACCAATTCGGGCAGAGACCGTATTTTCAGCTTCTCAAATAACCTGTTTTTGTAAGTGCTTATCGTCGATGAATGGAGATTCAGCTGATTAGAAATTTCTTTGAGGGGAAGACCTTCTGCAAGCTTATTGGCAATTTGCAATTCGCGGTCTGACAGCGCTTCAAAGGGAGACTTTTTCGTCGTGCCATTTAAGGATTCTAAAAAAATAGCTTCCTTTATATTATCACTGACATACCGCCCCTTACTGAGCATCGCCGCCAAAGCAGTCTCAATAACTTCAGTGGAGCTTAGCTTGCTTAGATAGCCGCCAGCTCCCATTTTCAGATAACGCATTCCATACAACTCTTCATCCTGTGAAGAAAATATTAGAATTTTTAATTCAGGTTGATGTAATTTTATGTAATCTATTGCTTCCTGAACAGTGCCATTGGGCATATTAACGTCCATAATGGCCAGATCGAATTCTTCTTTCAGAATTAATTTGTACAGTGATTTATAATCCTCTACTTCTGAAATTATGGCATCGGGTCTGAATCGTTTGATTGTTTGTATCAAACCCATCCGGACGATACCATGATCGTCTGCTACAACAATGCGAATGTTTACTTTTGAACCCATCATTCTATAAATTTACGTAAAAAAAGAGAAACCGTAGTGCCTTTATTTTCAGCGGAAATGATCTGGATGTTTCCATGCAGCAAGGATATAAAATTTTTTACAATTTTCAAACTTAATCCTACTCCTTTCTCTCCTGCAGTTCCCAGAAATATGGGATTATCATAATTGTAGATCCCCGATAAATACTTTTCATTTATTCCTGTTCCGGAATCAATTACAGAAAGTACAACCTGATCACCTTCTGTACCGGCCTGAAAATAAATATCCTGACCCGGCAAGGAGTATTTTACCGCGTTGTTAAAAATTTTATCCAAAACATATTCGAGCAACAGCCGATCGCTTGTAAGAAATGCATTGTGATCTCCTTTAAAATAAAATTTAATGTTTTTTTCTTTTAATTTAACAGTGTATTTTTCTTCTAAATAGTGAAAGAGGTCCATCACCATGATTGTAACAGGTTTAATCTTAAATTCCCCGTATTGTGTTTTTAGCCAGGCAATACTGTCCTGAATCGTTTGCAGGTTCTTCCGGGCATCACGTTTTATCTGCGGCAATAATTTAAAAAAATCTTCCTCACTTATGGTCTTTTGCTCCAGCTCTTCGATAAGCCACAGAAAGGTTCCAAACAGTTCTTTTGAGTCATGAGACAATATCGAAATCAGTCCGTTCTTGAAATTAATTTCGTTTTCAAGTCTTTCGATTTTTAATTGTAGTTCGTTGATCAAATCATTCATAAATTCAGTATCACGGTTAGAAGCTGTTTGAATTGTTTTTTTGAAAGAAGGCAGAAGGAATTATATTGCTTAAATACAAATAAAAACATATAGTTCAGATCTTTCTTCCAGAGCTGGCAAGTTATAAAAAATATCATATTAGTGAAAAAAAATCAAATGGGATTTACCTGAAATAATACAGGTCCTGTTTTATCTCACAAAAAAGGCTGTGTCAGATTCCATGAGAATTTTGACTCTGGCAGACTGTTTACCGGTATTATCGAAAATAGAGAAAAGGTGAAATATAGAACAGTATTAACAGATTACTGATCACAAAAAGCTGAATAATGCAGGATAAAAATGGCAGCCTGAAGTGGCAATCATTGATAGCCAGACTACCAAAATACATCTACAGGTAGTGAAAATTATAAGAAGTGAATGAAAAACTCATCAAAGGAAGAAAAAGTATCTATGGAGATACTTCAGGAAATTTTTTGGAAAGTTTTGTGGCTTCGGTCAATTGCTATCACGGAAGTACAGCTGTAAAATGCTGGGACAAAATACGCTCAGAATGAATTATCGCTATTAAATGAATCTAAAAAAACTATTTCAGAAAGTAGGGTTAGATTGCCGTAAAACTATAATACACATTGACAGAGTAAGTGGTATTTTCCTTCCCTACCAAACTTTGGGCACCCGCAGGCGAAATGGTGTATCTTACGTTTAGTCCCCGGTCCAGAACCGGAGTTCCGTTAAAGAGTATTTTTTGAGGAGTTTTGGATAAAGGTACATTTACAGAACTTCCGTCCAATCCAATTTGTAAAATGTTGGAGTTGATGTCGGTCTGCAGGCCGCCTTTCTTGAAATAATTTTCGTCCGATTTTACATAGAGCTCAAAATTTTCATTATTAGACAACATAATCTGGTTGGGAATCATTTGTGACTGGCCATCCGTGTAATGGGCAGCAGTATTAAAATTGAAGTTGACATTGCGCCCGGAACTGGGAATGGTGATCTCCGACAGAGGAAGCACCTTTACCTGAACAGCCGTATTTTGCAGGCTGTTAATGGAGTTATCTGTACTTCCGGCATTGAAGTTCAATTCAAATGTATAGGTTCCGGCTTCAAAAAAGAAATTTTTAAAATCTTCCGCAGACACATAAAGCTGGGAAGTGAAGCTGTTTCGGTTTCCCGCAGCAACACTGAAATTAGCCGCGGAAAAATTCTGAAAATCGGCAGATAAAGCTTTGGTGGTAAGTGCAGATCCGTTACTCCCCAATTTAATGCTTGTTATACTTCTGGTTCCCGGAACCCCTTTAGAAGAAGTAAACTGAATGTTTGCGGAAGCAGCTTTCGCCCAAAAATTAAAATCAACCGTATGCGCGATTTCCGTATTCCCCAAATCCCACACCCGAGTGCTTGTATTCCGATAGTCATTCAAAGAAGAAATTTCTATGTATTTTGTTAAAGAGTTTGCAACCCATCGTATAGATGAAGGAATAACTAAAATTGTTTTAAAATTACGGGGTGTGAAGTCATTATAATTCTGAGTAATATCCATAGAGTAATTCCCGGCCCGGAAGGCATTGGCCGTAAATTGTGAGGCAGGAATTTTAAATGTAAAATTGATATTTCCCCGGTTGAATCCTCCCGCGAGACTGATCGATGGCGGTTCAAACCATTTTACAGCGCTTGTACTGAACGACTGAAAACCTGGCAAATAACCTGAAATCCCGGTATATGGCAGCTGGCCGCCCATACTTTCCAACTGCCACAGAAGCGTGGAAGCGGGTAAAGCAAGTGAGGAAGAAGAGTGAGTAAAAGTTGGTCCTGAAACAGAGGTAAATGTAGGAGCGGTTGGGAGTAATCCCAAAAAGGCATAATCCCAGTTGGTTCTGTTGGCGTTCGTCATTACCCTTGTAGGTACTGAGGTAAACTCGGTCCTGTTAAAAATATTACTTTCAGGAACCGACAGGTACACATCCTGAGCTTTCGTGGCTGCAGACCCGCAGAACACGGTAAAAATTCCTATTAGAAAAGCCCTCATCTTTTTCATACTTTTAAATTTAAAACTTTTTCACCTTAATGGTGGTGTCTTTCTTCTTATATTCAAAAACCAGAGTTTTTGAGTACCCTTCTTTTGTCACCTGAATAGTTTGGCTGGGTTGTGTATAGCTGTATTTGTCATTTTCAATATAGATGTTATATTTTCCATCTTTCAGGAAAAATTCAAACTCATTTTTCTGGTTAACCACGGCAGTATAGATCGTGCCATCTTCACTTTTTGCATACACCACTATTCCGGTTACATCCGTTTCCAAAACATCGTAGGCCTGCCTGATCTCTGTTAGTTTCCCGCTTACCCTGATGTTTTTTACCAGGCCCACTTTGCGGTTAATATTGTTATGGACCATAATGGAAGGATCCATCATCAACCGGGCACCTGCATTTTCGTTCACTTTCAGTGTGTAAGTACCTTCTGGCACATTCTGAAAGACTACTTTTCCATTCTTATCCGTCATCGCTACATAATTGTCCAGTTTTACAATTTCATTAGCAAGTACCGATTCGCCGGATTCCAGAAGTCCATTGAAATTTTTATCTTCAAAGAACTGGAAAGCCACTTTATGATTTCCAAGAGCCGTAGCGGTGGTAAAATATTTTTTAATCCCCGCTCTGAACTGGTAATAACTGCCGCTGCTTGCATATTCAGCCGTAGATTTATAACCGGAAAGATTAAAATAACCTGTGGTGGACCAGGAAGGCGAAATCTTATATTCCAGATTACCAGTGATATTGCTGTTTAAATTTTGATACAGTTGCGAATAAAAGGTTCCCGCTGAAAAAGATCCGGTCAGATTATGATTAAACATCTGGAAATTATAAGAGGCGTATACATTATAGTTGGCGAAATTACGGTTTACATTATAATAAGAATTTAAATCAAAGACACTGGTTGCGTTCCATTGGGCAGTTCCGTTAAGGGAGAATGACTTATATCTGTAAGACAAGGTTGCTTTCAGACTGTTGAACCAGTCTGGTTTATCATTCTCTTTTGAATAAGAATATTCCGCCGTAAGGTTCAATCCGTGAGCACCTAAAGTAGTACTGATGTTGGCTTCCAACCTATAGGAAAAAAGTTCCTGTGATGTGTAAAAATTAGCTGTTTTTTGCTTTTCAACCTTTGGAGACAGTAGAAAATTCCATTTCTTTAAAGAAAACTGATATCCTAGTCCCAAAGCTTCTGTACTGTTGAAATAATAACGCAAATTAGCGGTGTTCCCAGGTTGGATTGGCTCGCTCTGGAAACTCAGGAACTCAGGCTCTATCTGCGAGTTCTGATATTGTATAAAAGCGCGCTGAGCAGCAGAAAATTGGCGGCCGATCCTCTGATTTGAGAAAAAGGATCCCCTTTTGATCCCTGCATAACTTTTGGTCGCAAAGGAATTGACAGATTGTATATCCCACTTCCCTATTTTCCCTTCGTAATTGGCTCCCAGTAAAGCTCCTGCATTTTCATCGTTGTTCAAAAGACCTTTTTCCTGGCTGACTCCCACCTCCGTTCGGATGGTGTGTTTATCGCTGACTAACAATGATGTTACCGCATTCGCTACCTGCGTATCTACGTTAAAGCGCGGATCATGGTCGAATATATAAGACACTTTCCCATTAAAAGATTTAGCATTCCCAAAAGCATATTTTGTACCTACCATGGTAGATCCTTCTGTTTGCTGGAAAAAAGTGCCGTACAGATTATAATTATTTTCAAGTGCAAGAACTTCAATCTGATTATTGTTACCAAACCTGGTAGAAATTTTCCCGCCCCTTCCGAAAACCGGATAATCGTAATCGCTGCTGTTAACATTTCCCAAACGTAATACCGTATTTTTTCTCTCCAGTTCCAGCCAGGTATCATACAGATTATAACGGCCGTCTTCAACATAGTAATCTGCACCGATATTGAAGCGCGATTTTACATTATCAGTAACACGAAATGCTGTGTTTCCCCTCAACTGGAGATAATTGAAACCTGAACTGTTTTCATTATAGCTCATTTCCGCAAAGTTACTTCCGCTCACCGCTTCATTTCCACGGGCAATCTGTCTGTTATGTGATAAAATGACTAAATAGAGCGTGTTGCTTCCCACGATTTTATTATCAAGAAGGTCTGTGACAATTGCATTAATATTAAATTCCGGATAAAGTGTATTCTGTTTTCTGACTGCAATTTTAATCTCAACCGTTTGCTTTTCCAAACCTTCCAGGGATACAGTCTGTTGTTTTGGCAAAATTTCCAAACCATCAGGAATGGATTGCAGATCAATTTTAACGGTGCGTTTACTATACCCCTGATTTTCTACAGTCAGCAGAATTGAGGATTGAGGTAAAGCAGGGTTAATGAAATTTTCGTAGCTGGTGGTATAAACTGCGATATTTTTGTTCTCGCCCTTAGCAACGAAGAACGAGACGCTTTCAGTTCTGGTGACCGTTGGAGTGGCGTACGAAACCTGGAATTGGATCTTATTGGATCTAAGTTTCATAAAATCCACGTTGGCAATCAGTTTCACAGGAAGATTTTTAGACTGACCAGCGCCTAAGGTAAAGTCATTTTTGGGATAGAAAAGCAACCCCGGATAGTTTTCCTGAGGAATAATATTCTGAATAATAATCTCTTCAGAACTTTTATTCTCAATGACCAGGAAATTAGTAAAGGTAGAACCTTTTTCAACAGCTAAACTGTCGTTTTCAAAATGGATTTGAATATCCTTTTTTTCCTGCGCAAAGGCCCACGAAAAGTGCAGAAGAACAAATATAAAAAATAAGATTGTTCTTCTTAGTACTGAGGTTGATATTCCATTCTGTGGTTTCAAGACTTACTATTAAAATTTAAAGTTTTTTTCTCCTACACGTAAATCATTGGATTCTGCCATTTTGACGATAACCACGCCAAGAAAGTTCCCTGAAATGTTCTCCGGTAGAGAAAACTGAACGACCTGATTGGTATCCGGAAGCATGGAGATTGAAATTGCGGGTAATTTTATTTCTTTGCCACTGTCTGTGTTGGTGAGTTCAAACTCAACGGTAGCATCATTAATGGTGTTTCCATCATTGTGAATGCTTACTGCGACTTTTCTGTTCGCTGCATTCTCATTGCTCACTTCTGCAATATTGGTAATATCCAGACTTTTTACATGGTTTCCCGGTGGAGTATAAAAGATGTGAAGTCCCACCTCAAATAAGGTGATAATACCAATACCGTTCTGAACACGTGCCTTATCTGCCTGCTGAGGAAGCTGGGTAAAAAACAACATACTGTTCGTAACGGCAGATTGTGATGCGTTTGCAGGAATCTGCATGGTTACTGCAATCTCCTTTGTACTTTTCGCAGGAACTGTTACAGTGTTTTCTAAGGTAGATACCCATGAAGCATTGGAAGTTTTTGAACTGCCTGCTTCAAGATAAACCTTATTTCCGTCTTCTTCTCTGAACCAGTCTTTAGAGTTGAGATTAAAGACATAATCCTTATCCGAGCTGTTCTGAAGCGTGACTGTCTTTGTTACTTTTTCTCCCGGATTGCCGGTAAAAAACAAACGTGTAGGCGACATAGAAATACTTTGTGCCAGAAGTGAAGAAGATCCTGTAAGGATAAAGAAAATGAAAAGGGGAATGAATTTGTGCATGGCGTAAATAGTTTAATAATAAAAGATTCCCAAAACTACTGAAAACATAGCAAAAGGAACCTTTTAAACTAAAATTTTTATTATAAAGCAGTCGCGGTATACGTTACTGTTTGTATATAAGTTCCGGCCGGTTTACCTAAAATATCTGAAGATGATGATTTTGCTGCCGGGATGGTGTAGTCCAGATTCAGTGTTAAGGCACTTCCGAGAGGAGCATTGGATACTAAAGTTCTTTCTCCTGGGGATAAAACCACGTCGTTTTTTGTTCCGCCCATACTTCCGGAAGCTTCTGCAGCTTTGATGGTCAAAACATCCACTGGGATTGAGTTTGAACCATTGAGGAAATTCGGACCGCCTGCTTTTACTTTTACATTAAAGTTCTTTGTGGAAGTAACTTTTAAAGAGTTCGCTTTGGTAATTGTCTGATCAGAATTATAGTCTGCTGCAGTAACATAATTAAAGGCAACTATACCGCCAATTGCTGTACTTCCTGCATCGATAGAGATGACATCGTTCAGGGTAATGGTTGCAGCTGTGGTTGCAGTTGTGTTCTGAGCTTGAATATTGTTAGTTCTAAATATGATTGTTCCAAAAGTTAAGGCTGTGATTGTGATTAGTTTTGTCATGGCAGTAATATTTTATTGTTATTTTTATTTAATTGTTCTTGATGAACACTGCAAATCTACAGCGGTGATAAAAGTTTTTTTATTATAAAGCTGTTGCAGTATAAGTTACTGTTTGCGTGTAAGTTCCGGCCGGTTTACCTAAAATATCAGAAGATGATGATTTTGCCGCTGGAATAGTGTAATCCAGATTCAATGTTAAGGCACTTCCAAGAGGAGCGTTGGATACCAAAGTCTGATCCGTTGCAGATAAAACTACAGCGCTTT
>NZ_JAJFZH010000029.1:0-37817 GCF_020733145.1 Chryseobacterium sp. X308
ATTTTAAATCTGAAAATATGGAAAAGTTAAATTCAATCATATTCTACAACATAGACAAAGCGATCAGATCTTACAGAAACTATGCTCAACGCCAGCTGAAAGCGCATGGTTACACGATCACTATTGATCAATGGCTTATCATCAAAGCGATTCTGGAAAACCCGGGAATTACCCAGAATGAAATTGGTGATCTGGTTTTTAAGGACAATGCTTCTGTCACGAGAATGATTGATTTAATGGTAAAATCCGAATACATCATCAGAAAAGTTCATCCTGAAGACCGAAGAAAAACCCAGCTGGAAGTGACAGATTCAGGGGTAAAAGTGATTAAAGAGGTTCAGAATATCGTAGAAAAGAACCGAAAAACAGCTTTAAAGAGCATCAGCAATGAAGAACTGGAAGTGATGTATTCTGCTTTACTGAAAATTTCAGAAAACTGTCTCAACCCTAAAAAGTAAAACGCTATGACCAGAATATTCTCACTTATTATTGTCTGTATGCTGATGCTGTTCAACAGCAGGATCTCTGCCCAGCAGGCAATGCAGAGTTTGACTTTGTCAGGAAACATAAAATCCGACAAAGCAGAGCAGATGGAGATCAATCTCTTTGACGCCGATCAGAAATTGATCAAAACAGAAATTGCTGATAACAATGGTAAGTTCAACTTTAATGATTTAAAAGAAGGAACTTATCAGGTAAAAATCAATAAAAACGGTACTGAGGTTTATCACTCAGAAAATATTTCATTAACCGAAAATAAGACCCTCAATCCCATTGACCTGAATGTAAAATCGATTGAAGGAGTAACGATCACCAAAACCAAGCCTCTCATTGAAAGACAGGATGGAAAAATGATCATGAACGTCGAAAACAGTATTGCAAGTACCGGAAATTCTGCTTTTGAAGTCCTGGAAAAGGCTCCGGGAGTGAATATTGACAATAACGACAATATCAGTCTTCGCGGAAAAGGAAACCTTCTGATCCAAATCGATGGTAAAAATACTCCCATGACGGGAACTGATCTTGCCAATTATCTGAAGGGAATCCCCTCTTCCACCATTGAAAAGATAGAGTTCATCACCAATCCTTCTTCAAAATATGATGCAGCAGGATCTGCCATCATTAATATTAAACTTAAAAAGGAACAGAGAAAAGGAACTAACGGAACTATTTCAAGCTCTCTGGGATCGGGTAAATATGTAAAAAACAACAACAGTTTCAGCATCAACCACAGGAATAAAAACATCAATATTTTCGGAAATTACAGCTTTGCGTACAGGGAAGCTTACAACGGATTGGTTCTCGACAGAAATTTCTATGAAGCCAATACCTTTAGGAAAGCCTATGTACAGGATAATTATCTGAAATTCAAATTCAACAGCCATGTAGCCAAAGCAGGAATGGATTATTATCTGAACGACAAGAATGTGCTTGGATTCTCTGTGGGACTTGTTTCCAACAAATTCAACATCAACGGGGACAATTCCAACGTCACACTGGGCAGCAACTACCTTCCGGAAAGTACATTCACAACAGTCAACAGATCGAATGACCGCTGGACCAATGTTTCATTCAACCTTAATCATAAATATACGATTGATTCGCTGGGTTCTGATATTTCTACCGATTTTGACTATATCAACTACGCCAACTCATCTTTGCAGAGCTTTGATACAAAAACGCATGATATTTCCAGCGGTACAGACAACCTTGACATTATTAAAGGTGACATGGACGGAAAACTGAATATCTATTCTTTAAAATCTGATCTTACAAAAAATTTCAGCAACGACTGGAAACTGGAAAGCGGAGTGAAAACGAGTTTTGTAAAGACAGATAATGACCTGAAATTCTTCAACGCCAGTTCAGGTGTTCCTGTTCCGGATCTTGGAAAAACCAATCATTTTATTTATGAAGAAAACATCAATGCAGTGTACGGAAATGTGTCCAAAAAATGGAAAAAATTCAAAGCTACAGCAGGTTTAAGAGTTGAAAACACCAATGTAAAAGGAACTCAGATTACCACCAATCAAATCAATAAAAGAAATTATACCCAGCTGTTTCCAAGCGCTGTTCTGAGTTATGATCTGACAGATAAAAGCAACCTTGAAATCAATCTCAGCAGAAGAATTACAAGACCAAGCTACAACCAGCTGAATCCTTTCAAATTCTATCTTGATCCTACTACAATGAAAGCCGGAAATCCTGATCTGAACCCTCAAATCACGATGAATTATGAATTAACCTATAGTCTGAGTAATAAATATTTTGCCACTTTAAGTTACAGCAGGAATTCTGACAACATTACAGACATCCTAAAACCTGTCATAGAAAACGGGCAAATAGTAACCGTACAGACCATTGAAAACCTGAATTCTGCTTCTTATTTCGGATTAAACCTGATTGCTCCGGTAAAGGTGACCCAATGGTGGGATATGAATAACAGTGCTAATTTCTATTATGGCTCCTACACAGGAAATGTCTCCGGAACCCAGATCAATAATAAAGGGAATTTTACATTCAGCATCAACAGTATTAATTCCTTTAAGCTGGGAAATGGTTTCACTGCTGAACTTACAGGAAATTACAAAGCCAGAGAAATCTATGCTTATCTGAATGTGAGCCCGAACTGGTATCTGAATATCGGAGCGCAGAAGAAGTTTAAAAACAACAGTGTTCTGAAGCTTTCCTTCACAGATGTCTTCTTTACCAGCAATATCAAAGGGCAAACGGTGTATAATGATTATTTAGAAAACTTCGCGGTGAAAAGAGATACCCGTGTGGCAACCCTCTCCTATACTTACAATTTTGGTTCTTCCAAAAACGGACAGCCCAGAAAAACAGGCGGTGCTGAGGATCTGAAGCAGAGAGTGGGAAATTAATTGTAAGAAGTTGGAAAACGCAAAGACGCCAAGAAGGAGAAATAAAATACTGTCTTTAAGACGCAAAGATTTTATCTTCGATAAAATTGAGCACCAAATAACTGTACCTGTATTTTAGTCTCTCACGATTGGGCAGGCAAAGCAAATGCAAAAAATAAAACAATATGCTTACTGAAAATCTTCGATTTTCTTGCGCCCTAATCAATATTAAATTAAAATTACTTTGCGCCTTTGCGTTTTCCAACTTATAACTTATGGTATAAAAAGCAAAAATCCCTCAAATTGAGGGATTTTTTATGTTTAAGAATGAATCTTATTAAGCTTCGTTAGATGGAGTTTGGTTTTCCACGGGTTTTTCGCTTTGTGGCTTTTCACCTTGTGGTTTCTGTCCTTCCGGTCTTCTTTGTCCTTCCGGTCTTCTCTGCCCTTCAGGTCTACCTTGTCCTTCCGGTCTTGGAGGTCTTGGTAAAAGAACTTTACGGGAAAGTTTCATTTTCTTACGATCATCATAACCCATGAACTTCACTTCTACCTCATCACCTTCTGCATAAGGAACTTTGTCCAGACGAGCCCATTCAATTTCAGAAATGTGAAGAAGTCCTTCTGTTCCTTTAGCGATCGCTACGAATGCACCAAAGTCCATTACTTTCACTACTTTACCTTTGTAAACTTCGCCTACAACCGGTACGAAAGTAATTTCATTGATCTTAGCAATAGCAGCATTGATTTTTTCTCTGTCTGTTCCTGCAATTTCGATACGTCCGATTTCTCCCATCTCTTCGATAGCAATAACCGTATCTGTATCTTTCTGTAATTGTTGAATAATTTTTCCACCAGGCCCGATTACAGCTCCAATGAAATCTTTTGGAATCTCCATAACCACCATTTTCGGAGCGTGAGGCTTCACATCTGCTCTTGGCTGGGAAATCGTTTCCGTGATTTTATTAAGGATGTGTAATCTTCCGTCTTTAGCCTGCATCAAAGCTTTCTCCATGATATCCATAGAAAGTCCCTGGATTTTGATATCCATCTGACAAGCTGTGATACCGTCTGCAGTACCTGTTACTTTGAAGTCCATATCTCCAAGGTGATCTTCATCTCCCAAGATATCAGAAAGTACGGTAAATTTACCTGATTTTGTATCGGTGATCAGACCCATTGCAATCCCTGAAACAGGTTTTGTGATCTGAACCCCTGCATCCATCAATGCTAATGTACCTGCACAAACTGTTGCCATTGAAGAAGAACCGTTAGATTCTAAGATATCGGAAACAATTCTGATTGTATATGGATTTTCTTGCGGAATTACTGCTGTTAATGCTCTTTGAGCTAAGTTTCCGTGTCCTACTTCTCTTCTTGAAGTACCTCTTAAAGGTCTTGCTTCACCTGTAGAGAATGGAGGGAAGTTATAGTGTAAGAAGAATCTTTCGTCGTGCTGCGTGATTACGCTGTCGATCATGTTCGCATCTTTTACAGAACCCAGAGTTACCGCAGTCAGAGACTGAGTTTCTCCTCTTGTAAAGATCGCAGAACCGTGAGCTCCCGGAAGGTAATCAATTTCTGACCAGATCGGACGGATCGTCTGAGGATCACGACCATCAAGACGGATATTGTCTTCAAGGATCATCTGACGCATTGCTTCTTTCTCTACGTCATGGTAATATACTTTAACGAATGGAGTTACTCTTGCCAATTCCTCTTCGTCTTCAGCATATTGTGCTAAAAACTCTTCAAGAACCGCTTTAAATTTTTCTCCTCTTTCTTCTTTATTTGATGGAGTTTTTGCTACTTCATATACTTTATCATAGCACTCTTTCCATACTTTTTCACGAATTTCCTCGTCGTGATCTTCGTGGCTGTATTCTCTTTTAGGGAAAGATTTTCCTACTTTTTCAGCTAATCTCTCCTGAGCTTCAATCTGTTTTCTGATCTCAGCGTGAGCGAAGTTGATGGCTTCAAGCATTTCCTGCTCAGAGATCTCCTTCATTTCTCCTTCTACCATTACGATGGAGTCTTTAGTAGCTCCCACCATAATGTCGATATCTGATTTTAATAAATTTTCATAGCTTGGATTCACAGACAATTGTCCGTCAATTCTTACTACTCTTGCTTCAGACATTGGCCCGTTGAAAGGGATATCTGTAATTGCAATAGCTGCAGAAGCTGCCAAACCTGCCAATGCTTCAGGCATTACTTCTTTATCGTAAGAAATCAATGAAATCATTACCTGTACTTCCGCGTGGAAATCTTCAGGGAAAAGAGGACGTAATACTCTATCCACCAATCTCATTGTAAGTACTTCATCATCAGATGGTTTTGCTTCTCTACGGAAGAAATTTCCAGGAATTCTTCCACCTGCGTAGAATTTTTCTCTGTAATCTACCGTTAATGGTAAAAAGTCTACACCAGGATTGGCTTCTTTATTGGCTACAACAGTTGCTAAAAGCATTGTTCCGCCACATTTCACCACTACAGATCCGTCAGCCTGCTTAGCCAGCTTCCCCGTTTCAATAGTGATTTCCCTGCCGTCTGCAAGGGTAATCGTTTCTGTAAACGCTTGAGGTATACTCATAAATTTGCTTCTTTATACTCCGTATTGAGTATGATTAATATTTAAACTCTTTAAATTTTCGTTTGCAAAGGTACTATATAATAATGATATATTAAATTTTTCGATTGCTTTAATAGGCGTTTAAAATACAAAAAATTGGCTATCAATTGATGAAAGACTGAAAATTTGCATTAGTAATCTGAACTTATACACCATTTACGAAAATAAAAAAGTGTTTTTTTGAGGATAATGTATTGAAAAATCCCGTCGTTTTTGTATTATTGTCTCAAAAAATGAAAATAACATATTGATCTGAAAAAAAGTATTTATTTCATTTTAAAAATGATTAAAATTATTGCAAACCAATAGGCTGATCCCTATATTTGCCCTACTTCACCAATTACAATGCTGTAGGCTAAAAAAGTTAAGGAACTATCCTTATCCAGATAAATAAATGTTTATGATTAATAAAGAAGTACAATCTCAAAGCAGGAATTATACGGTTCCGTTGATTACCATTACCCTGCTGTTTTTTATGTGGGGATTCATCACCTGTATGAATGATATCCTGATCCCGTATCTGAAACAACTTTTCAATCTTACCTTTTTCGAATCCATGCTGGTACAGTTCTGTTTCTTCGGGGCTTACTTTATCGGATCGCTGATTTATTTTATGATTTCCATCACGAAAGGAGATCCCATCAATAAATTAGGGTATAAAAAGGGAATCCTGTTCGGAATTTTTCTAGCCGCATTCGGCTGCGTTCTGTTTTATCCGGCAGCTACGTTCTCATATTATCCATTGTTTCTGGGTGCTTTGTTTATTTTAGGGTTGGGCTTTACGGTACTTCAGATTACTGCCAATGCCTATGTTTCGTTATTAGGAAGTGAAGAATCTGCTTCCAGCCGTCTGAATATGACGCAGGCATTCAATGCATTCGGAACTACCATTGCACCGGTACTTGGAGGTCACCTTATTTTTGAATTTTTCTCATCTCCCGACGGATCTTTCAGCGCAGTAGCAACGAGAATTCCTTACCTTATTTTTGCGGGGATTCTTTTACTGGTTGCTTTATTGATTTCCAGAGTGAAGCTTCCTTCATTCCAGATGGGAGAAGAAGAAATCGTAAAAGGTTGGGGAGCTCTTGAATTCAGTCACCTGAAATTCGGCGTATTCGCTATGTTCTGCTATGTAGGCGGAGAAGTTGCCGTAGGAAGTTTTATCATCAGTTTCCTTGAGCAGCCACAGATTATGGGTTTTAATGAAATCATCAGTAAAAATTATCTTTCCCTATATTGGGGAGGAGCGATGATTGGCCGTTTTTTGGGAGCCATTTCTTTAAATCAATCCATAAGCCAAAGCAAAAAGGCTCTGTATATGCTGGGAGCGGCGGCGGCTGTTTTCCTTGTGATCTTCAGTATTGTGAATCTTACTTTCAGTCAGATCAGCTTTTTCATTGTATTCATCATTCTTAACTTCATTGCCTTTTTCGTGGGTAAAGCAGCTCCGGCAAGAACATTATCCATCTTCGCAGCCATCAATGTTGCGTTGTTAATTTCTGCAATGGTAAATCATGGTGAGCTGGCGATGTACAGTATTTTAGGAATCGGAATTTTCAACTCTATTATGTTCTCGAATATTTATACTCTGGCTATTTCAGGATTGGGTAAATATACCAGTCAGGGATCTTCATTAGTGGTAATGGCTATTCTGGGAGGCGCTATTGTTCCTATTTTCCAGGGATATCTTGCAGATCAGTTTGGAGTACAGCATTCATTTATTATTCCTGTATTCTGCTATCTTGTTATTCTGATATTCGGAGCGTACTGTACCAAATATTTAGGTCATGTAGAAACTACAGAAGCCAAATCAGGGCATTAAAATCAAATTCAAATCAAAATGTATAAGGCGGAATATCTCAAAGGTATTCCGCTTCTTTTTCCAATCCTAAAATGTAACTTTCATATGAAAAAATTGACTTATTTTAAAGATCAGTACAATACATTATGAAAATACAGTTAAAGCTTGAATACGCTGCATTTCTCCTGTTAGGAATCTATGCCTTTGCACAAACAGGATATTCCTGGTGGTGGTTCGCCGGACTTTTTCTTACACCGGATATTTCTATGCTGGGATACACTGTTAATAACAAAACGGGCGCTTTCTTCTACAATCTCTTCCATCATTTTGGAGTAGCTGTCATTGTTTATTTTGCGGGAACAGCCTTGTCTCTGCCCTATTTACAAATGATAGGAGCTATTTTGTTTTCTCACTCTGCGTTTGACAGGATTCTGGGTTATGGATTGAAATATCCCGATAGCTTTCAGAATACGCATCTCGGGAAGATTGGAAAGAAGGCTGAATAGTGATGTTGAAAACCACCCCGTCAAAAATTCTTTGAATTCTCGCCACCCCTCCGAGGGAGGGGAATTATCGTACCTTCAGTTGGGATATCTGTTACATTTGTAGTCATCTTCAGTATTTTTTTCAAGATAATAAAGGCTGGATTCCTACAGAATGACACAATTGGCGTATTGGTCTATCCATACAGTTTGTCACTCCGTAAGAAACTTTTTGTGGCTTTTGCGGTAAAAATCCTTTGTTGTGTAAAAACAAAAAAGCAACCTCTTTCGAAGTTGCTTTTTTATTTTGAAAATCTTTATAGATTATTTTCTTAAACCTAGTTCAGCAATAATTGCTCTATATCTTGCGATATCTTTGTTTTTAAGGTAATCTAATAAACTTTTTCTCTTACCTACCAATTTCACTAGAGATCTCTCTGTGTTGAAATCGTGACGGTTAGCCTTTAGGTGTTGAGATAAGTGATTGATTCTGAAAGTGAAAAGAGCGATTTGTCCTTCAGCACTTCCTGTGTCTTGTGCAGATTTCCCGTGTTTTGCGAAAATTTCCTGCTTTTTGTCTGTTGTTAAGTACATTCCAATATTGTTTAATGATTATTATGTAACGGGTGCAAAATTACGACTATTTTTTGATTCTGCAAACATTATTGATTTCATATATCAAATTTGATAGAAAAAAATGTTAAAAATTTCTTAATAATTTGTATGTCATCCAACGAAAAGGCAGTAATTTTGCATTCGAATTACAAATGAAAAAAATTATATTCTTTACAGCGGTTACTACTTTTTTATTCATCGGGTTTACAACGGTAAAAGCCCAGAAAAATGCCGATGATAAAATAAAAAAAGTTCTTTACTTCAATCCCGAGGTAGAGCCTGATATTGACGAAATAAAAGACCCTACCAATAACGCTTTCTTCGATGCCGTAACCGACAATTTCAGCGGCAGAAAAAATAAAATGCTCCGTGCAGAAGTTCAGGTTCCCTATGACAGCATTGATAAACAGACTATCGTAGATTACTGTCTCAACAATGATGCAGATTTTGCCATTGTTTCTAAAGTGAGGTATTTCAAAGTTGGATTGGGAAAGTATGTTTTCTCCAATCAGGTGGTGGTGAGTATGAAACTTTTTGGTGCTGACGGTAATCTTGTCACCGAAAGCGATCACGATACCTACCGGAAAAACATGCGCCTTCTGGGATCCACAACCAATTCTGTCAAAATAGGTACTGAAGGTGCCATAAAAGGAATCATCAAAAAACTGAGAAAGCTGAAACCGACCGAAGCGGAACTTTAAGATTCAAGGTTTAAGGTTTAAGGTTGGAATATACAGCCTTTAATCATCAATGGTCAATTTTGCTTCGCAGGTCAATGGTGAATTTTGTCAGGAAGATTCTTAGGCTTACCGGACAAGTTTATCATTTATCATTCATTCTTATATTTTCATTTGTATTTCCCCTGCCCTGCATTATAAATATTTTCACATAAAATAAAGCACTTGTTATCTCTTACGAACAGGTGCTTTTTATTTAAAACACACTATAAACAACTGATTAACAATTAAATATTTTCACAAAATAAGGATTTATTAAATATTTTTTACTATTTTAGACCAACATTAAAACCAAAATATTATGAAAAATCTAAAGAAACTCAGCAGAGAAAAAGCAAAACAGATTAATGGAGGATCTATGGAAAGATGCAGTGAAACCAATCCTTGTACTGTCGGATGGTGCTGTTTCGGAATCTGTTCCCCCTTCATCTGTATTGAATAAAAGATAAAACTAAATCATTTAAAAATCAAATCTCATGAAAAATCTAAAAAAACTCAGCAGACAAGTGCAAAAGGAAATTAAAGGCAGCGGACCTTTCAAAAGATGTACAGAACATTATGAATGTCCGGGCGGATCATGTTGCCACAACACCTGTGTTATCGATCCATGTCCTCTGGAGTAAATATGATCATTACAGACACCTGCATTCGTAGGTGTTTTTATTTAAGATATCAATAAATTTTTGATTCATACTAAAATATTTTCACCTGCAAATGAATAATATAGAAATATTTACTATTTTAGTCTTACATTAAATCTAAACTATAACGCTATGAAAAATCTAAAAAAACTCAGCAGAGAGGCTGCGAAACAAATTAATGGCGGCATAGGACCGTTCAGATGCAGTATAACAAGACCATGTTCTGTGGGATATTGCTGCAATGGAGAATGTCTTGATCATGACTGTCCGATAGAGCCTTAATCTTAACTATATTTGATCACCATGAAGAATTCAAATCTTAAGAGGCTGAACAGGCTGGAGCAAAAAAATATTAAAGGCAGCGGAATAAAAAAGTGTGGTGACAATTCAGATTGCGGACCATACCAATGCTGTACAAATGCTGTCTGCATCTACATTCCCACCTCAGAATGCGAACCAATGTAAAGAATATTGGAATTTAAAATTTAATTTTTGCACATCCGCTTCGGCGGGTGTTTTTTTTGCTCTTATCCTGAAGCCATAAACTTTAATTAATCCTTAATTTTGTCAGTTTATTGCTCAGTCTTAAAAATTTGAATTATTTTTGCATATCCAAAAAATTTCACGTTTTGAATTCTAGAGACGAACTTATCTTCAACCCTGCCGATATTGCCGAAACTCTCAGCGAACTTCCTGCTGATGAGAGGCTGCTCGCGTTTCTGAAGGTTCCGAAAGAATACAAAGCAGAAGTATTTTCACACCTTGATCCTGATTTCCAGGAGGAAACCATCAGAAGTATCGGAAGCGATGAAGTTTCTGAAATCCTGAATGCTATGACTCCGGATGACAGAACGGCCCTTTTCGAGGATTTCCCGGATGAGCTGATCAAGTATTCCATCAACCATCTTAATCCGCAGGAAAGAAGGATTGCCTTAAAGCTTCTTGGCTACAACTCGGATTCGATTGCCCGTCTGATGACACCCTATTATATCCAGATCCGTAAGGAATGGACGGTAAAAAGATGTCTTCAGCAGATCAAAAAGGTAGGAAAAAGAGTGGAAACCATGAACTACCTGTATGTGGTAGACGAAAGAAACCGCCTGATTGATGACCTTGCCATCGGAACTTTACTGCTGGAAGAGGAAGACACTCTGGTTTCTGATATCACAGACAACCATTTTGTAGCCATTACAACGACAACTTCCAAAGAGGATGCCGTAACCTACTTCGAAAAGTATGACCGTGGTGCTCTTCCTATTATTACAGAAGCCGGTGTTCTGGTAGGAATTGTGACTATTGATGACATTCTCGATCAGATTGAACAGCAGAATACGGAAGATATCCAGAAATTTGGGGGATTGGAAGCATTGGATCTTCCCTACACCCAGACTTCATGGACTGAGATGATCAAGAAAAGAGCCACCTGGCTGATCATTCTGTTTGTTTCGGAAATGCTGACTGCCTCTGCAATGGGATATTTTGACAAGGAAATAGAAAAAGCCGTTGTTCTTGCTCTATTTGTACCACTGATTATTTCCAGTGGAGGAAACTCAGGATCCCAGGCAGCCACCCTGATTATCCGTGCTATGGCTCTTCAGGAAATCAATCTGAAGGATTGGTGGTATGTCATGAAAAAGGAAATTATCTCCGGATTATGTCTTGGAGCCATCTTGGGAATTATTGGGTTTATACGAATCATGCTCTGGCAGCAAATTGGTCTTTTTGATTACGGCCAGTATTGGGTATATGTAGGATTAAGTGTTTCAGTCTCCCTGATTGCCATTGTTTTGTGGGGAACATTATCAGGTTCTATGATCCCGTTTGTTTTAAAGAAATTAAATCTTGACCCCGCCACTTCTTCTGCTCCGTTTGTAGCAACGCTGGTGGATGTTACAGGACTTATTATCTATTTTACCGTAGCCGGACTTTTCTTAACCGGAAAACTTTTGTAATTTTAGGCATCATCTAACATGCCAATATGAAAATCGTTTCACTTGTACCTTCTATTACTGAGGCTTTATTTGACCTTGGACTGACTGAAAATGAAGTGGTAGGAAGAACAAAATTCTGTATCCATCCTCAGGATAAAATAAAAAATGTACCCATAATCGGCGGAACTAAGAATATTAATATTGAAAAAATTAAAGCATTACAGCCGGATCTTATTATTGCCAATAAGGAAGAGAATGTAAAAGATCAGGTGGAAGCCCTGATGGATGAGCACAAGGTAATGGTCACCAATATTGATACCATTGAGGATAATTATTACCTGCTTAAAAACCTCGGAAAACTTTTTGGAAAGGAAGACAGAGCGCAGCTTTTCAATCTTAAAATTTATGATGTTCTGAATCAGGCAAAACTGGATGTTCCCGTAAAAACGGCTTATCTCATCTGGAAGAATCCTTATATGACTATTGGATCAGATACTTTTATTCACAGGATTTTATCTGAAATTGGTTTTGAAAATATTTTTAAGGATAAAACCCGTTATCCCCAGATCACTACTGAAGATCTGGCAGAAGCCGATGTCATTATGCTTTCATCTGAACCTTTTCCGTTTAAAGAAAAACATATTGAAGAACTGCAGGTTTTCTACCCGGATAAAAAGATTATGATTGTAGATGGTGAAGCTTTTTCCTGGTATGGAACCCATATTGCGAAATGTGAAAATTATTTCAAAGAATTGCTGGCCGAAATTCACCTCATGCAGCAAAGCTAATTTTTCACCATCAACTTTAAACCCAAAACTTTAAACTTTAAACATTGAACTTTATATGTCCGGTACAATTATATTATCTGAAGGAGCAGAATTTGATCATGTAATACAGGAAGTTTCAAAATATATTCATTTGTATGTAATGGCGTTTGAAAAAGAGGAAAGAACCATTACACGACTGGAAAAACGTGAAAACATGTATGGAGGAAGCGGAACTGTGTATATGATACAAATGTTCGATCAGAAAGAATTAGCCAACAATCGTCTGGCTGCCTATATGGTTTTATTGAATAAAGGGGATGAATCCGGATTTCATACACACAACCAAAGAAATGAACAGGAGCTGTACGTTGTGGTGCACGGAACCGGAGAATATCGTGAAAGAACCGGAACCGATGGGCCCATACGTAAGAAAGTACTTCAAAAAGGCGATATTACAGCGATCAGTTCTGTAGGATATCATTCTATTGAAAATACGGGAGATGAGCCTTTAATTATGTTTGTGATTACCACCAACAATCCATAAAAAACTCCGGCTGATATAGCCGGAGTCTTTATTTTTTATAGTAAGTTTTGATTACAAAATCTTAGAAACTTCATTACAAAGCCATTCTAATAATTCGCGGTCTTCCTGCGTGAAAGGATCGATTGTATGAGAATCAATATCGATCTGACCAATATTTATTCCATCCTTAAAAATAGGAACTACAATTTCTGCTTTGGTATCAATGGAGCAGCTTAAATAATTGCTTTCCTCATGCACATCAGGAACAACAAATGTTTCATTGGAAACGGCAACCTGACCGCAGATTCCTTTACCGTAAGGAATAATTGTATGATCTGTAGGTGCTCCTACATAAGGGCCTAAAATCAATTCATCCTTATCTCCGTTTTTGAAATAGAACCCTGTCCAGTTGAAATAAGGAATTTCCTGATCCAACAGGTGGCATACTTTTTCAAGTTTTTCTTCTGTATTATGCTTAGGACTTTCAAGAATCGAGGAAAGTCTTTTCTTTAATTCTGACATTGTATTTATATTTTAAGAGAATTGTTTTAGGGAAAGCTCTTCTTTATATCCGAACATTCCACGCTCTTTAATCATTTCTGCTACGCCTTCCGGAACCTGAGTTTCCCAGCCTTTCACACAACATGCAATTTTTCTCAATATTTCTCTGGAATAAATTTCCAAAAACTCAGGATTATAATTGGTAATATCTACGATACGGTTGTTGTGTTTGAAGTATTTGTATAATTCTTTCAGATTTTCTTCTACCTTCAGGTTGGAAGAATCCAACAGCTGATGAGTTTCCGGATCTTTGTAAGGATACAGATATACTCTCATTCCATTTCTGAAAAACTTACCGAATGCTTCAAGAATTCCTCCTGAAAGATTTTTATAATATTTCTCGTCGAATACCATCAGCATATTATTTACCCCCATCGCTACTCCGATATCTCCGCTTGTATACGATGCGAAGTAATCAATCAGTCTGTAATATTCAGAGAAGTTTGAAATAATAACGGTGTAACCTAGTTTTCCAAGAATATCTACTCTATCCAGGAAATCCCTTTCATCAATATCTCCGTCTGCTCTCAGATTGGAAATGGTGATTTCAATAAGAACTTCTGTTTCTTCATGAGTACAGGTAGCATCTTTGAAGAACATATCCATCCCGTTTTTAAGCATGTCAATGTTCACTTTCGTTACCGGCCTGAAACTACCTCTTACCGCGAAAATATTTTTCTTGTACAATACATCTGCCGGTAGCATGTTGCTTCCCTGAGAATTGAAAATCACCGCATCGGTCATTCCATTCTTTACCAATTGAAGAGACATCAGTCTGTTATCAACATAGGCAAAAGCAGGTCCGCTGAAGTCGATCATATCAATTTCCAGATTATCTTTAGCAATATCATCGTAAAGAGATTCTACCAAAGTTCTTGGATTGTCAAAATAATGGAAGGCTCCGAAAATAAGATTCACGCCCAGGTTCCCCAAAGTTTCCTGCTGAAGAGTAGCATCATTTTCTTTGAATTTGACATGGATTACAATTTCGTTGTAATCTTCATTTTCTTTAGTCTGAAAACGGATCCCTACCCAGCCGTGGCCTTTTACAGTTTTGTCAAAATTGATGGTCGTTACCGTGTTGGCATAAGAAAAGAATTTTCTATCCGGATTATTATCTCTTGAAATTCTTTCTTCAATCAAAGCCACCTCATATCGAAGCATTTTGCGAAGCCTGTTCTGGGTAACGTACCTGTTTTTTACTTCTTTTCCGTAGATGGCATCACTAAAATCTTTGTCATAAGCAGACATTGCCTTAGCAATCGTACCGGAAGCTCCCCCTGCTCTAAAAAAGTGGCGAACAGTCTCCTGCCCTGCTCCAATTTCTGCGAAAGTACCATAAATAGTAGGATCTAGATTAATTGTTAATGCTTTTTGTTTAGGAGTTAGTTTCTGATACATTAGGACATGAAATTTTTTGTAAATTTACCAAAATTAAACCAACCTCAAAACAAAATGAAGTTGAAATTTTTAGGAACCGGTACTTCTCAAGGTGTACCCGTTATAGGCTGTACATGTGAAGTGTGTACTTCAGAAAATCCCAAAGACAAACGTTTACGTTCTTCCGTGATGGTTACCACGGAGGAAAATAAAAAAATACTGATCGACTGCGGACCGGATTTCAGACAGCAAATGCTTACCAACCATGAACATACCGTAGACATTGCGCTGATTACCCATGAACATAATGACCACGTTATCGGATTGGATGATATGCGGCCCCTGATATTTAAAAGTGGAAAAGATGTTCCGTTGTACTGCTATTCAAGGGTGGCTCATGAGATAAAAAACAGGTTTCCTTACGCTTTTGCAGATGTAAGATATCCCGGAGCACCTGCTTTTGAGCTGCACGAAATAGAAAATAAACCTTTTCAGGTATTGGACACAGAAATCACTCCTGTAGAGGTGATTCATTATAAAATTACCGTTTTCGGATATAAGTTTAAAAAGCTTGCCTATATTACGGATGCCGGCTTTATTTCTGAAACGGAAAAGCAAAAACTGAAGGATCTTGATGTCCTGATCTTAAACTGCATCAGAAAATTTGATCCCCATCCTGCCCATTTTATCCTTCCGGATGTGATTAAATTATTTGAAGAGCTAAAACCTAAAAAATTATTTTTAACCCACATCAGCCATCATATGGGACTGCATGATATTGAAGATAAGGAGCTTCCGGCCGGAATATACCTTGCCTACGATGGTCTGGAACTTAATTTTTAAAAAAAATTCTTCAAAAAGCTTTTGAACATTGAAAAAAGTTCCTATATTTGCACACCAATTTGAAACAAACATCACGTTTGAAATCAACATCAAGCCCAGGTGGCGGAATTGGTAGACGCGCTGGTCTCAAACACCAGTTCTTAGGAGTACCGGTTCGATCCCGGTCCTGGGTACAAAAAACCTCTAAAATCATTTGATTTTCAGAGGTTTTTATTTAAATATTATACTCAATGAAATATTGCATTAAGCACCATAATATACAATAGTAACTGATCCCTGAGTTATTCTAAAAACTCTGGTATAACTTGCTGTAACTGTAACAACATCTCCAACATTAAAAAACTGTGTTCCTGCCAGGTTATGTCCTAAATATTGCGTTCCATCCATATGTCCCGAAACATTAACTGAAAACGAAGAACCGTTTTTTAAAATCGATGTGGTAGCGCTCCCCCCTGAGGGGTTGTTCATGGAGGTATCATATTTTACAAACACTGAAAAATTATAATATCCTGCTTTATTTATGGTAAAAGAACCATTATTATAGGTCATATTGGCTACATTATTTTTATTGATCGTAAAAGCAACTGTATAATCAGTATTTGCTGCCTGATTAACAGATGTATTAACCAAACCTATCGTAGAAATAGCAGGTATATTCAGGTTGCTTGCATCTGTTAAAAAGCCGTCGGAATCCGTGCCTAATACTCCAATATTTTTGTATTTTTCAAGCCGTACTCCACCGTCATCTTCCACTCGCATTAATTCTTTATTTGTATTATCATTAACCTCAAGGGCTTTGGTTGCACTAGAATTACCTTTGCTGACAACATCAAGCGCTGCGCTAGGAGAAGAGGTATTAATACCAGTTTGTGAATATGCTTTTATAAAAGCAAATAAGATAGCTAATAATAAAAATTTTTTTTTCATAAAAATCGGATTTTAAATAATTCCGATCAAAAGTATGTCCAAACCAGTCTTCACTTCAAAATCACAAGTACATCAAAAATACATCATCATAATAACAGGTTGAAAATCAAAAGAGAAAAAATATAAAAAAGAAAAACAATTCTACTACTTTTGAATTATCTAATCTTTATTTTCAGTATAATCTGATTATTTTGAAATTGCCGGCAGAAAAATTCAGTCTCTAAAAATAGCTGATTAAGAAAAACAGAGAGAATTTTTTCAACAATAAATAATGTAGTGTGAGGATCATTTATTGTGACTTGAATACTATCAGCCTTTCATATTCAATCTTTCCTCCTGCAAGTCCAATAGTCTCAGATGTTTTCTGATGATATTTTCATCCAGTAACAGTTCCTCACGGTTTTTATGGATAAGCCAGTTTCTTTGGGTGTCGAGAATGTCAATATAAATATGTCTGTATTCTTCGTAATTTAAAATAATTTCAGAACTGCTCAACTGGTTTTCATATTTCTGTAACTGATCTTTCAATGCAGGAAAACTGTCTATTTTATCAGCATAGTCGCTCCGGATTTTATCAAGCGCTACTTTTGCCAGACTGTTCTGAATGTCGTAATCGATCTCTTTTGCACTTCTTACGAAATCACGGTCTACCGGCGGAAATTTCTTAAGTAAAAAAGGAAGCGTAAGTCCTTGTAAAAGCAGTGTTACCAGAATCACAATAAATGTAATAAACAGGATCATATTTCTTTGTGGAAACGGAGATCCATCATCTAAAGTCATAGGAATGGAAAGTGCTGCCGCCAGGGAAACTACTCCCCGCATGCCCGTCCATCCAATAATCAGGGGAGTTTGCCAGCCTGGCGACTGTGGATCCGCAACGGTAATAAAATTTCTCATAATTAAGGTAGTAACCAGTGCTCCATATCCTGCTAAAATCCTGACAATAATCAAGACTATCGTAACTGCAATTCCATAGCCAATCGCTGTATAAATATCCGTGTCGCCTAAGCCTGAAACAATTTCCGGTAAATCTAACCCGATAAGCATAAAAACAATCCCGTTTAACAGAAAGCAAAGACTTTCCCAAACTGTTACCGTACGTATCCGGGATGCACTGCTGAGAAAATCATGGCTCCGATAGGAAAGAAACAGTCCTCCGGTTACCACTGCCAGGACTCCTGATGCATGCAATTGTTCTGCAGCCAGATACATAGAAAACGGAGCAATAAAAGTCAGCAGAATATCTATATTTGAATCGGTAGGTAACATCTTATGTATTTTCAGAAAGATATATGCAATTGCAAGCCCGATTCCCACACCTCCGAAGCACATCCATACAAAACTTCCGGCTGCTTCATGCCACACAAACTGTCCGGTTGCAGCAGCAATCATAGCAAACCTGAAAATAATCAGAGAAGAAGCATCATTCAGCAAACTTTCCCCTTCCAGAATGGAAGAAAGCCTTTTCGGAACCTTTACAAATTTCAGAATTGCTCCGGCGCTTACGGCATCAGGTGGAGAAACAATCCCGCCCAATAAAAAACCAAGAGCCAGAGAAAACCCGGGAATAAAATAATTGGCAAAAGCTGCTACAGACAATGCGGTAAAGAAAACAACGACAAAAGCAAAGCTGAAAATAATCCTGCGCCATCTCCAAAGTTCTTTCCATGAGGTGGACCACGCAGCTTCGTATAGCAAAGGAGGTAAAAAAATGATAAATAGTAATTCAGGCTCTATTTTAACGGGCGGCACTCCGGGAATAAAACTGATGACAAGTCCGGCCAATACCAGCAAAACCGGATATGCTACTTTAATCTTATTAGCCAGCATGATAAGCATTGTAATTAAGAAAACCAGGAACAGATAAAATTCAAAGTCTTTAAGCATAGGAAAAATTTAGATACTTAAATATATATTAAATTTTTAAAAGCCATACCCATTTTACTTATCGCAGTTTTATCGGAAAACTATTCTTTTTTCTATTATAATGCAGCTGTATCAATCCGGTTTCAAATGTTTTTGCAGTAATATATTCAAGTGCCTGCTCGGGGCGGTCATCTTTAAAAAGCTTTGTTCCGCCGCCTAATAAGACAGGAATCACAGAAATAATAAATTCGTCTATCAGATCATGCTTCAATAATTCATTGATTACTTCAGCACCACCGTCACAATATATATTCTTTCCTTCCCTGGATTTTAAATGGTTAACCAATTCTGTTATATCTCCTGTATAGAAAGTCGTTCTGCCCTCTTTCGGCCTTGTTGTTCCTGTGATTACGTAAACATCCCGTTGTCCATTATCATAATGAGACGGGCCGATTTCTTTCACCACATAATCATAGGTTTTCCTACCTACAATTACAGTGTCAATCTGGGCAGTAAAGTCTGCATACCCGTAATCCTCACCTTCTTTTTCCACTATTTTCAGAAAGCTCAGGTCGTCATTGGGTTGAGCTATGTAGCCATCTAAGCTCATAGCAATAAAAAGTGATAGTTTTCGCATTGATTTTGATTTTAATATAGCAGCAAATTTACTTCTACACAACGATCTGCACTTTGTAAAAATGCGACAAACTAAAGCAATGAAGGTGCAAGTCCCGTATTTCGTTTGATTTCATTGGTAAGATGTGAATGATCATAATAGCCGCATTCAAACGCAATTTCCAATAAGCTCCGGTTTTGATCTGAATTTTTAATCAGACTCAGAGCATACTGAAACCGGATAATATTTGAATATTCCCTGGGTGATAATCCGATTAGTTTTTTAAAATTCCGTTCCAGCTGTCTTACAGTCGTACAATTTATTTTGGCCAGCTCGTTAATACTTATCTTTCCGTTTGTTGAATGTATATGATTAAGAACTTCCTGCAGCCGGATATTTTTGTTTTTTAGTCTATCGGAAAAGAACTGGTTAAAATAATGGAAAGGATTGTCAGATGTTTTCTCAACACTAAAGGAATGGGCCTTATCAAATTCAACAGTGGCATTTGTCAATTCATTTTGTGAGGCATAGCTGTAAAAATTTGAAAAAGTGGAAGGTTTCAGACATACCCCTGCTAAATGGGTTTCGCTGTCAATAAAACTGTCCTTGAAAGAATTCATGGCACCGACCACATAAGTCTTTCCTGATTCCATTGAGAACAGGCCGTTATCCGTTAAACATTTATCTCCCAAATTAATGAGTACACCTGCGCAGCCATCCGGGAAAACCCTTTCCCATTGTTTTTCTATCAGATTTTCTTTCAATTCCCAATAGAAATGAATAAAAGGTTCTAATTCCTTACAAGGTTTTATTTTTTTGTACTGCATGGTTTATACTGTATTTATTATTACTATAAAATTCAGCTTTTATAATTACTCCCGTATAAAACATAGAATTTAGATGTTCGCTGCAAGTTATTCTTAACTAATGCTTGTTTTCTATTTCTTCAAAATACCTCAACACTTTTTCTTCAGTGTTGTTTTGCAAATGTACCTTACTGTCAAAAAGTTCTGCCCTTAAGTGTTGATATAATGACACTGCATTTCTCAGACTTTCCAATAAGGATTGCCTGTTATAATCTGAAATGGTAAGTCTTAATTTTTCAAAATCTGAAGCTTTTAAAGCTGTTTCCACTTTTCTCACACCCCGAGGTAAATTTCCGTTTTTGATGTGGAGTAACGGTCCCAACACAACCATGCGCAGAAATCCCATAAAGTCGTATGCTTCAAAATATTCTCCACGTCCTATTTTCAACAGTGCATAATGAATCCAGATCCAGAAACGATCCTCAATCCACTGATAATCCGGATAGGGAAACCTGGCTTCTGTATGGTGAATGATGTTTGCAAGTTGTCCCCCCTTATCAATGAGAAGAACCGGAGTTTCAATACGGCTCTGAAATTCTTCAAGGGTTAAAAACTTGATATCCACATGCAAAAGCGGATTGTCATACAGGCATATCAACAATCTCGGCTCTCCCACATGTTCTCCGGTAAACCCTGATAAAAAATCCCCCAGCTTTCTTGCGTAGTCAAGCATTACATTCTTATCATGGGAAATTTTTTGTTTTGTGACAAGAATAAGATCAAGATCTGAAAATTCATCTATTTCATGGGTAAGCCAGGAGCCTGCAACAGCCAATCCAATAACATTGTCATCGGGTTCTAAAATCTCTTTTGCTCTGTTGGCGAATTCTTGCTGTATCATTGATTATTCGTTCTTTAGGTTATCTGTAAGTATTAGTTAATATTTTTAATAGTATATAATTAAATATACAAAAATATCCCTTTGCAGATGATTCTAAGCCCAATCTTATTCTCCGTTACGGTTTATGTCTTTCATGTCATGGTGACTTCATTTCATAATAAATCCCAGCCTGTAGTCTGGGATTTATTGTTTATAAAACGTTCACATGAAATAACCATGGGATGTCGTTTGGGTTATTTCAATTATTTGAATATTAATTATTTAATTCTTAAAACAATCTGTTATGAAGAGATCTCAAGGCTTCTATCTTATACGCAGATGAAACAAGCAGCGAAATATTATTTTCACTTCCTCCGTAGGAAATCATTCTGACTGGAATATGTTTTACCGCCTCGGAAACAATAGTGGCATACCCGTTGTTGTTTTTTCTGAAATCACCTACGATACAAACGATAGACTGTTCGTTATCAATCTCAACGGCTGAAAAAGATTCCAGTTCTTTCACAATTTCAGAAAGATAATCGGTTTGGTCTATGGTAAGTGAAACAGCTACTTCAGAAGTAGTAATCATATCAATAGGGGTTTTGTAGCGTTCGAAAACTTCGAAAACCTTTCTTAAAAATCCGTAAGCCATCAACATTCGGGAAGACTGAATACGGATTGCCGTAATATTATCCTTTGCTGCTATAGCCACAATCTGATTTTGATTGGTAGCTTCCCCGGAGATCAATGTTCCGGACGCACTTAAATTCATCGTATCCAGCAATCTTACGGGAACATTATATTTTCTTGCCGGAAAAACACTTTGCGGATGAAGAATTTTAGCTCCAAAATAGGATAATTCGGCAGCTTCGTCGAAGCTAAGTCTGGCAATAGATTTTGTATTTTGAACATATCTCGGATCATTATTATGGAATCCGTCAATATCTGTCCAGATCTGGATTTCTTCAACCTGCAGTGCTGCCCCTAGTAATGAGGCGGTGTAATCTGAACCTCCTCTTTGTAAATTATCAATTTCACCCTCAGCATTTCTGCAGATGTACCCTTGGGTGATAAATAAGGTTTCCTCCGGGAATTCTGCAATTTTACGTTCTGCATGTTCTCTGATGTAATCGATATTCGGTTCTTTATCTTCATCAATCAGCATGAAATCAAGCGCTGACAATAATACTGACGGAATTTCAATTTCTTTTAAATGTAAATGGAAAAGCGTTGTTGAAATAATTTCTCCCTGAGCCAGAATAACACGCTCTGCACTGGAGTTAAAGTTTTTATTTTTAAACTGATAAAACAGATCAAATATTTTGTCAATGAATAGTAATGCTTCTGAAATACCTTCTTCAGTTTTAAATAGCTCATTGACAAATTTTTTGTATTTGTCGTACAGTACATCAATATGTTGGTAAGCGGCTTCAATATCTTTGTTCTCATACAGCTCTGATAATTTTACCAAATCGTTTGTAGTTCCGGAAACAGCTGATAAAACAACAAGGTGTTTATCTGCTGCCTGAGATCTGATGATCGGTAATAACTGTTCGATTCTCTCCGGACTTCCTACTGAAGTTCCTCCAAATTTTAATACTTTCATAATAGATATAAATTGTTAAATATTTCCCCAAAAAAAAGAGCTTGTCGTGATGACAAGCTCCTGATATATTTTAGTTTCTAACCAAAGGAAAATGACTCACGACGTTCGACGTAAGTTCTGTTTCTTTGCTTTTTTAAGGTTAGATAAGATCATTTTCTTTTTTTGCTGGGCAAATATACGGATTTTTATTAATCTCACAACAAAAATCATTTTATCTGACATTTATGCCACATTAACTCCGAAAATATGCCCTACCAATGCTGTAATTCCCATCGCAACGGTTCCCCAGAAACAGATTCTTAGTACCGCTATCTTAATGCTGGAGCCTCCGGCTCTGGCAGAAATTGCCCCCAAAAGCATTAAAAAGATGATTGAAAAGCCATATTGGAAATACACCATTTGTTTGAGTGGCGCCAAAAGAGAAACGGTAAAAGGCAGTAAAGCTCCCACAGCAAATGAACCAAATGAAGCCATTGCTGCCAGCAAAGGTTTGGCCTGTGTTATTTCATTAATTCCGAGTTCGTCACGGGCATGTGCTCCAAGCGCATCGTGTTCTGTAAGTTCAATAGCTACCTGCATTGCCGTTTCCCGGGTACAGCCTCTTTTTTCATACACTTTGGCCAGTTCTCTAAGCTCTATTTCCGGCATTTCCTCAAGTTCACGCTTTTCGCGGAGCAAATCTGCTTTTTCTGTATCTTCCTGAGAGCTTACAGAAACATACTCACCGGCAGCCATAGACATTGCCCCGGCAATCATACCTGCTAATGCAGCAAGGATAATGATATGACGTTCCGGTTCTGCCGCTGCAACCCCAATGACAATACTTGTGGTGGATAACAATCCGTCATTGGCTCCCAATACAGCTGCCCTAAGCCAGCCTACCCTGTTTACATAATGTTTTTCCAGCTGATGATGCATAACTTTTCTTTTTGGTGGCAGGCTAAAGTTACCCAATATTTCGTCAAGAATCAATTTAAATTACCACATTTCATGATGGGTAAAGGCTTAATAGTTTATCCGATGATCAGGGGTTTTGATACCACTTTCAGTATAAAAATCCAGTAAACAATAAATAGTATTTCAAGAATACAATCTATCATATAAGTCCATTTGATCACATTGTTCAGATAATAATAAAGGTCAATCCCTGCCAGCCCGGCACAACAGAGCATGATGGCGAGAATAACCAAAGGGCTCTCCTTTATTTTTACTACATATACAATAAGAAGGATATAAGGAAAAAGCAGTAAGCTGACCGTTTTTACCAGCCATATATCCGTCTTGGGACCCGTAATTTCCAAAAAGCTTTCAAGGTGTACAAATGGCCATATTATGGTAAGCAGAAAATAAATCATTTGAACATAGGCCAGTGTCTGATATTTTTTCATGAGGCATGATTTATGAAGTCCATTTTCATGAGATATTATATACCTCTATGATTATCTATTTATATCTATGGTAAGCCATGTGCTGATTTTCCGGCCTGTCGTTATCAGGAATATTTTTTTCTCTGCGCTGTTTTTCCAGGTCTTTATAAAATTTATAAAGCTGTTTCAGTTCATCTTCTGTAAGATGTTGTATTTCTTTTATTTTATAGGAGTCTTTGCTTGCTGCCATCAATTCATCAAGCCTTTCCTGAAGTGCTTTTATTTCTTTATTCTGTACATTCCGGATAAAAAATACGGTAAGCCCTGCAATACCTAAAAAAGCAGTTCCTTTAACATACACCGGCCAGTCCTGCCATCTGTCTAAAATATCTTTAATCATAACTATTATTTTTAAAATTACTTATGTCAAAACAAGTCATACAGATTGCTCCATATGACCGGTTTTCAACATTAATCTCTAATCTATTTAAACTAAAAGAAGATCTTACGGTTTTCAATTTTTAACCGTATTATTTCTTTCCAGCATTTTTATTGTTCTTATCACGGTTTCTACACAAAGCCACGGTAAGACTACATTACTGAATATTGTAACTTGTTATTTCATAATAAATCGCCCATGCTGCAAACACAATGACAATGATCCATATCCAGAAAGGAATGGTTTGTGGTGTTTCACTCCCATTGATCAGAAAACTTTTCTGATTTCCTTTATCATAAGCATTGATCATTAAAGAAAGCGTACCGTCCACCACATCTTTATTTTTAAGACCTTCTATCCGTATTGCCGGACCATTGGCTACGGTAAACTGTATTCTCCTGATCCCTTCTTTTCCTGATGGTGAATGGCTTATGATTTTAAGGGTATGTTCACCATCTGTGAGCTTTTGGGTATCCAGATCAAAAACAATGGGAGTATCCAGTTCTGCAATGGGAGCCGGATCATCATCAATAAATAAAAAAACTTTGCTTTTATCTTTAGTCATGATCTTGAATTTTCACCTGAAAAAACGGAGTATTTGATATGGGATTTATCTTTTTCGCCAGGTCTGAACAGATATTTGGCAGAAAGTATAAAAGCCAGTACAGTTATCAATACGACAAATCCTACGATAAACCAGTCCCAGTTACTTTCCGGACCTGTTCCGTGGGTAAAGTTTCTTGTCACCTCGGGCTGCTGGAGTTTACAGGCATCACAGGCAGATACATAGGTTGTAAACATTATTCCAGACAGTATGGTTATACTTTTAAAAAAATCTCTCATTGTTATTTTATTTTATCCATTATGGTTTTCACTTCTTCAGCGGTTACCTTTTTAGCATTATTTCCCCAGCTTGTCCGCTCATGATTCATAATTGCAGCCACATCTTCAGGTGTAAAATTAGCGTTGGTACCCACCGGCGGCATCGTTGCAAACTCAGGTCTCGGGTCATAGCCTTTCATGATGATGGTGACATATAATTCAAGATCTCCTCCTGCAACAACAGGACTTCCTTTCAATGGCGGAAATGCCCCGGGAACCCCTTCTCCGTTCGCCTGATGACAGCTGGCACAGTTTGCTGTAAAAAGTGCTTCTCCATCCGGTAAACTTGCATTTCCTCCCTGGGCAGCTTCTTCTTTTTTCTGTTTATAGAGAAAAGCCGGAACAATAGATTTGTCTGTATAATCTGTTTGTTTCAGGGACTTCAGATAGGCAACAAGCAACAGGGCTTCCGGGCCCGCTACAATTTTTTTATATCTGGGACGGAATTTTTCAGGAACTTTCACCTCAACATCTCCGGGCTGAAGATAATCCCTCTCTATAAAAAGCCAGGGATAGGCAGGCATCACTGATTCTTCAACTGCTGCTCTCGGCTGATAGAGATGAATCAGATGCCATTCTGCACTGGGCTGTCTTTCACCGATACTGGTAAGGTCCGGCCCTGTCCTCTGGGTTCCCATCAGATTGGCTGTATTTCTCCAGAAATCTGTACGGGTATTGATGGCAAAATCTGCAGGTATGCTTGGTCTTTTCCCAAAGACATTATCCATTTCTACATTTCTTACCTGCTGGGTATGGCAGGCAATACAGCCGTTATCTATATAGACTCTTTTACCTGCCTGTTCCTCTTTTGTCAGAATTTTCGACTGTCTTGGCAAAGGTTTATTAATCCTTTGGTTATCCAAAGCAGGCAATATGGCAATATAAAGCGTAAGCGAAACAAAAAGTAAAAGTGCAGAGCCAAAAAGGATTCGATGGTCATTTAAAAATATCATGATGCTGATCTTTACGTATTAAACTCTGTGTTTCCGTATTGTCTTTTCGCTGCAAGAATTTCTGCAGGCGTTCCGGGAATTCTGACCTGATCTTCTTTTCTTACCATTCTATAGAAATTATAAGCAAAGATCAAATGTGACACCCACATCAATGTTCCTCCGATAGCCCGCCAGAGCCAGAAAGGAGCCATATTGATCACTCCTTCAATAAAAGGTTTTTTCTTGATCCAAAGTTCTCCCGTCTGTGTTCCGCCAATCATTAAAGCAATAACATAAAACAGCAATCCAATCAGTGCAAACCAGAAATGAATTCCCACTAAAAGTTTCGGAGGTTCTTTTCCTGTAAGCCGCGGAACCAGCGTATAAAAAAATCCCCAGAGCATAAATGTGATGATCCCGTACATGGTAAGATGTGAATGCGCTACGGTGAAGTCCGTAAAATGCCAGAGAAGATTCGTATACCTGAACGCTTCCACTGTTCCCTGGAATGATCCTGTAAAATAAAATATGATAGACATAAAATAAAACGGAAGCGTATAGCTTGTTCTAAGCTGATACCATGCGCCATTAAATGTCAAAAGGAAGTTGGCTGTACCTGCAGCCACCGGAATCAGCATTCCCGCACTTGCAATGATAGCCGTTGTCTGCAGTCGCCAGGGAATCGCACTGAAAATAAAATGGTGGGTTCCGATCAGGGTATAAAAGAATGTATGGGTCCAGAAAGCCAAAATCCCTAAGCTGTAGGAATAAATAGGCTTATTGAGCTGTTGCGGCAAAAAATAATACATCAATCCCAGATTGATCATCATAAACCACATTCCGATAGCCTGATGCATATAATATCCCTGAATAATGGTCTCTCCTACCCCGTTCTGCCAGATAGGAATGTAGGCAATAACAATGACAATAACAATAAACATTGTTCCTGATACGATATACCAGTTAGACAAGTAAATTTCTTTGGTTTTTCTGTGTGCGATAGGCTTAAAGAAATTATGCAGGGAAAGGGCTACTCCTATTCCGAAAGTGATCATAATCGGCCAGATATATTCCCGGTATTCACCACCTCCGTTATTTACCCCGGCAAGAACAGATATTGTCCCGGCAAGAACTGCTGCATTAACCAGAATAAGAGAGAGATAGCCTTGTTTTATATTAAATTTTTCCACATTACTTACCCGTGGTATGACATAATGTGCAAACCCCAGCATGGCCAAAGATGCCCAGCCCCAGAATACGGCATTGGTATGTCCCGGCCTGAGCCTCCCATAGCTGAACCAGCTGGTATGCTCTATATCCGGAGCCACAAGCTTTATCCCTGCATACAAGCCGAAAGTTGTTCCCAATACAAGCCAAAAAATAGCGGTCCCCAGGAAATAAAGAATCAGACGGCTCAACTCAGGGGAAATATATTTCTGAAAAGAGGATGTTCTTCTTTTGTCAGGAAATACCCTCAGCTCTTCTACAGAATTGATATTTTGTACAACGCCTTTTGTATCTGCAGGAGGTAAAGTACCGGACAGATCATTTTCCGGCAGTCTGAAGCTGAGTTCTTTTTCCCTTTGCTCATAATTGGCTACTTCTTCCGGGGTAAGATTCTCTATTTCTTTTTTGGTCTCGGCAGATTCTTTCCGTCTTAATATTTTAGCATATATGGATAAAAACTTAAGAACAACGATGACAAGGCCGGCTACAATGACCATTAAAGTAAGCAGTAGGGTAATCTGTATCCCGGTTTCTTTAAATAATGAGATATCGGCCATAACAGTATTATTATGGGTTAATGAATCATGCTTTTCTGGTTTATTTTCTTAATAGAATTCTCTACTGATCCTTTTTTAACAGAGATCAGTCCCGCCTTTTAAAACGTCAGTGGCTGTAAATATGATTATTTACTTTTTTTAATAGAATCTACGTCATACGCAGAGCTGTCCACCGTTGGTGTTTGATCTGCCGAATCCGGTGAAATCCGGGCAGAGCCTGAAACAAGGCTGTCAGATGCCATAATGGTATCTGTATTGGTCTGTTGTGTCTGAGGTTCTTTTTTGCTGCAACTGACGACAAAAAAGCCGGCAAGTACAATGAATGATACGATGAATTTCATACTATTAAATTTTGTGGTGTGTGTAGTATCAAATGTAGACAACATCCCGCTAACGCTTTATGACTCAGATCATAGAATTCCTGAACAGCACCATTCTCCCCGGAAAATCCTATTTTCTTATCTTTGCAGCAATGAATTTATTATATATCAACTGGGATATTAATCCCGAAATCGTCAATATCTTAGGACTTCCCATAAAATATTACGGATTATTATTCCTTGCAGGGCTAGTTTTATCACTCAATATTTTAAAAAAAATTTATAAAAAAGAAGGTCTCAGCGCTCAGGCTCATGAGGCTTTATTCTCCTACGCCCTGATCGGAATTCTGGTGGGTGCAAGACTGGGACACTGCCTTTTTTACGATTTTGATTATTATTCACAGCATCCGCTTGAAATATTTTTACCGATTCAGAAAGGGCCGGATGGTGTCTATCATTTTACGGGATTTGCAGGTCTTGCCAGCCATGGTGGCGGTATTGGTCTGGTGATTATGCTTCTCATCTATGCGAGAAAATATTCTATCCCATTCATGACCGTTCTGGACGCCATAGCGATTGTACTTCCGCTGGGTGGTACTTTCATCAGGCTGGCCAATCTTATGAATTCTGAAATTATAGGAATTCCTACTGATGTTCCATGGGCTTTTATTTTCCGTCAGGTTGATGATCTTCCGAGACATCCGGCCCAGCTTTACGAGGCCATCTCTTATTTTATCATTTTCCTTTCTGTTTATTTTATCTACAGGAAGAATATTTTTAAGATCGGAAAGGGGTTTTATTTCGGAATAAGCATTCTGCTGATCTTTATTATGAGAATCCTGATTGAATTTATCAAGGTGGATCAGGTAGAATTCGAACATGGGATGAGCTTAAATATGGGACAGCTTCTGAGTATTCCGTTTGTTCTTCTCGGATTATTCTTTATGATCAAAAGTATACTGGAGAAAGGAAAGGTTAAAACCACTTAATTTCCTTATTTCTTTACCATAAAAAAACTCACTGAAAACAACTTTCAGTGAGTTTCTTTTTTTAAATGGATTTACAAATACTATCTTGTTGTGTATCCGCCATTGGCAAATATCGTCTGCCCCGTAATCCACCAGCCTTCTGTTACCAGGAATTCCACCAGCGGAGCAATATCTTTAATATCTGTAAGCCCTCCCAATGCGGATGCAGACTTATGATAAGCGACTGCATCGTCAGTTTCCTGTCCGTAGAAGAAAGGAGTATCCATCGGACCAGGCGCTACTGCCGTTACAGAGATACCTCTTGCCCCAAATTCTTTGGAAGCCGCTCTTGTAAAATGCTCTACGGGTGCTTTTGCTCCTGCATATGTAGAATACAATCCGGTGTAAGCTGCCAGCAATGAAGTAACAATCGTACAGATTTTTCCGTGATCGTTTAGTTTTTTACCCGCTTCCTGTAAAAAGAAATACGCAGATTTTGAATTGACATTGAACATGGTATCATATTCAGCTTCCGTCGTTTCAGAAAATGGCTTTTTCAATACCATCCCAACAGTATTGATGGCAATATCCACTCCTCCGAAACGGGAAATAGTTTCATCGAAAAATTTCGTGATATTGTCTACTTTGGTAAGGTCTCCCTGAAATAAGAATGCTTCCGCTCCTAATGCCTGTACCTCAGCCAATGTTTTTTCACTTTCAGCTCTTGAGCTTTCGCTGTTGTAGTGGATAGCCAGCTTTGCTCCTTTTGTGGCAAAATCTCTGCTTAATAACCCTCCTAAGTTTTTACCTCCTCCGGCAATTAAAACCACTTTTCCCTGTACATTTTGTGTTGACATGTTTTTATATTTAAATGTTAATAAAACAAAGGTCAATAATAAAAATGGCCCCAACATGGTGAAATTTTCGGGAATTTTTATTTATTCATTTAAACTGAATAAAAAATGTTTATTATTTTATGTAAACAATAGTTTTTAATAGAATGCTATTTACCAATCAGATACGCTTCGGGACAGGTCTTTTCACTTAAACACTTCTATATAATTCCCAAACCTGACTCAATTTTAGGCATAACATTTGATACCTTCCTCCCGTATCACGCACCACCACTTCATTTTTAATATATTTTTTTATAATCCTCAGACTTCTGAGGATTTTTTTATACTATTATTACAATTTTATGTACCGCTTCATACAGAACACAATCATCAATTAAAACCATTTCTGATAATCAATCATTTAAAACCTGATTATTCATTTTATTGTTGTATATTTGCATATTAATAAACCAAGTCATTACTTTGTTTTCTGTAACGACCCGAATATTTTTTATTCAGTCTTTGCCTTTTGAGCAGCCATCTTTTTAACTTTTATTCTTCTATTAAGGAACAATACTTGTCGGAATTTTAAAGCTCTGTATGATTGGAAATATCCAAGACAGGAAACATCGGCAGGCTTTATAGGTCTGATGCAGACCAGATTGAACCAATTAATTTATAGAAACTAAATACTAAAAATAATTTATGGCAGATTCTTTTTCTAAAAAGGAAAATTTCAAGAAAAAAATTCAAAAGCAAAAAGAAAAGGCGCTAAGACGCGAAGAACGTAAAACGAACAACAACAAAGGGAAGGACATGGAGGATGTATTCATGTACGTGGATGAATTCGGAAGATTAACATCTACTCCCCCTGAACAAAGACAGGAAGTAAATCTTGATGATATTCAGTTGGGTGCAGCACCTATTATTGAAGAAGATCCAAGAAAAACAGGAATTGTTACTTTCCTGAGCGAAAAAGGATATGGTTTCATTACGGAAGATAATTCCAAAGAAAACATCTTCTTCCACAATAACAACTGTGCAGAACCTGTAAAAAAAGGAAACAAAGTATCTTTCGAAAAAGAGAAATCTCCTAAAGGATTTTCTGCTGTTGAAATTCAGCTTGTTAAATAATATGTACTAAAAGTGATTTTGTTCTGACAACAGATTCATTTTAAACCATACACAAAGAGACTGCCCGTTAGGACAGTCTCTTTTTTTAGGGACATATAAAAAAAAGTTAACTTAACTTATAAAAAGTTAGATTGTAACGCAATATGCCGGAATTATTCCAATGATCATTACGGGAATCCGTAACCTCTGATTACATTATAAAAAAGAAGCTGCCTGAAAAGACAGCTTCCTTCATCGTAAAAAAAGTAAAAATTAATCCAGTTTCCCTCCCAGTGCTTTAAACAGCAGGACGTTATTTCTGGTATTCTGATGCTGGAACTGTAGTAAATCCAGTTCAGCAGTTAATTTGCTCTTTTGTGAATTGATCAGTTCAAAATAGTTGGCGTATCCTGTAAGGTACAGATCATTGGAAACCTCAACACCACGGTCGAGAAAGCCTACTTCTTCTGATTTCAGTTTCAGAACACGTTCATAGATCTTAGTTTGTTTCAGAATCGACTGCAGTTCATTAAAAGCTGTTGTGATACTTTTCTGATAGTTTAAAAAAGCAATTTCCTGCTCTTTGCTCGCTACCTTAAATTCATATTTCAGCTGCCCTTTATTGAAAACAGGAACCATTAATCCTCCCAACAATTGTCCGGCCAGTGAACTTGGTTTAAACAGGGTTTCAACGGAAAAAGAATTCAGTCCGAAACCGGCCCCCAGATCAATCTTGGGATAAAAAGCAGCTCTTGCAGCCTTTGCATCAGCCTGAGAAGCTTCTAAAACATAATAATTGGCAGCTACATCCGGTCTGGAATGGATCACATTTTCTACATTAATGGTTTTATTTAATACTTCCATATTGGTAGGCATCAGTATTTTACCGCGCTTCACCTCTCCGCCATAGCTTCCCGTTAATGTTGTAATCGCCTGCTCTACTGTGACGATTTCCACTTTGATATGTTCAATCTCTGCCAGCCAGTTGTTATTCTGGGCTTTAAACTGCTGAACTGCCAATTCCGTAGCTTTTCCCACTTCACGCTGCGCCAGAACAATTTCAAAAGCTCTTTGCTGAAGTTTATAGTTTTTCTGATAAATCGCAAGACGGTTATCTAAAGCAACCAGCTGATAATAGAGATTCGCAATATCTGTAAAAAGCTCTACCTGCAATAATCTTAATCCTTCCGTTGAAGCGAGATATTTCTTCTGCGCAGCAATCTTCTTATTTTTCAGCTTTCCCCAGGCATCAATTTCCCAGCTGCTTCTAGCTCCCAGCCAGTAATTAGGAGTAAAATCCCTGTTAATTTTCTGGTCTTCCGAAATATTAGGCGAGAGGTTGGTATCATAGTTTCCTACACCTTCCATTGTATATTTTCCATAATGATTACCGGAAACCTCTGCTCCCACTTCAAGAGATGGCAGCAGATCCATCTTGGATCTCTGAAGGAAACTGTTGGCAATCTCCACTCTCTGCTGTGCAATCTGGAAATCAGGATTAGCCTGAACCACTTTATCAAAAAGCTCAAGCAGCTGCGGATCCGTAAAGTAAGCTTTCAGGTTGATCTGCCGGAACTCATCAGGGTTTTTATTTTGATCTGCTTTAATAATCTCTTCTGGTAATTGCTGAGCTTTTTTCAGCTCCGTTACTTTAGGAACAGCACACGAAACAAGGCTCAGTGATGCTATTCCGTACAATATATTTCTATGATTTAATCTTTTCATTTTTCTTCTTATTTTCAAGTTTTGCAAAGAATATATACAGTCCCGGAATCACCACCAGTCCGAAGATGGTTCCAATCAGCATTCCTCCTGCTGCTGCCGTACCAATGGAACGGTTACCGATGGCTCCGGCTCCTGATGCAATACACAAAGGAATAAGTCCTGCTACGAATGCAAAAGAGGTCATCAGAATCGGTCTTAGACGCTGTCTTGCCCCTTCAATAGCTGCAGGAATGATATCAAATCCCTGTTTATTTCTTGCCACGGCAAATTCTACAATCAGAATGGCATTTTTGGCCAGAAGTCCGATCAGCATAACCAATGCCACCTGGGCGTAAATATTATTATCAAGACCCATTATTACCAAAGCGATATAGGAACCGAAAATTCCTGTCGGAAGACTTAATAATACAGGCATTGGAAGAAGAAAACTTTCATACTGTGCCGCTAATAAAAGGTACACGAATAAAAGACAGATCGCGAAGATATAAACGGTCTGGTTTCCTGATAGGATTTCTTCTCTTGTCATTCCTGACCATTCAATATCGAATCCCCTTGGTAAAGATTCTTTGGCTACACGTTCCACAGCAGCAATGGCATCCCCGGAGCTGTAACCGTCTGCGGGTTCTCCATTGATCATGGCCGACATATACATGTTGTACCTTGTAAGCACTTCAGGACCGTATACTCTTTCGATAGTAATGAAAGTGGAAAAAGGAACCATTTCGCCTTTATCATTTTTTAAATATAAATTCAGAATACTTTCAGGTGTATCCCTGTGCTCGGGACTTGCCTGCACCATCACTTTATACATCTGGCTGAAACGGATAAAGTTCGTAGCATAGTAAGATCCCAGCATCGTCTGCAGCGTAGACATCGCATTGTCTACCGAAACTCCTTTCTTCGCTGCCATATCATAATCCACATTGATCATGTACTGCGGGAAAGTAGCATCAAAACTGGTAAAACTGTTCTGCAGTTCGGGCGCTTCATTGAGTTTTTTAACAAAATCCTTGGTGATCTTATCTGTATTTTCAATCGTTCCTCCGGTTCTGTCCAGCAAACGTAATTCAAAACCACTGGTATTCCCGAATCCGGGAACGGTTGGCGGCGCAAAGATTTCAATCTGGGCATCTGCGATACCTTTTGTTTTATCAGAGAGTTCTGCAATGAGATCATTTACTGAAATACTTCTTTCTTTCCAGTCTTTTAGGTTGATCATCGCCATTCCATAAGAAGAACCTGCAATTTCTGTTACGATGCTGTACCCCGCAAGGGTGGTCACGTTTTCTACTCCTTTAATTTTCTTGGCAATAACCGTCACTTCATCCAACACCTTTTCAGTTCTTTCTACCGTTGCACCCTGCGGAGTGGTAACACTTACGTACACCATTCCCTGGTCTTCCATTGGGATAAATCCTGTCGGCAGGAATTTGCTGGTCACAAAAGTAAGTCCGATAAATAAAAACAGCAGTCCGAAAGTTACTGTAGTTCTTGTGGCAAATTTTGATAAAATACCTACATAACCATTCGTCAGTCTTTCAAAACCGGTATTGAAGCTCTGGAAAGCCCTGTCGATAATCGTTTTCTTCTTATTGTGGTCATGAGGTTTTAAAATAATCGCACAAAGTGCCGGAGTAAGTGTCAATGCATTCACCCCTGAAATGACAATACTGATGGCCAGCGTTAATGAAAACTGTCGGTAGAACACTCCCACCGGACCATCCAGGAAAGCCACAGGAATAAATACCGCAGACATAACGATCGTAATCGCTACTACCGCTCCTGCAATTTCTTTGGTGGCACTGATGGTGGCATCCATCGCATTCATTCCTTCTTCCATTTTAACATGGACGGCTTCAACGACGACAATGGCATTATCGACGACAATTCCGATCGCCAGAACCAACGCAAAAAGGGTTAAAAGGTTGACAGAGAAATCCAGCATATTCATGAATGCAAAAGTTCCTACCAATGCTACCGGTACAGCCAGTACAGGAATTAATGTGGAACGCCAGTCCTGAAGGAAGATAAAGACTACAATTCCTACCAGAATAAAGGCTTCAATAAGGGTTGTTAACACTGCACTGATAGAGGCATCAAGGAAGCGGGAAACATCATAAGCCATGTTATATTCCATTCCGGGAGGGAAGGAAGTGACTTTTAATTCTTCCATTTTTGCCTTTACACTTTGAATCACTTCAGATGCGTTGGAACCCGGGCGCTGCTTCATCATAATGGATGCAGAAGGTCTTCCGTCTGTTTTGGAAACCATTCCGTAGTTCATGGCTCCGAATTCCACTTTAGCAATATCTTTAAGCTTTAAAATAGTTCCATCCACATCAGATCTGATGGGAACTTCTTCATATTGTTTAGGCTCAAAAAACTTTCCTTTATATTTGATAACATACTGAAGTTGGCTTGAGGTTTTACCAGAGGTTTCCCCTACTTTTCCAGGTGCAGCTGAAATATTCTGTTTTTGCAGGGAAGTGATTACCTCATCTGCAGAAATATTGTACGCTGCCATTTTCTGAGGATCCAGCCATACTCTCATCGAATATTCTTTCTGTCCCATAATTTCAGCACGTCCTACTCCATCAATACGTTTCAATTCCTGAAGGACGTTGATATCCGTAAAGTTATAGATAAACTGCTCATCCTGGCTCGGATCTGTACTGGTGATATTAAGGTACATCAACATGCTGTTCACCTCTTTTTCGGTAGTTACCCCCGCTCTGATTACCTCTTCAGGAAGTTCATCAAGAATAGTGGTTACCCTGTTCTGAACGTTTACTGCTGCCACATCAGGATCTGTTCCTACTTCAAAGAACACCTGAATAAGGGTAAGACCATCATTGGAGGTTACCGTAGACATATACGTCATCCCCGGCACCCCGTTGATGGCACGCTCCAGAGGAAGAGCCACCGCATTGGCAGACACTTCGGCATTCGCTCCTGTATATTTTGCTGTAACGGTTACTGAAGGCGGTACAATATCGGGAAACTGGGTGATCGGCATCTTCAGCAATGCCATAATTCCCAGCAATACAAATAATATGGAAATAACCAACGAAAGAACCTTTCGTCTTATAAACATTTCTACCATAGTCGATTGATTTAAAGATTATGAAAGGTTAATACTTCTTTTTGATTTTGATGATATCTCCATCTTTTAAAGACTGAGTTCCTTCATAAATGATTAAATCTCCTTTTTTAAGACCACTTTCCACCATATAAGAATCTCTCAGGGTAGTTCCGATCTTAATATTGGTCATTTTCACTTTATTCTGTTTATCCACTACAAAAACATAGGTCTTATCCTGAATGGAGAAGGTCGATTTTTGTGGAATAAGGATCGCATTATCCTGCTGTTCGGAAATGATAAGCTTTCCGGAAGTACCGTGTTTTATCAAACGGTCCGGATTCGGGAAAAGCACTTTATATCGGATAGAACCTGTGGTTCTGTCGATTTCCCCTTCGGCTGTTTTCAAAGCTCCGTTGAACTGGTAATTGACTCCATTAGGCAACGTCAATTCAATTTTTTGATGGTTTCCGATTTTATCGTTAGCTAAAAGTTCAAAGTATAAGTTTTCAGGAATGGAGAAATAAGCATACACTTCGTTCAGTTGTGAAAGTGTGGTTAATAAAGTTCCGTTTTCCACTAAACTTCCGTCTTTATGAGGAATAACGTCAATCACTCCATCAAAAGGTGCTGTAATTCTTGTAAAGCTTATTTTCTGAAGAACGGTTCTCTTTTCTGCATCGGCAAAGGCATGTTTTGCCTTCGCTGAAGATAGTTTTGCCTTTACCATTTCCAGCTCGTTATTGGCTACAAATTTCTTAGCATGAAGGCTCTGAATCTGCTTCAGTTCTACTTCTGCAATACGAACGTCTGCTTCAGTCTGTTTTAATGCTGCATTGGCTTTCAGAAGTTCCATTTGCAGCTCAGCATCATTGATTTTGAATAAAGCCTGTCCCTGCTGAACAAACTGTCCCTCGTTGACATAGATATGCTGGATAATACCTCCGATTCTGGAACGCATTTCAACATTTTTTTTAGCCTGGATATCGGTGACAAACTGGTTGCTCACCAATGTATCTTTTTCCTTGATTTCCAGTACGGGAACTTCTTTATCTTTTTGATTGTTTTTTTTCTTGTCTTTACTGCATGACACAGCGAATAATGTTGCAAGAATGCAAATTATTACAGTTTTAAAATACATTTTTAAATGTTTAAGTTATAAGATTTCCGTTAAAATGATTTGGCATTCAGAAACTTAAAACCTAATACAGCTGGAGGAGATGGAGAAAGGATTTAACGCCGCAAATAGTGGAAACCGCAATCTCAGGAAGGGAAATTTTTGGAATAACTTTTAATATTCCTGAAAAATCTGCAATGGCAGAATCATTTTTTTTAACTGAATGTTTTACAATTTTTGAGGCAGCAGGCAGCGCATGCGTATTCATATCTGCTTCCTCGTAAACATCCAGAACATGAATATTGGTTACAGGAGGAACATGAGGGATATTTCTCAAAGACTTTTCCGCCCAATTCGAATTGAAAAGGGAAAAAACCAGTATGATATAAAATAAGAAAAATGACCTCAGACCTGCCATGTCAATCAGAATACTTTAGTTTTTCAGTAAAACGATAGTTGTGCAAAAATAGGGATTTCTACTGGAAAATCCGGCCATGGAATTGTTAAAAAAACTTAAACAATTAGTGAATAATTCTGCTCATTCGTATTTATATTCATACGTAATGACAATACAACGCAAAGTCTATTCATGCAGTCTGTTATTGCGTAGGAATCCAACTTTTAAAATTCTGAATGAAAAATGGGATTAGGTTTTGGCTCCTATGTTTGCAAAAGAATAAATTTACATACAAAGCAAAAGGGGTGAGAGAACAGTTTTGGCTAAATAACTCAGGAAGTATATTGTGCTTTAGAAATGTCCTCACTTCTTTATTCCTT
>NZ_JAJFZH010000003.1:0-164970 GCF_020733145.1 Chryseobacterium sp. X308
GGCACCCTCAAAAGTGTAAAAGAGACAAGACTAATTTAGTAGACTAATATGATTTATCTCATGCTCTCGTTTTATCTGGGTTCGTCATTTATTAGATAATTTTGACCCAGTTAAAAAAATCATAAACTTTATTCTCATGAATAAGAATACCTTTAATTCTTACCTATGCACCATTACGACGGCAGCTTCTGCACAGCAAAATTGTTGTGGAATGTCTGTCCTTTCACAGCACAACTGCATTTCTCAAGACATGTGCTTTGATATGATGTGCATGATGATGATGTGCTAAATTTTTAAGAGATACATTCATTACTGTAGGAATTAAAGCCAAAGAGTTCAAGGCTTCTTTCATCCGGGTACCTCTCCTGTAATTTTACTATTCGTTTTATAACCTCCCTGAAAAAGGAGGCGGAAAGTCACATTTTTTACCGGGAGATCAGCAGTAATACACAATTCAGTTTTAAACCTAGATTAATATAATGAAAAAGAAACAATGCAAGCTTGGTGTATTGGCCTTACTCCTGTTCGCGGAATATGGTTTTGCACAGAGCAAAGACAGTCTTTCCAAAGAAACTTCCATCAAAGAAGTGGTGGTGGTAGCTTTCGGGAAGCAGAAAAAAGAAGAAATTACAGGTTCTGTACAGTCGCTGAAGGCTAAAGATCTTTCAAATCTTCAAAACGGAAATATTCTTCAGGGAATTGGAGGAAAAGTAGCGGGAGTGCAGGTGATTTCCTCAGGACAGCCAGGCTCCCAGCCGACCATCAGAATGAGAGGAATAGGCTCTATCAACGCCTCCAGCGACCCGTTAATTGTATTGGATGGTATTCCGTACAGTGGAAACCTGAACAGTATTGCCGCATCGGATATTGAAAGTATATCTTTTCTGGAAGACGCTTCTTCGAATGCTTTGTATGGTTCCAGAGGAGCCAATGGTGTTATTATTGTGAACACCAAAAGAGGAAAAAGTAAAGGAGTGAGCGTTGAAGCTGATGTAAAAACAGGGGTTAACTTCAGGTCTATTGAGGATTATTCTGTATTTACTTCGCCTCAGGATTATTACACCGCTTATTATAACAGAGCGAGAATTGGTGAAATTGCAAGACTGAAACAACCGGGAGCGGTTCCTTCAGGTCCTTCTCCTCATGATGTGGGACTTGCTGCGCTTACCAAGCTGGGATATAATGTATATAACGTTCCTTTTAATCAACTGATTTCAAAGGACGGTTCTTTCAATCCCGACGCAAAGCTGCTCTACCAGGACGATTGGAAGAAACTGCTTTTCAGACCTGCTTTGCGAAGAGAAGCCACGGTTGGGATCAACGCTAACGGGGATCAGATAAAATCTTACACTTCCCTTAACTATCTTGATGACAAGGGGTATTTAATTTCTTCAGGTTTTGAAAGATTCGGAATCAGGTCTAATGTAGACTACTCTATCACTTCCAAACTGAAGCTGACCAGTGCTTTATCTTATACTTACAGTAAGCAGGATTTCGGGGAGACCGGAGGTTTTTCCAACCCTTTCCAGTTTGCCAGAAATATTGCTCCTTTCTATCCTGTTTTCCTGAGAGATAACAATTACCAGAGGCTTTATGATAGTTATGGAAATGCACTGTATGACTACGGAGATGGCCAGGGGCCTAACGGTGCCACAAGATCTTATGCGGTGTTTGAAAATCCTGTAGGAAACCTTCAGAAAGATAAATCACAGACTGTCAGTAACATTACCAACCTGAACCTGGGTTTAAATTATGAAATCATCAAAGGACTTGATTTCACTTATAATTTCGGAGCTTATCTCGAAAATACCAGAAACCTGCAGTTCGGAAATACAGAAGGAGGAACTTCATCTTCTGTGGGAGGAACAATTTCTCAAGGTTCTAATTTTAAATATACCCTGAACCATCAGCAATTGCTTACTTACCAGAAAAAGCTGGGAAATCACAGCTTCAATCTCCTTGCAGGACATGAGCTGAATAAGATCAAAGATGATGGATTCTCAGGATCAAAACAGCAGCTTTTACTACCCGACTCTCAGTCATTTGACAATGCCGTAAAAATTACCGACTTATCCGGAAGCGGTTATGAATATGCCGTAGAAGGGTATTTCACAAGGTTATTGTATAATTATGACGGGAAATATTTCTTCAATGCCAATATCCGTAGAGACGGTTCCTCTGTATTTTCTCCGGAAAGCAGATGGGGAAATTTCTATGGATTAGGACTTGCATGGAATATCGCAAAAGAAAATTTTCTTAAAGGCAATCGTATTATCAATGCTTTAAAATTAAAAGCTTCTTATGGGCAGCAGGGAAATGACAACATTCTTTTAGGCGGTTCCAGCAGAGATTATTATGCTTATCAGGATATCTACGGAATCAACAACTTCGGGGACGACAAACCTGTTCTGTCGCTTAAAAAACAAGGAAACAAGGATTTAAAATGGGAAACCTCCAAAAACCTGAATGCCGGTTTTGAAATTTCAATTTTGAAAAACCGAATCAACCTGAATGCTGATTATTTTGAAAGGAAAGTTTCGGATATGATCTACGCTCTTCCTCTTCCTCCATCCAATGCGGGTTCATATGTGAAATACGGAAATATCGGAGATATGACCAACAGAGGAGTTCAGGCTAATGTAAGTGTCGATATTCTTCGCGGTGATGAATTTCAATGGAGTTTTTATGCCAATGCTACTCATTACAAAAACAAGATTACCAGATTACCGGCTGAGCAGAGAAATACAGGGCTTGTTTCTGGCTTATTTATTCTGACAGAAGGCGGTGACCGCTATACCTATTTCCTGAAAGAATTTGCAGGAGTAAATCCTGAGAATGGCGATGCTTTATGGTATCGTACAACCATCAATCCAACCACTCATCAGGAAGAAAGAACGGTGACCAGTAATTATAAGGAAGCCACCGACTATAACACCGGAAAGTCTGCTATTCCAAAGGTATATGGAGGATTCGGAACAGATTTCAGCTTTAAAAGATTTAATCTGGCAGTGAATTTTGCTTACCAGTTCGGAGGCTATGGATATGATGATATTTACAGAAGCTTATTCCATTCTGACAGCTATGGTTCCAACTATTCAACAGATCTGGATAAAACCTGGACTCCCGAAAACCCAACGGCTGCCTTACCAAGAGTAGATCTTACCGCTACAAACCAGAACGGAAATTCAACGCTTTATCTGATCAAGTCGGATTATATCAGTCTTCAGGATGTAACCCTCTCCTATCAGCTTCCTGATGGTTTCGCACAGCAGGCAGGCTTATCAGGGCTGAAAATTTATGTAACAGGAAACAATTTGTATCTATGGTCTAAGAGAAAAGGATATGATCCAAGAGCTTCACTGACAGGAGTTTCAGATGCTTACCGCTATTCTCTTTTATCCAGTGTCTCTTTAGGCTTTAAACTTAATTTTTAAAAGAACAGGAATGAACACAATACAATACTTTATAACAGCTGCAGCTATAAGTTTTTTGGCTACCAGCTGTGCTAATGACCTCAATACGCTGCCGGAAGGAGATATTTCCGGTGAACAGTTGAACAATGATGCCAACAGTCCGGAAAAAATCCTGGGTGGCATCTATCTTGATCTTAGAAGCAATGGTGCGGGCGGTACTACCGTTCACTCGGATTTCGGAATCATGGGAATCAAAGCGGGTTCCGATCTGATGTCCAATGATGTCATTCAGTCTACCAACCAGCATCTGGGAATGTTTTACAATTATGAAGCCACCAATGCCAGTAATATTGCTTCTGAAATTGTATGGACCACTTTTTATGCAAGAATATTTGTGATCAACAAATTACTTGATGGACTGGATAAGAATGCCAATGCAAAAAACAGAGCGATTGCAGGGCAGCTTCTTGCTTTAAGAGCTTATTCCTACTTTTATCTGGTTCGTTTTTATGCCCATGATTATAACGGACATCAGTCTGAACCGGGACTTCCCATGGTGCTTACTGCAGCTAATCCAAGCCAGGGGCTTCCCAGATCAACGGTTGCTGAGGTCTATTCACAAATCAAAAAAGATATTGAAGAATCTATTACGCTTCTGGATACGTATGCCCGACCTTCCAGAGCCCAGATTGACCAAAGAACTGCTAAAGCTATTGCATCCGAAGTATTTCTTGAAACACGGGATTATATCAAGGCTGCCCAATATGCTCAGGAAAGCAAACAGGGAATTGCCCTTATGACCGAAGAAGATTATACCAACACCGGTTTTTCCAACATCAATAATCCTGAGGTAATATGGGGTTTTCATAATACGATCTCCACAATGAGCATCGGAAATTATTATGCTTCTTTCTTCTCCATGTTTGATAATACGAATGAAGGGTATGCCGGAGCCGCACAGATCCGTAAGCTGATTGACAAGCGTCTTTATGATGCCATTCCGGCAACGGATTACCGTAAGAAAGTGTTCAATGGAAGTCAGAATGCAGCCTATACTTTTAACGGGAAAACGAAAAATTATCCGCCTTACGTAAGCTGGAAGTTTAAAGATCCTACGCTTTTTGAAGGAGATTATATTTACATCAGAGCTTCCTCACTGTATTATATCCAGGCAGAGGCTCTGGCCAGACAGGGAAGAGAAACAGAAGCCAGACAGGTATTATTTGACATTACCTCAAAAAGAGATCAGGCCTACACATTATCTACGAAATCAGGCAGCGAGCTGATTAATGAAATTGTCCTGCAAAAGAGAATAGAACTTTGGGGTGAAGGCTACGCCTGGTTTGATATGAAAAGATTAAACACCCCTTTAGAAAGGGTATACACAGGAACGAATCATACTTTTGGAAGATTCAACCTGACTCCTGATAAATTCAGATTCCAGATTCCTAATAAAGAGATTAATAATAACCCACAAATCAAGCAGAATGAGTAGATAAACCAAAAACAATTTTACATTCAAATATATTCAGTAACGAGGCGCCATTTACTTGTAAGTGGTGCCTTTTTTATTGACTAAGGTAAGGTGCTGATATTTTTTGACTTTCACTTGCTAAAAATCTTTGATCTTCTTTCACCTTAAAATTATTTATGGAATTAAAAAAACTTTGCGTTTTTCGTTTTCAAAAACACACAAATAAGAAAGGTATAATTGGAAAACGCAAAGACGCAAAATCCTATTAAAAAGGCTGCTATAAGGCGCAAGGATTTTATCTGCGATAAAATTGAATACTGTTTATTTCCAAGTCTCTTGCTGATTCTTTATTTTATAACAATATCCGACTTGTAATGATCTTTTACCAGTTCTCCATTTTTATACAATCTCTGGTTAATCACCTTTCCTTTTTCATTAAAATAAAGCCACAATGCATTTTTTCTTCCTAAAGAATCCAGGCGTCCCATTTCTTTCGGCATTTTATTGTTATGAAGAATCTGAACAGGATACAATCCTTTCAGATCTTTCAGGGAATCCATTTTTGCAGGGATCAGTTCTGAATCATTCCCTATTTTGAAAATATATTTTTTTCCTTTATCACTATTCAAAATCAGTTCATCACCTGATATCTTATATTTACCTTCTGAAAAAGGAGCTGTTACCATGTGATCATAGCTTACAAATTCTGTTTTTAAAAATTCAAAATTTCCATCTTTTATAAAAAGTGAATAGCTTCCATTTCCCGATTCCAATTCAACATATTTAGGATATTCTTTATCCTTTTTACAGGAAATAATAGTGAAAAAAATGATAGAAAGGCTAATAGTTTTAATTTTCATGGAAACTAAATTATTAAAATATTCTGATTAAAATAACAGTATATCTATATTCGTGTTATTTCAGATTCCTGCCCTACCTTTTTTCAAATTCTCTGAGTTTGTGCTTCATCAGCTTGATTTCTTCGGATTGGGTTTTAAGAATATTCTTCTGCAGGGTAATCAGCTGCGGATCGGTAAGATGTGCCTTTTGAGACATTAAAATAGCTGCTGCATGATGAGGAATCATACTTTTGACAAACTGTCTGTCATCAACATTCATCTGTTCTCTGATTCCGAACCAGGAAAAAATACCTGATGTTACGGCAATGATTACTATAGTCCAATTTATTGCTTTGTTGGTATACATCTTTCGCATCACCCACAGTTCAATGAGAAGCATCGCTGAAGTCATCAACAATGCCATATATAGATTATTAATATTCGAAATAAGATTCTTCAGGCTGTCTATCATCGCATACATAATGATATACATCGCACAAAACATCACCACAGCCATCAATACAAATTGTCCGTACATAGTAGAGGAAGAACGTTTTGAATGCTTTTCAACTTCCATGGAAGAAGATGCTCCATGCTTATGCTCTCTATTTTCCATAAAAAAGAAATTTAATTGATTATTGGGTATCATCAGCATTTTTGAGTATTACTACTCATATAAATTCAAACCAAATTTAAAAATACAGACTTTTATCTTACTGATTTATGTTTTCACTCATATTAATTGACAAAAATATTTACTTGTACAATCTGAGGAAAAAGATATATTTGGAAGCTCAAATCTTTAAAACAACCATTTACAAAAGATTCAATAAGAATTTTCTTATATCTCAATTTTTAGCAAAAAAATAAGTAATGACCAAAACACAATTATTTTTCACAGGTATATTTTCTACGTTGTTATCTGTTGCCGCAGCAGCTCAGAAACAAGACGCTTACACTCATAAAATCGACAGTATTATAACGTCTCCCAGCCCGATAGCTTTCAATGGCGTCGTTTTGGTGGCTCAGAAAGGAAAAGTACACTATCTGAAATCCAATGGCTACAAAGATTTTGATAAGAAAATTCTTTTGAAAACAGGAGATCAGTTTGAAATCATGTCCAATTCTAAGCAGGTTACCGCAGTATTGGTTTTACAGGCTGCCGAACAGGGAAAACTGAATCTTCATACTCCTATCAGAAAATACCTTCCTTCTCTTACCCAAACCTGGGCCGACACAGTTACCGTACACCATCTTCTGAACCATACCCACGGGATTAGCAATCTTGAGAAACCTGCAGCTTTCAAAGCCGGTACCCAGTTCAAATATGGCAACCTTTCTTATATCATGCTGGGGGAAATCCTTAAAAATACAACAGGAAAAAGCTTTACTGAACTTGCCGGTTCTCTTTTTAAAAGGTTGAAAATGGATCAGACTTTTGTTTACAATACAAAGAATAATCAATCTCTGGTTGCAGGTTATATGAATGAAAACAATCAGTTTGTAAAAGTAAATGAGTCCTTTCTGAATGATGATATTGCTCCTGCTGCAGGCGTCATTTCTACGGTGCAGGATCTTGCAAAATGGGATCAGGCTTTATTTAAAGGGAAACTTCTCTCTCCTGCATTTCAAAAGCTTATGCTGACACCTTCTACCACTTCCCAGCATAATGTGTTCGGAAAAGAAAGTATGGGATTCGGGTATAATATAAGATTTATCAAAGAGGCAGGACTGGATTATTTTGCAGTCACGGGTCTTGGTGATGGTTTCACCTGCCTTAACACTTATTTTCCTTCCACTGATACTACCCTCATTATTCTTGAGAATCAGATGCCTGAAAACAGCGAATACTGGAGTTTCAAAGAGGCTGCAATAAAGAATGTGATTCTTACAGCTATAGCTTCTCATTGATATTTTTTATTGATTATTCACAAAACCTCATTTTTAACATTTATTTTTAATAAATTTTTAATTTCATAACACCTGAGTAAATTTCACTCTGTTTCTCAACACCTTACACCAGATTTGAATTATAAACCTGGCATATACAAAAATAACAGCACTGTCACAAAAGAGATTAAAACCATATGAATCACAACTCTTTACATAAACAATGGAGCCCATAACATCAGCAGATGATCTCTTATAAGTATTAAAAAAAAATGTTACTTTTGCTTTAACGAATTAAAATTGCTTTTTAGCTTTTTTATGAGTAAATTTATGTGCACCAAGTTATAAAACATTAAAATTCATTCCATGAGAAAAATAATTCTACTTATTACATGTATGTTCGGTATTTCAGTTTTCTCACAGATCAAAGTGTTGAAAAATGAAAGTTTGGTGGAAATTGGTAAAGATAATTCCGTTGGTCTCTATAAAAAGGAAGATAAATTTACAGTTAACTACCAGGATCTGAACACCAGCAACCTGAATACAATCCGGTCTTTTTCATTCCAGAACCTTAATGGAGATGTTGCCGGGCTCTATAAACTGATTATGGATGGTTTTATTTCCACTCCAGAAGAAAATGTTATATTGGAACTGCCTAATGATATCATAGAGCTTCATTATGAAAAGAACTACGGGCAGCAGACCATGCAGTTTATTCAGGTGATCAACAAGAACCGGAAATACATTGGAAAATCACAGTTTTTAACCCAAAAACAGGTGGAGAAAATTTTTGGAAGAACGAACGGAAAGTATGCCATGTATGACAAACCTTCCAGCATAAACCCTTCGGCAGTAAAAGGAGCCACCAATACTGCTTCTACAGCAGCTCCGGCATCTGGCGGAGCCAAGAAAAAATCAAGAAAATAATTATATTTTATAAATATTGCGAAACTCATTCTATCGGATGAGTTTTTTTATTTTATTTTTGCAGAAAGACATTACAATTTATGCCGCTTCAGATAATCAATTTAACCAAAAAATTTGGTGAACAGACTGCTCTTGACAACATCAACATTTCTATTGATAAAAATGAAATCATCGGTCTTCTTGGTCCGAACGGTGCCGGAAAATCTACGCTGATGAAATCTATTGTCGGTGCGCTGAAAATTGATCAGGGTGAAATTATTTTCAATGGGATGAATATCTCAGACCATGAGATTGAAAGCAAAAAGAAAATCGGTTTTCTTCCAGAGAATAATCCGCTTTATCTGGAGATGTATGTGAAAGAATATCTTCAGTTTGTGGCCAATATCCACAAAATTTCCGAATCCAGAGTAGATGAAGTGATTGAACTCGTAGGAATTACTCCGGAAAAATCAAAAAAAATCGGACAGTTGTCTAAGGGATACAAGCAACGTGTAGGATTGGCACAAGCTATTATTCATCAGCCGGATCTGCTGATTCTGGATGAACCTACCAATGGTCTGGATCCCAATCAGATTATTGAAATCCGTAATGTGGTGAAACAGATCGGACAGCAAAAGACTGTTTTACTATCTACCCACATCATGCAGGAAGTGGAAGCACTGTGTTCAAGAGTTATTCTTATCCATAAAGGAAATATTCTTCAGGACTGCCCTATTGATGAATTCAAAGGTAAATTTGAAAGCCTGGAAGATGCTTTTGCAAGTTATACCGCATAAAGAATATGAAATCGCCCGAAAGTTTTTCGGGCGATTTTTTAGTTTTTAATGATATATCCTACAGGTGCTGTAAATTTTAAAATCTCATACTTTTTATAGTGGACCCAGAATTTATTCTTGTTATTAAAATCCTGATTCATGTAAAGCGTATCTTTTTGAGGCATAAGCACAATATAAATATCTTTATCAACAACTCTCATTTTCTCGCTTACAAGATGAATATCCGACAATTCTCTTTTTGAAAAAAATGAATTTTTCTGTTCTATTTTTGAAGTTTTTATATTTTCTACAAGTTCATTTTTAACCAAATGATTGCGTACTGTGATCATTAAAAAAAATAAAATCAAACTAAGAAGCATACCCAAAAAGGCCCAGGAACTTTTTTTCACAATTTCACAATAGATTTCAATAATAGAGAAAACAAAAAAACTAATAATCAGTAGTGCTATAATGAGCTGAACGATATAAATCATTTTAAAAATTCAAAATTTGAGTTAAGTTTAAGTTATTTGTCAATTAAGTTAAGAGTTGTTATCTGTCTTTTCTTCAGTAGTAAAAACAGTCTCCCCATTTTTCTTCTGAACCTGTTCCAACAGCTGAAGTCCCAAAAGTCCACTGATTCCTCCATTCGCAGAATCTCCGCTTCCTCCGATTAATACTTCAGGCATTATTCTTACATTCTGGCTGGCTATGTTTTCCATGATTTTTAATTGGGTAAAATTGTTGCCACCCATTGCTTCCACAGACAGTTTGTAAGATTCTGCATTAGATTTACCGATAGCCAGAATTTTTTCTGCTTCTGCATTACCCGTTAATGAAATCTGTTCTGCGCTTGCTTTTGCCAGCAGTTCTATTTTTTCTGCTTCAGCTTTTGCCAGCAGTCTTGTCTTCTCAGCTTCCCCGGTTGCCAGCAGCCTCAATCGGTCTCCTTCTGCATTCGCTTGTAGTCTTACGGAATTCGCATCTCCGGTTGCTTTTTTCACTGATGCATCCGCTATTCTTTCTGCAATCACAACGCCCTGATCTGCTTTTACAATTTCTTTCTGCATATCCGCAACAGCCGTTTCTTTTTCCAGCGCCTGACGGGTTTCCTGTGCCAGCATTTCAGTTTCGTAAGTAATTTTCTGTTCTTCAGCCAGTTTTCTGTCTGTTAACGTCTTCATTAAACTTTCCGGTGGAACAATAGCTCCTATCAAAGTATCGACAGCGTTGACATTATACTGTTCCAAAACACTGCTGATGTGGTCCTTTGCAGACTGTTGTCTTTCTTTGCGGGTCCCTAAAAATGCAATCACATCACTGTCCTGTGCCGAGTTTCTGAAATAATTTCCAATGGTTGGCTCTAAAACCTGACTGACAAGATTAATCATATTTCCAAAACGCGCAATTACTTTAGGGGCTTCATAGGTAGGAATATGAATGATCTGGGATACATCAAGATTGAAAGGGAAGCCATCTTTACTTCTTACAGTAATTGTTGAAAGATTTTTATCCAACTGGTGAGATTCACTTCTTTCATAGGCCCAGTTCAATACCAAGTTGGTGGTAGGAACAAGTTCAACCTTCATAATATAAGGATTAATAGGATATTTTCCGGGGCCAATAGGTTCTGCCCAAACCCCTTTATGACCTTTTTCAACAATATTTCCATGTTTAAAATCGACTCCACTCAAATCTTTACCTTCTTCTCCTACATAGCTGATGATTACGCCCACATGGCCGATCGGAATCTCCGTCATTTTTACCATTTCAACTTTTGTAAACCAAGGATTCAGAAAATAGGAACCTGCCAGGATTACCTGTTCCTGAAGCCCTTTATATCCTCCGTTATTTAAAAAAGTATCAACATCCTGGAACTTATTATGATCATTGATAATTTTACCCGCAATCTGGCCTTCTTCCAAAGGACTTCCTTCCATTGTTGTGATAATTCCCACCGCATTGTCGGGAATTTGAGTCATATCCGTTAATTCTATTTCAAATAATAACGTATTGATTCTGTAAGATCCTGGTGCAATAATCGCAGTCTGACGGCCTTTTCTTCCTCCATTTTTTAAAAAGGCTTCAGCATCCTGAAAAGAATCACATTCTACTTTTCTGGCTAAAATCCTTCCTGTTTCCAGTTCTATACCATCTTTTGCAAGCAATAAACCTATTTTACCTGTCGGAATCACTGTAAATGGTTGAAAATCGATAGAATACTGCCATATCCATTTTCCAAAATATACTCCCGGAGCCAATGTCTGAGCCTGAAAACCTGCTTCTCCGTTGGTGGCAATAATTCTACCTTCCGGAAGTTCCTGTTTTCCTACCAACACAAATTTTTTGGTCACCAAACCGATTTTGTCCTGAGGAACAATGATCAATCCAAAGAAAATTCTTAAAATGAATTTGTAAAAAAGTACGCACAAAAGCGCCATTACGGCCGGAATCATCCAGCCATGAAAATTTAATTCCATAGTTTGTTTTTGTTTTTTAGTTAAATTTTAAAACAGGGATTGCGCTCTGATTCTTCAGAATACGAAAAAACAGAGTACGAATTATGTGATAATTCTTTCGAAAAAATTAAGAAATTACAGGAGGAGATGTATTAAAAATCGTGAAGATGATTTCTGATACTTTTAATAGAAAAAACTTAAAGTTAATTAGTTTCATTTTGATAATAAAGGAACGAGATCCTTTGATGGTACAAATGTACATAAGAAAAGTATTCAGTTGTTTCAGAATTTGATACTATTTCGCAAATAAAACAGTAATCAACTGAAAATCAATATCATTATTTTAAAGAATTCGTATATAAAAGTCTAAGAACTTCTTTTTCAGAACGATAAGCCCTCTCTTTAATGAAAAATGGCTCTATATTTGATAGAGTCTGAAATGTTAACCAATAACCACTCAATATGATAAAGCATATTTTATTAGGGACTTTCTGTTTAGCTCAGTTTTCTTTTGTCCAGGCTAAAGAAGTTCCCGCTCCGAAAACAGACGGTTTTATAACTTCTTCTGCCCTTCAGCAGGTACCGAAGACTGTTATTATTAAAACCAAAAAGTTCAAGATCAGAATCGACAAACAACCGAATGGAAAATACCTTTACCAGTCCTGGAATGCCAATGCAAAGATCACCGCTAAGCCAAGTATGATCATCAGCGATGGTGAACTGATTCCTGACGGTACAGGAGGAAATTATTATATCGAATTCAGCAATGAAGGACACAGCTATCAGATCTGGAGAAATTACCTTACAGATTCTCCCAAAAAAGCACCTTACACCCTGGTTGTAAATGATGCTAATGATCGTGAAATTGTTCGCCAGGATGGCTATGTAGTGAAGAATTAAAGATGGAAGTGAGAAGCTGGAAGTTGTTATCGTCATTCTATAACTTCTCTTTAAGAACTCAAAACCGTTGTCCGCTTTTATAAAAAAGAATCCTGTATGATTGATACAGGATTTTTTTATGTTCCGGATTGTCTTAATTCCGTAAAAAAAGTGCTTTCTTCATAGCTATCTTTTGCTGCTTTGTAACCGATATTGAAAATCTCTTCCAATCTGTCTTTTCGCCGTTCAAAAGTCCCGTAAGATGACAGTTTCTGGGAAGAAATGAACCAGTCACAGTAATCAAATTTTACTTTTTCTATCCTGTAGGAAAGAAGATCGTAAGAGCGGGAAACGATTGCTTTAATAGAGTTCAGATCTTTGATCTTTGCTTCGTTGGGCGGCGATACAAATACACCGATCAGCTTATTGCAATCGTCTCTGATGATATCTGCCGGAAAGTTATTCAATACTCCTCCGTCACAATACATTTCATCTCCAATGATGTAAGGAGTTGTGATTCCCGGAATGGAGCAAGAGGCAATAATGGCATCAACAATTTCAAAATCTTTATCAAAAATTTTCTGGGTACCTGCAACCAACTCTGTAGCTACGATTTTCACTTCAATATCAAGATCACCTAATTTCATTTCGTGGAAAATAGGTTTCAGGTAGTTTCTGAAGATCACTGAAGAAACCAGTCCCGGCTGATTGAACGTAAAGTGTTTCCAATTGAAAAAATAGACAGAATTGAAGAATTCCAGGATTTCTTCCGGAGTTTTTCCGACAGCATGAAGACATCCTACAATAGATCCTGCGCTGCAGCAGGAAAGAATATCTATCTCAATACCTTTTTCCTGTAAGAATTTTAATACTCCTGCATGAGCGATTCCTTTGGTACCGCCTCCTGATAAAACAAGTCCTACTCTCTCAAAATTCATTGAATAAATGTAAGAAAACAGTCTGAAATAATTAAGTTAATTTTTATAAATATGCTAATTTTAAAATTATTTTAAGAAAAATCACTGTAATCACATTAAAATCCAATCAAACAGCTTTAAATCCTTAAGTGGCCTGACCTTTACAATCTGCTATTAAAGCCCATATTTTTCAAAATTAATGTAAAAATGATCATGCAGATATTAAAATATATCCTATAGTTTTTTACTTTTATCAAATCAATTTTTAATAAATGGTCCTTTTAAAACCCATCGTTTAAAGTGAACAATAATAATGACTTAAAAGACCTTGCCAAATTATTTCTGAAGCTGGGAATCATTGGATTTGGAGGCCCGGCAGCCCATATTGCAATGATGCAAAAAGAAGTGGTAGCTGAAAAAAAGTGGCTGACAGATCAGGAATTTCTGGATCTTATTGGAGCTACCAATCTTATTCCCGGTCCTAACAGTACTGAAATGGCAATCCATATAGGACGTGAAAGAGCAGGCTGGAAAGGACTTATAGTTGCCGGGCTTTGTTTTATATTTCCTGCGGTTATTATTACCGGTATTTTTGCATGGCTATACAAAGAATATGGCCGGCTTCCCGAAGTATCTCCTTTTATTTATGGAATAAAGCCTGCCATTATAGCGATTATAATAGGTGCTGTATTCCCACTGGCAAAAAAATCAGTAAAAACTTTCCCATTAGCGGCTGTGGGAGGAATTGTTCTCGTATGCTCTTTTTTAAAAATCAATGAGATAGTATTAATGTTCGGAGCCGGACTTTTAATATTGATAATAGAGTATCAAAGAAATAAAAAACTGAACAATTTTATTTTTATTAGTCCACTTCAGTTTTTACTATCCGATGCTTCTTCTCTGCTTAATTTAAAATTATTCTGGATCTTTCTGAAAATCGGAGCCATATTATACGGCAGTGGATATGTTTTATTCGCCTTTCTGGATACAGAGCTTGTTTCAAGAGGGATTATTACCCGTCAGGAACTTATAGATGCTATCGCCGTAGGCCAGTTTACTCCGGGGCCTGTGTTTTCTTCGGTGACATTTATCGGATATCAGATCAATGGACTTTCGGGGGCTTTGGTATCTACTTTAGCCATATTCCTTCCTTCTTTTATATTTGTTGCTTTGTCCGGTCCTTTCATAAATAAAATGAGAAATTCTGCAATATTTTCTTCTTTTCTTAACGGTGTAAATGTGGCTTCTGTAGCTCTCATTCTGTCTGTATGCATCACTATGGGAATTGACAGCATTACCGACTGGAAAACAACTCTTATCGCCTGTATAAGTATAGCTGTTGTATTCGGATTTAAAAAACTAAACAGTGCTTTTGTTGTCATTGGAGGAGCATTACTGGGTTATTTATTATATTTTCTAACGTGAATATGGTATAAACAGTAAACATTTTCCATAAAAAGACCACCTCAATACATGCGCAGGGATAATTATAATTACTAAAAAACCGGAAAAACTATTGTTTCTCCGGTCTCCTTATTATTTAATTGATGTCAATCGATGACAGCCAATACTATATTAAATGTGAATTACCTCACCATAAGCAGCAGCAGCAGCTTCCATAATCGCTTCAGAAACTGTTGGATGCGGGTGGATAGACTTGATGATCTCGTGACCTGTAGTCTCTAGTTTTCTGGCTACAACAGCTTCAGCAACCATATCTGTTACTCCATCACCGATCATATGGCATCCTAACCACTCTCCGTATTTAGCATCGAAAATCACTTTGATAAATCCGTCTGTGTTTCCGTTGGCAGTAGCTTTACCACTTGCAGAAAGAGGGAATTTACCAACTTTGATTTCGTATCCTTTTTCTTTAGCCTGCTTTTCAGTAAGACCTACAGAAGCTACTTCAGGGTGGCAGTAAGTACATCCAGGGATATTACCATAGTCGATTTTCTCAACATGCATTCCTTTGATTTTTTCCACACAAGTAATTCCTTCTGCAGAAGCTACGTGAGCCAATGCCTGAGTTGGGATAATATCTCCGATCGCATAGTAACCAGGTACTGAAGTTTCATACCACTCGTTTACCAATACTCTTCCTTTATCTGTCTGGATTCCTACTTCTTCTAATCCGATGTTCTCGATATTAGCAGCAATACCTACAGCAGATAATAAGATATCAGCTTCAAGGGTGATGTTTCCGTTAGCTGTTTTCACAGTAGCTTTTACACCTTCACCACTTGTATCAACACTTTCTACAGAAGCGTTTGTCATGATTTCGATTCCTGTCTTCTTCAGAGATTTCTCCAAGTGTTTAGAGATTTCTTCATCCTCTACCGGTACGATGTTTGGCATAAATTCAACAATGGTTACTTTAGTTCCCATTGTGTTATAGAAATCAGCAAATTCTACCCCGATAGCTCCGGAACCTACAACGATCATAGATTTCGGCTGCTCAGGAAGAGATAATGCCTGTCTGTATCCGATTACTTTTTTACCATCCTGTGGTAAGTTTGGTAATTCTCTTGAACGGGCTCCTGTAGCGATAATGATATGAGTTCCTGTATATTCAGTTACTTTACCTTCTTTATCTGTAACAGAAACTTTTTTACCTTTCTGTACTTTTGCAGTACCAAGAATTACGTCAATCTTATTCTTTTTCATCAAGAATTCGATTCCTTTGCTCATTTTGCTGGCAACACCACGGCTTCTCTGAATTACATTCGGGAATTCAAAGCTTGCCTCCACTTTATTCAAACCATAATCTTCAGCATGGTTGATATAATGAAAAACCTGAGCAGATTTCAATAAAGCTTTAGTTGGAATACATCCCCAGTTAAGGCAGATTCCTCCTAAATTTTCTTTCTCGATAATTGCGGTTTTGAAACCTAATTGCGCTGCTCTGATCGCAGTAACATATCCACCAGGACCACTTCCAATGACAATAATATCGTAATTCATTACTTTAAAAATTTTTATGCGAATTTAAGGAAAAATATTGGATGTTTTATGTTTCTTCAAACTGATCTTAAAATGCGCCAATAAAGCTGTTTTCATTCAATTTTCAACAAAGAAAGAGAATACACGATGCATTCTCTTTCAATAAACTTTCCTTACGTTGAATATTTTTCAAAACTTTACGGATAAAAAACTGGTTTTACCATTTTAACAACTGCAAAAATACTGTATTATCTTGCCTGTCTAAGCAATCGTTTTTCAGCTGCATATCTTTCATTTAAAGCTTTCATCTGATCTCTCTTCATCTTTTTGGTCGCAAGCGGGTGATTAAGGATCAGTTTTTTTTCAGTATTGTATTTTTTGGTAAGCTCTTGCATTTTAATATTGACCAACTCATTTTTTGAAGGATGTGGAGGTACTGGCGGATGTTTCTGTGCAGCAACATTCATGGATAAACCTAATAACAATACTGTTGAAATTAATAACTTTTTCATAATGTTCATATTTTTGAATGTTTTCAATTAAACCAATATCATTTAATGAAATTCATTCCGGTTCATGATAAATCTTACATATATCATACCAAGATTTTTTAAAGAAAGCATAGTATGTATCTCCAGGAGATAATTCCGCTTAAAATAATGTACATTGAGAAATGCCGAACATTTATTGATATTAAAATCTTAATGGTTTATTTAAAAAACATTTAAAATATTCATTATCAAATAATTTTCATATGTTTTTTTATATTTTTGTGTTAATTAAATTATGCAATATGAGAAAATACATTTCGATCCTTTTATTGGCTGCTATTCCCTTAACTGCACAAGTAGGCATTAATACAACAACACCTAACAGTACACTTGCTGTAAACGGTTCTTTAAGGGCTGGCTATACTCAGATTACTGCTACAACGTATAATATTCTGGCTACTGATCATTATATTACCTATAACGGAACTGCAGATGCCACCTTTACCCTTCCTGTGATCGGAACCGGGACAACCAGTTTTACAGGAAGAATTTATAAGATTAAGAACATTTCTCCCAATGCTATTACATTACAGGCTTCCAGTGGAAATACTTTAAGAATAGACAATACTCCTGTTGCTTCTTTTGTAATCCCTACTGGAGCATATGCCGAAGTAGTAAACAACAGTAATACTTCCGGAGGAACATGGGATTTATCTTTTACAGTTCTTCCAAAACCAAGCAATGTAGAAATTTATGGTACACAGCTTTTCATTCCTCCTCATGCCCTTGGAACAGCAGCCCTTGCTGACTGGACCAATCATGCTAATGCAGGCTATGATTCAGGTGCTGCAACAGACAGGTGGTGGATTGTGAGCAAAACATCTGTGGACAGAGCCCAGACTGCTTCCTACTCCAATGCCAGCAGAATGACCCTCGTGTATGAATATCAGGGTACTCCTTTCAATGTTACCAATATGTATCCTATTCTTACCGCAGGAAACAACTCAAGTTTCCCGGATGTGTTTACAGCATCTTTTGTAAGTCTGGCCAATAACGGTACTGGCGGTAAAACCAGGCTTACCGTATCTGTTGCCCGTGTAGACTTTATCGGTACGAATGGTGTAACAACCAATAACAGTAACTGGGCAGGAACATTCTTACTGAACGTTTTACTGGCCAGAAAATACTAGACAATCTCAATAATAGATACAAAAAAGAGCAGAAATTTCTGCTCTTTTTTATGGTCATAAAACTTCAATATTTTGTTTTAAAGGAAGGTTCTTCGATGAATTACCGATCATAATTCTGTACGTTCCTTTTTCTACCACCCATTCCATTTTTTCATTTAAAAACTGTAATTGTTTTACCGGAACTTCTATAGTGACAGATTTTGATTCTCCAGGCTTTAGTTCTACTTTCTGAAATCCTTTCAGTTCGATAACCGGTCTTGAAACGGAAGCCAGCAGGTCTTTCACATACAGCTGAACGACTTCACTTCCGGCTTTTGATCCTGTATTTTTTACATTGACTTCAGCAACAATGGTTTCATTTTCAGAATACTGAGTCTTGTTCAACTGAAGGTCAGAAATTTCAAAAGTAGTATAGCTTAATCCGAAACCAAAAGGATATAAAGGTTCTCCGCTCAGGTCATGGTAATCATTTCCTCTTCCTGTCGGGTGATGATTATAGGTTAAAGGTAACTGACCTTCCTGAACAGGAAAAGTGACAGGCAGTTTTCCGGATGGATTTTCAGCTCCGAAAAGTGTTTTTGCCACCGCATTTCCCCCTTCTTCTCCCGGATACCAAATATCCAGGATCGCTCCTACTTTATCTTTCCAGGATGTTGTTTTTATGGCAGACCCTCCTACTAAAACAACGGCAGTGGGTTTATTTAATTTTGAAATTTCGTGAATAAATGCTTCCTGATTTCCGGGTAGACCCAGTGATGAGCGGTCCTGAAATTCGCCTTCATGAATTCCTGCCGTAATAAGAATATAGTCTGCTTTTTGGGCAAGGTCCAAAGCTTCTTTAAAATCTTTCGGATAATCATATAAACCGTAGTTCCAGATCAATTCCAGATTGGCTTCCCCACGATTTTCATGGAATTCGATCTTAATATCATATTTTCTCCCTTTTACAAAATCTACATCAACTGTTTTGGTGGAATAGCTCAGCTTTTCCCATTGATCAATCACTAATTTTCCATCCAGGTATAATCTGAAGCCATCATTCCCACGCAAACCTATTTTATATTTTCCGGAATTGGGAGCTTCCAGTTTTCCGGTCCATCGGATACTATAATTGTCAGACTGCAATTTTTCCGGATCAGGAGAATATAAAGTCCATTTGAAACTGAGGTTTTCATCCTGCCTTCCAAAAGCCGGATTACCTTTTAAATCAGTATTGGCAAAATAGAATCCTGTTAATCCTTTTTTGTTTTCAGAGGACAGATATTCATTTGAAATTGTAGTGAAGTCTTTTACATTCCAGTCAATTCCTTTTGAATACATAATTTCAGTCTCTGTATTGTTCACATAGTTTTTAAGACCATCCAGGATATTTACTTTTTTGTTTCCGGGCCCTGAGTAACCTCCTAATCTTGCATCCACAGCATCTGTTCCTACCAACAGAATCTTTTTAACATTCGCGGGAACAGGAAGGGTTTGGTTATTGTTCTGAAGCAAAACAAAAGACTGTGCTGCTGCTTTTTCTGCCAAAGTTTTGTGATTGAGTTTTTTTAATTCTTCAATTTCCTTAGCAGAAACATAAGGGTTTTCAAATAATCCAAGCTCAAATTTGGCTCTCAATACTCTTGATACAGCATCGTCAATTCTTTCTTTTGAAATCCTTCCATCCAGGAACGGAGGTATAAAGAGCTGATAATGTTTATATGCGGTTTGAAAAATCACGTCAAGTCCTGCATTGATGGCCTGTGCAGAAGCATCATCATAGTCTTTTGCTGTAAAATGCAGGACATTGGCACCTCCAACCGCACTGGCATCACTGATGACAAAGCCATTGAAATTCCAGTCTTTTTTTAATTTTTCGTTTAATAACCAATGATTGGCTGTTGACGGTCTTCCATCAAGCAAATTATAAGAAGTCATCACAGAACGGCTTTTTCCTTTTGTAAAAGCATTGTTAAAAGGAATCAAATGGGTTTCCTCCAGATACCTTTTGCTCCAGTGAATCGGGTATGAATCTCTTCCTCCTTCTCCTACATTGGCCAAAAAGTGTTTGGGAGTGGTAATAATCCCCATCTTTTCAAAGGAAGTGACAAAACTTACGCCCATTACGGATGTCAAAAATGGATCTTCACCATAGGTTTCCTCTGTTCTTCCCCATCTGACGTCATTGGCAAGATTTACTACAGGTGTCAGAATCTGGCGGATTCCTCTCAGTTTTGATTCTTTTGCAATCGCTGTTGAAACCCTTGTCATTAATTCCGGATTAAAAGTAGCAGCCAGACCAATAGCCTGCGGAAAAGCCGTAGCACCTTCCCGAACCAATCCGTGTAAAGCTTCATCAAAAGGAATCATGGGAATTCCCAGTCTTGATTCTTCCACGAAATATTTCTGAATGGCATTGATCTTTTTCACAAGTATCTCTGCATTTTCACTGGCATTGTATTTCAGCAGTTGTCCTGCTTCTCCACCTCCCTGACTTCCTGCGCTTACCTGCAATCCGAAAATTCCGTGGGAATACTGTCCTTTCGGAACGTTATCCAGATCTCCGGGAATCATGAAACACTGCCAGAATTTCTCTTCTGGTGTCATTCTTTTCAACAGATCCTTAACTCTGGCTTCAACGGGTTGTTTTGAATCTTTATATAAAGGTTTTTGAGCAGAGATAAATACTGAGCTCAACAAGAAAACTCCTAAAATTTCAAATTGAAGTTTAAAACACATCTAAAGAATAATTTAGTTTAAAATTTGTTCTTTTACCTTGAAGCAAAAGAACCAAAAGTTCAAGACCTGGAACTCTCCGCTAAAAATAAAATCTGTTCTCTAAAAATTCTAAAACTCGCGCGAATTTGATGTTAGTTTTTCTCTTCAACAGTTATCTCGCGCTCAAACAGCAGAATTTTCTTAACGTTCACAGACTTTATTCTCTTAACGCTCCGATTTCCTATGTCACTTTAATATAAAAATGAGTCACAAATTCAACTATTGCAGTATTTGAATGACAGTTGAATATTTTAACTGAGTTCTTTCTTTCGGTAAATTAATTTCAATTGAATTCCCTGATTTTTTCCATTGAATTTTGTCTGGCAACCCTAAAATTTTCAAAGATTTTGGTTTAAAATTTTCCGGAATGGTAAAAATTAATGTTGATGGAGACTCATAATTTGTTTTTTCATCCAAGTGAAAAATATTTACTGTTTTCCCATCTTTGCTTTGGGTATAATAAAAATTTCCGTCATGATAAGGCGCAATGCTTCTGGTTGCAAAAACAGCGGACTGATTTTTATCCATCCAACCTGAAATTTGCTGTAACCTTTCATAAACTATCGGATCATAATCTCCGTTAGGTCCGGGCGCAATATTCATAAGGTAATTTCCTCCTCTTGAAATGATTTTAACCAATGTTTCAATGATCTTTTGAGAGGTTTTATAGTTGTCATTGGGAACGTAAGAAAAGGAATCTCCCATAGTGATGCAGCTTTCCCAGGGAATGGAAAGCGTATGTTCCGGAACAGCCTGCTCAGGAGTGACATAGTTCTCCCACTTTCCGGGAACAGTGCGGTCCACAATGATGATTCCCGGCTGATTTTTTCTAGCCATCGTGCCTATTTTGTCCATATCAATGTCCTGCTCTACTTTGATGGTGCGCTGCCATTCTACTTTGGGGTCTATCGTATGAAAGGGACGTACCCAGCCTCCATCTAACCAAAGAATATCTACTTTTCCATAATGAGAAGTAATTTCGTTCAGCTGATTGAAAGTGTATTTTTTAAAATTGTCCCATCTTTCCGGATATTTCTTCGGATCATAATTGACATTTCTGTCTTTGGGCGGCAAGTAAGACCACCAGTAATCATCGGAATGCCAGTCAGGTTTTGAGAAATAAGCTCCTATTTTAAAACCTTCTTTTCGGAAAGTATTAAAAATTTCCTTTGTCACATCGGATTTTGGATTTTTTGAAAAAGGGGTCTTGGGAGATGTAATTTTATAATCTGATTGTTGGGTATCAAACATGGCGAAACCATCGTGATGTTTGGTGGTAAAAACCACATATTTCATTCCTGCCTTCTTCGCCGCGTCTGCCCATTTCTGAGGATTGAACTGGGTTGGATTAAAAGTCGTCTGAAGATTTTCATAATTTTTCAGATATTCGTAATATGACTTCCCGTGTTCAGGTTTTCTCTGTGTCCACGATTCATCTTCCGGGCATAAGCTCCAGCTTTCAACAATCCCCCACTGGCTGTAGGTTCCCCAATGCATAAACAGTCCGAATTTCATATCCTGCCACTGCTCCAGATTCTGGACAACCAATGGGTCTGTAGGCTTCTGATAACCTTCTGATACATTATGAGCTTGTGAAAAAGCAATTGAACTTATTAAAAAGGATGAAAGAAAAAAGGGTTTTATTTTGGATATAACCAGCATAAGGATAGTTTTCCGCTAATTTAATTATCCTAACGGAAACCCGCAAACATTAGGATTCCAACAAATTATGAATGGCATCATCAAATGTGGGATATGAAAAACGAAATCCGCTTTCTGTGAGCTTTTCAGGATATACATTTCTGCTTTTTAAAAGCAGTTCTGTTTCTGTTTTCAGGAATATAGAAGCAATTTCCAGCTGCCAGACCGGGGCGTTTAGTCCGAAAGGTATTTTCATTTTATTTCTCAGTTTTTTCATCATACTTTGATTGGAAAGAGGATCCGGAGCGGTTATATTCAATGCACCTGAGATAGTGTCATGCCGAATAATCCATTCCACTGCTTTACAGAAATCTTCAATATGAAGCCAGCTTACCATTTGATTGCCTCTTCCCTGTTTTCCACCTAAACCTAGTTTTGTAATCATTTTAAGTTTTGGGAAAGCACCGCCATTATTTCCAAGGACAATAGAAGTACGAAGGGCAACTTTTCGTATTTCTTCATTTTTAACTGCAAAAAATTCTTTCTCCCAGCTTTTGCAGATATTCATAGAAAAATCGTCTCCGATAATTCCGTTTTCTTCTGTATTGAGGTGGTTTTCGGAATGAACGTAAATGGTAGCAGAACTTGCATTCAGCCATATTTTTGGTTTCTCAGTACATTCATCTACTGCTTTCTGTAATATTCTTGTACTGTTGATTCTTGAAGAATAGATCTCCTGTTTATTTTTCTCATGATAACGGCAGTCTACAGATTTTCCTGTAAGATTGATCAAAACATCTGCTTTTTCAAGGCTGTCTTTCCATTCACCTACCGTTTGGGCATCCCAATAGATTTCGTTTTTACGTTGAGGATTGCGGGTAAAAATATAAACATGATGTCCTTTTTCTGTAAAGTATTTTTCTAAGTTTTCACCGAGAAATCCGGTGCCTCCGGCTATGATGATTTTCATTGTTTTGAAGTTTAAAGTTTTGAGTTCAATGTTTAAGGTTTTTCCACAGATTTCGCAGATTTTCACAAATGATTATATTGTATTTTCCTTGTGCTTATTGGTGATATTTGTGTTTAAAATAATTTGTCGCAACTATTATTGGAAAGTGTTTTTTTCCAACAGATGACACAGATTTTCACAGATGTTTATGAATAAACAAGATGTTTTAATCTCTTCATTTTTCAGGTGATGTATTTCTTGGTTTTGACCTCAATTTCTGAGCCTTCGGCAAGCATTACCGATAGAGGTTTCTGATGATTCAGGCATGCATAATCATTGCCGTATATTTTTTGAAAATCTATCTCCAGTTCATATTCTTTTACGCTGTAGAATTCCCATTTCGGATGACATACTTCGTATTCAGAGGTTGTATTTTCCTTTTTTGTAAAGCCAAAATAGTGTTCTGTGATAAATTCAAATTCTGAGTTCTCTTCCATTGGTTTCGCAGCATTTTCGGCCGTAATCTGAATAGAATGCCAGTTTTTATCTTTCCATGAATAACGGATCAGGAGTTCATCCTCTACTTTTTCTATCTGATTTTTCATAGGCATGGTATGGTAATTTTCTTTATAAACAGCATTGGCGACCAGACTTAATGCAGGCCTGGGAACAATTTCCTTGATAAATACGACACCTCTTTTCCAGATTCCGTTTTCTTTTTTCTTTACATAAAATCTTAAATTCACTTCTTCAAAATTCCGGTGAAAGGGAATAGGGAGTCCTAATAGTCTGGTATTTAAAAACATAAATCCCACCAGGCTTACATAGCATTTGCCTTTATAAAAATCGAGTTCTGTTCCTTTTGGAAGATAGGGCAGCAAAACTTCAGGATTGATTTCGTAATTGATGATGGCCAGCTTTCGCCATTCTGCTTTTAAAAAGTTCATAACGATGTTTTTTTTGGTTAAAAAATCGCAATTCCGTCACGGACAGAAGATTCTGCAATGGTTTTGATCATTTCATTTCTTCTGAGTAAAAATTTCCTTAGATATCCTTTAAGAAAAATTGAGTTAAATAATTTCCCTAAAATACCCAGCGGAGATTCAAATTCGAAAATATCTGTCATCAGGGTATTTCCATGTACGGATTTAAAAATATGTCGGTGGCGCATGGATTTGAAGGCTCCTTTCTGCATGACATCAATAAACTGAAACGGTTTTTCCATGTTAATAATTTTCGTGGTGAGATTTTGATAAACTCCCAGATGCTTTGCCCGCCAGGTTACCGTTTCATTTTCTTCGATCAATCCAGAGGTACGTCCTGCAATAGCTTTTTCATGAGACTTAGAAGCGGATTGCTGATGCAGATCGATATTTCTTGCCAGATCAAAAACATAGTGAATATCTGCTTTAATGACTGTGTTTAAATAGATAGTTGACATTTTTTTAAGGTTTTAAATTTTATAGTTTAAAGTGATCCTTTTTGTCTGAAATAAATAATCAGGAATAAGTGAATGATTAAATTTTTCATAATTATTATTAATTTTATATTTTCAGTAATTTTTGAAAATTAGATTCAAGTAAAAAACTAGTTTCTTTCAAAATCAGTAGTCTGATTATTTTCTTTTCTCAATGCATGTTTACGTCCTTTCAGGAATAATAATAGATTTAAAAGCATCATTATGCCTAAATAAATTGAAAATCCACCAATTTTTTTACTCACTGCTACTACCAGCCTTTCGATGGATTCAATTTGGAAAAATTCAATGATACAAAGAGCAAAACCAATATTTAAAAGGTAAAAACCTATTTTAAAAAGAGAGTTGGTTGCCATGGCAATTTCTTTTTCCTGATGGAAAATATCAATCATGAATGTCTTTGAATTTTTAAATAAAAACTGGGATACCAATACGGTTAGGGTAATTACGATCGGTAAATAGATCATATACGCGGAAAAATTATACGTTTCAGTTAAAATTGTAGTTGCCATAATAGTATTATTTTAATGTTAATTTATTTCTCAGAAAGTAAAGCAAGAGAATGTTCAAATAGTGTAATGCACAAAGAATTAAAATGATACTTCCAATTCTTGCTGCTGTAACAGTTATCATATTTTCAAGATTGTTTATTGTGCTCCAGGTTGTAAGACTTATTGCAATATACCCTAAATTCAACAGATAATAACATCCAAGAAGTATCCTGTTAATGGTAAGACAAAGTCCATCATCATGAAGCAAATATATAAGGTAGACTTTTCCTTCGTGGTAGCATCTTCTTCCTACATCAATTGTTATATATGAACTGATGCAAAGGAAAATCACATATGAAACAATATTAAACATTTTATAAATTTTATATTTTCAGTAATTTTTGAAAATTATATTGAAATAAAAAAGGATTTTCACCCTCTTTATTTTTATTTCAACAGATTGGTAATCTTCCCTACCAGCCAGTGGTCATCACTTTTTGTCGCCAGATCCATGATGTTATTGATTTTTCCAGTGACAGAACTGAAATCATTCATCAGCTTGATAAATTCCTGCGCTTCTTCCGAATCTTTATCCTCAATATTTTTTAACTCTTCAAGAAAGGAAATCACAGGTTCAATCTCTCTTTTTCTTCTTTCTTTGGTAATTTGTTTGAACAGATACCAGACATCTTTTTCTGCTACGAAATATTCTTTACGGTCGCCTTTTACAAATTCTTTTTTCACGATGCCCCAGTCTATCAGAGCACGTAGATTCATATTGGCATTCCCTCTTGAAATCTCCAGCTGTTCCATGACTTCATCTGTAGAAAGAGGTTTTCCGCTCGACAGAAGCAATGCATGCACCTGTGCCATCGTACGATTGATTCCCCAATTGGTAGCAAAGGTTCCCCAGGTCTGAATGTATTTTTCTTTGGCTTCTGAAAGTTGCATGTTTTCTTCTTTTAAATTTCTGTAACAAATGTAATTATATTTTTTGAATTTTCAATAATTTTTGAAAATTAATTTAAGATTATTTCTTTTAAAAAGATTTTTAATGATCCTTGTCAAGGTTTAAAACCTTGACAAGGATCAATAGATGTCTGTTTCGGTTTATAAAAATTAAGGCTCAATAGTGGTTGTAATCCCTTGGTTCCAATATTTTGCTTCCGGCATATAATACAGATATACGTTACTCGATTTTCCTGTATACGTTCCGGCAAATTCTACTTTGAGATCAAGATTAATAGTCTTTGTTTCCTCAGCATTGAAATGTTCCCAGTATAAAACCAGATAGTTATCGAAAATTTCATAGTAAGAAACCTGTTTTCTATCAACCATATCTTTCAGTAAAGCATTTTGCAGCGTTAGTCCTGCCGGGATACCAATCTTTGCTATGGTCATCGGCAGCTCACCGTTTATTTTATTTTTTACAGTAATGGTCATTCTCCTGGTCTCCCCTGTTTTTGACATTCCGGATTTTAATTTGGTCTCCATGGTAAGAGGAATATCCTTGCTTTCCGGAGCCTGAAGCGTGTAATATTGATATTCCAGCTTATAAGGCAGCCCATTCTTATTTGGATAATGAATATTAATCGTATTTTCTCCGGCTTTAAACGCTGATGAAGTACTTATCATAGGTAAGGTTTGAGCTTTATTAATGGTAATCAGCGGTTTTTCAGTTCCATACAACTTGTCATTTTTAGAGAAAAAATCAGATAATGCCTGGATTGCCAGTGTTGTGGCCTGCGTAGATCCGAATCCGAAATAGCTATTCAAACCAATAAGCTGATCAACTGCTTCAGCGATTTTCAACTGATTGAGTTTCTCATCTTTCTGAAGCGCAATAATATATAATGAAAGTGTTTCTGCATCTGCAGACATTCCCCATGAACCAGTAAAAGTAACTTCAGATTTTACCTTCTTTGTTTCATATTGTTTGTCCAGAATGTCTATCATATCGTCATATTCTTTTTGTTTCCCCAGATATGCTGCTGCATTAGCAAGTAAAGCCAATTGATAAGAATCTTTTGTAGCCAAAGCTCTTTTCAGCAATACCTGAAAGGAATCTTCAATTTCATTTTTAAAGCCCAGTTTGGATAAAGCATATACAACATACATATTTCTCGACCAGGAAAATTCAGAAAAGTCTTTTTGGGATTCATAGGGTTTTCTTACTTCGAATAATCCGTTTGCATTCTTTTTTGACAAAATAAATGAGGAAAGTCCCTGGATGAGCTTAGCATCCGGGTTCACATACTTCTTTAACTCCGTAAATTCCAGTAATGCGAATGCTGAAAGGGCAACATCTGATTCTGCGGAGCTGAAATATCCGAAACCTCCGTCTTTATTTTTATAACTCAGCAGCTTCTGGAAGCCTTTTTTCAGGTTTTTTATCACCAGATTTTCAGTTGCGGTGTCTATTTTTTTATTTGATTTTAAATAATCAAGAATAAAAATGTTAGGATATACTGTTGAGGAAAGCTGTTCAAAACATCCATGAGGTTCCTTTTTAAGTTGCTCTATGTCTCCAAACATCTTCAAAGCCGTACTTTCAAATACATAATAGGATGAATACAGACTTCCATTGATATACCCCGGTATATTGATTTTGAGATCTTCTGTTTTATTATTAATGATGGAAAACTGATGGAGAAATCCTTTTTCTTCTACTTTAAACGGAAGAATCATTGTCTCTCTGAAATCTCCTGATCTCACTGAAAACTGAATATCAGAATTCACAATCTCATCAACCTGTATTTTCACAAATAATCTTCCTGATTCTAATGGTTTCAGAGTGATAAGACTATCAGAACTGATGAGTTTCACATGGTTCGGTACAATAACGTCCATGGTCATTTTACGCGTTTCAGAAGAATTATTTTTAATAACCACAGGAATTGTCATCTGATCTGTTCTCGTCAGGTACTGAGGAATTTTAGTATCTATCGAAATCTGACTCTGGGCAGCATATGTTGTTTCATCTCTTCCCAAAAGTCCTGACGCGGCAATTCCTTCTGTCATAATTCTGAAAGTGGAATTCGCATCTGAATTATAAAACTCCACTTTTGCTTTTCCGCTTTTATCGGTTTCTACTACCGGATTCCAGTAAAGCGCTTCTCTGTAATCAAAACGGTAAGAGGTATTGGTGGATTTATACTCAGGATAAACGAATTCTCTTGCCCCCTCATATGCTATTAGTTTTCCATAAGGCACGGCTTCTATGGCAAGGTAAGATTTCGGTGTAATATCAAAACTTATTTCTGATTTTCTATTTTTGGATGAGTTGACGATCACCACTCCATTCACAGCTCTGCTTCCGTAAATAGCGGTAGCCGCAGCATCTTTCAAAACGGTAATACTGTTGATATCATTTGGATTGATCGTCGTATTAAAGTTTTCGACAGGAATACCATCCACAATGAATAGCGGGTTCTTATTGGTAATAGAGGCCGTTCCTCTGATATTGATCTGTTCTCCCGCTCCCGGCTGCCCGGCACTTGTGACCACTAATCCGGCAACTTTTCCACTCAACAGAGAAGTTACGCTGGCATTCTGCATTTCCATAGAAGAAGATACTGTGGTAGAAGCAACCGTTAATTGATCTTTCTTTACACCGTACCCCACAACAATTACTTCTTCAATACTCTTATTTCTACTGATGGTATCGGTTTTTGATCTGCCGGGATTATTCAGCTGACTGGTATTGTTTCTGTTTTCTTTTTTTACTTCTTCTTTTCTTTCAGCTTCCTTTACAATTTCTTCTACGTCTATATGGGTAAGCTTCTGTTTCGCTAAAGGATTAATATCCAGATTATAAGACAGAATTCTGATTTTCAGCTGATGTTTAGGCTGAAAAGACTTTGCAATAATTTTATAAAAATTATTTGCATTTAAATCCGAAAAATAAAACTTCCCGTTTTCAGCAACAGTCTGTTTGAGGATCTTTTTATTATAGGTATCCAAAAGAAAAACATCTGCTTTCACCGGTTTTTTGTTTTCATCTTCTACCACGCCATAGATTGTGTTTTTCTTTTCAGGAAGGTATTTGTATTTATTGCTCTTCACAATTTCCGGAATAGGCTCAAAATATCGGTAACCGTTTGTCAGCATCACAAGATCTAAGCTTTTATCTGCTTTTTCTTCTTTTTTATCGAAATAAAACTGAGGTTTTTCAATTTTCCCTTTGAGCTCAGAGTCCATCAAAAGCCAGGAAATAATATGATTCTGTTTATCATCAGCATATGTCCATAGCTTATCATCTACCACACTTATTCCAAGATTAGCGGGAACAGGTTTATTATTTTCATCGGTAGTTTCAATATTCAGCATCACTTTTTCCCTCGGCAGATAATGTTGCTTTATAGGGGTAACTTTTATATTCAGCTGGTTTACTTTATTAGCGAAAACAATCCTTTCTGCAATCGGCATACTGTTTTCCAGAACGGTGAACCTGCAGATTCCTGTAGGGAAATCCTTTTCTGAAATTTTTAAAGAATTCATTCCTTTTTTCAGCGAAATGATTTTGCTGTAAACGTCTTTACCGCGGAAACTTCCCAACAGGGTAATTGTTTTTTCCCGGGTAGAAACGATGGTAACATTCAGGTTTTTATTTTCATTCCGAATATTCAAAACCAGTCCTTCATTTTTTGCTACCGGGAGATTAAAAGTCTGGGTAATATTTTCCGGTTTCAGCACTTTTGCATAATAAGTTTCTCTTATTTTAGGCGTAAACCGGAAGTTTCCCATTCCGAAATTATAGGCTGAAATTTCCTTTATTTTTTTGTGATTCTGATTGTAAACTGCCAGAACAGCATCTACAGGTTTTTCAAACTCATCCAGAATTTTAAAAGCGATATTCTGTTCTATTCCATTGACAAAAGTTCCGCCTTCAGGTAAGAATTTCACATCCAGATTATTCAGGACAACAGGAATATTTCTGGAGATGGATTCGGTAAATCCGTCAAAATTCACCTTGATATTCAAAAGAGCGTCAGAGGATTTCAAAACTTCAGGAAGCTTAAAGGTCAACAGTTTTCTACCTTCTTTATCGGTAATAAGTTTTCCTTCTGAAACCGTTTCTCCGTTGTGCATTACGGTGTAATCTGCTTCATAAAAAGGAATCGGAAGATTGCTAAGACTTCTCATTGAAAAATCAGCACTTACCTCATCTCCAGGGCCATATCCTTTTTTAGGAAAATCCAGTTTCATTAAAATTCTTGGAGATACAATTTTCTGGAGGGTAATTTCTTTTTCGAAGGTATTTTTCCCTTCTTCGTTCTGCATCCAGTTGGTAAAAGCTCTGATTTTATAGATGCCACCCTTCATGTCTTCAGCAAAATAGAAATCTCCCCGGGCGTATCCATTGGTAATTTCATATTTCAATTTTCTCACAACACTTCCTGCAGGGTCTGTTATTTCGAAATTTACGACTCTGCTTTCTTCGACAGGTAAATTATTATTCCCTTTTACAACATATATTTTAAAATACATTTGCTCCCCAGGTTTATAAAAAACATGATTGGTCTGGATGTAGGTTTTTTCTTTTTCAAAATCCTGAAATGGTTGCTGGCCTTTCACAGAAAAGGCTGAAAACAATAAGCACAGCAGGATGATATAGTTGGATATAAACTTGAGATTCATGAGTTAAAATTTAAATGAAACAATACAGCCAAATGTTTTAAAGGAAGGAAGATTAAAAAAATCCAATCCTCTTCCATTGCTCATATCGTAGAAATTCTGGTTGGGATCTACCCCATTATTAGCCTGCCAGAGCATGATATTGTTTACATAAAAAGTCAGTTTAAGATTCTGTTTCCTGTTGTTAATAGGGAAATCTGAGGAAAGTGAAAGGTTATTTATTCTTATATAATCTGCCTTTTGAACGTAATTTTCAGCCACGCCTAAATAACCGTACCTCGACCATCTGTTTTCCATAACATTTTGGTTGGGATCATAGAAATCCACAGGAATCTGGTTGACAGTTCCATTGGCCTGTACACCTTCAAAAATATAATTTTTGATATTCCTTTCTTCTCCTGAGCCGTAAGAACGACCGTAGTAATCGAGAACCGCCTGTGTCCCGTTCCAAAGGTGGCCTCCTTTTTTCCATTCCCAATTGATATCTAAAGACCAGTTTTTATAGGCAAAACTGTGATTGAATTTCATCACAAAATCCGGTGTAGGATCTGCAATAATTTTCATTCCGTCTGCTTTTTTAGGAAACCCAAACTCATCAATGATCAGTTGTCCGGCTGCATTTCTTTCAAAGTAACTGCCCATGACAGCACCCAAAACCTGACCTTCTGCCAATGTTTTGTAAATGTCTTTAAATCCCGAAACGGCAAGGTTCTGATATCCGGGAGCCATGCGGTCTACAATATCTTTATATTTGAAAAAGGAAACTTTATGGGTGGTATACATATCGTATCCCAGACGTAATCGTTCGTAAGCAAAATTGAATTCATATCCGCTGTAGGTATGATCTGCTACATTCTTTAACCTCAGCTGATTGTTTTCAAAGATAGGAAATATATCGTCAGTATTCTTTTTATTAAAATATTCTCCATCTACACTTATTTTATATCCAAGATTCAGCCTGGCTCCAATCTTCCATTCCCGAGTATCAATATTTGATAAACCCCGGAAACTTTCTACTTCCTGTACCGGAAAGTATTGATTATAATTTTCCGCCTTCAGCAAAGTACTAGAATACGAAGCATAGGATCTTGTAATTTCCGGCTCGGAGCTTAATTGTGTGTAGCTTCCCAACAATTTAAAATTGTAATTATACCAATTGAAGATCTCATTGAACTTCAGATAAAAGTTAGCTTTTGGAAGCCAATAATTATTTTTAAGTGAAGTATTGGATATGTAAAATGAATTCCCGAGATTAAAACCTGCTTCGAAATCATAATCGCGGATATTCATATTATAATTAAAAATATGATCCTGTGAAGTTCTCTGATAGAGATATCTTTGATGGGTAAGGCTGTTATAAATGTCGGATTTTTTATCATTTAAAATAAAATTCAGGCTGAAAGTATTTCTAAAGTCATAGTTTCCCAATGAATAAGAGCCCTGTATATTGGAATGATAGGAGCTGTTGTTTTGAATCCTTTCATTCGATACACCGCTGATGAAACCATAAATAGAAGGTTTATATTGGTCCTGATTCCAGGTAGTAATACTTTCATAGGACTGAGTAATATTCAGTTTAAACTGATCCCAGTCTTTCGCTACGCTGAGACTCAACTGTCTGTCCCGATTCTTATAGCGGTATCGGCTATCCTGCTCCAAAAGGAAAGAAGGATTGTCTGCATATTGGCTGTAGCTTCTCTGCGAACCGTTATTCAGGAGAGTATTTTGTTCATTTGAAAAAGAAACCGGCGTTAACAATGAGTTTTGGTAAGCTCTGTTGAACAGCCCTATTCTATTGGTATTCGTAGCTTTATCTTCTTCGTAGTTAAAAGCAAGATTAATGGAATATCTACCCAAATCTGCATTCAGTTTTGCTTTAAGGGTATTGGTAATATCAAACTGATCCATAAAATACATCTGGTTCTTTTGCTGCCCCAGATTCAGGGCAAGACGGAGTTTTTCATTGTTACCCTGTTGTATAAAAGCATTTAGATTCAACTGGTTATTATAACCTACTGTGGTTTTAAAAAGGTTATTATCATATCTTTTTGCACCCTGAAGTCCATCAACCCATGGAATCAGTTTTCCATTCTGATCATACTCATAAGGTAATCCGTTAAATCCAAGGGTAGATAGCTCTGGTCCAAAACTGAACATTTCATTCGTTTCAGGGCCTTTCCAAACAAGATTTCCATTTTCAGATCTTCCCTGGACATACTTATTTTGAGTCCCCGGGACAGCATTCCTGCTTTTAATATCAAAAGACGTGGTAAAGCTTCCGTTAAAAAGCAATGTTGTCTTATTGATCCTTTTTAAAACATAAACACTATCATTCTTCTGCTTTAATTTTCTTATTTTATCAAAATAAGAATGTGATCTTTTACTGAGTCGGGTTTTGGTTTTTTCAATACTGAAATCGTCTTTAATCTCCTTTGAAACAAGACTGTCATAGGCTTTACTGTAAATATTATCTACACTTTTATTTCTTGCCTGATTTTCCAGAATCGTTTTTAATTCCCTGAGTTCATAAGAAGAAATAACATGGGTATTTTTCCCCTGGTTCCACACTAGGGTATCATAAGGTTTAGCTGCAATAATGGCAAATCCCTTTTCATCAGTCAGTTCATAAATACCACTGTTTTTATTATAAACCTTTAAAAAGTTCTGTTCTTTATCCTTAGATGTTAAAAATTTTCCGGAATAGTACAATTGTGAATTTTGTGCCTGTAATAAGGTAATCGTAAATGGCAATAACAGCAAATAATTCTTTTTCATCAATTATTAGTATGCTTAAAAATATAAAAAAAGAAATTTCCGGGGAAATTTCTTTTTTTATGAATTATTTTTGAATTGTTTTATAGCTCTCTATCAGCCTTATAAATTCTGAACGATAGCCTTCTTCATCCTTACTTTTTCCCTGTTTAGCAAGGTTTTCAATATCGGAAAGATCTTTTTTTGTAATCAGTTCTGAGTTTCTTAATACTAACCCGAACCAGGCCACGGAAGAGGCAAATTTAAAATCCGGACTTACTGAAGATTTATCTTCTTTAATCACTTTAGTTATCTCAATGCTTTTGTCTCCATCAGGCTTTTTATATCTGAATTTAATCGTTGCCAGTTCCTCTCCAAATTCTTTCGATGAAGTATTCCGGGTATATTTCAGAGTACTTTCTTTAGGAGCGAAATTCGATTTTACATCTGCAGGAATCACCTCATACAAAGCAGTAACAGTGTGTCCGCTTCCCAATTCTCCGGCATCGATTTTATCATTTGCAAAGTCTTCATTTTTCAGTTTTCTATTCTCGTAACCAATCAGGCGATATGATTTTACATATTCAGGATTAAATTCAATCTGGATTTTTACATCTTTGGCAATGGCATACATACTTCCTGCAAATTCTTTCCCCAGAAATTTATTCGCTTCCTGCATATTATCAATATAAGCGAAATTCCCATTTCCTTTATCAGCAAGGGTTTCCAGTGTATTGTCTTTATAATTGCCCATTCCAAAACCTAAACAAGTAAGGAAAACTCCTGATTTTCTTTTATCTTCAATCAGTGTTTTAAGGTCTGAAGTGGAAGACATCCCTACATTGAAGTCTCCGTCAGTTGCAATAATAATACGATTATTTCCTTCTTTTACAAAGCTTTCCTGCGCCAGTTTATAAGCAAGCTCAATTCCTGCTCCTCCGGCTGTGCTTCCTCCGGCCTGGAGACGATCCAGTGCCTCAATAATTTTATCTCTTTCTCCTGCTGAGGTAGGTGGTAAAACCATTCCTGCACTTCCTGCATAGACTACAATTCCTACTTTATCTTTTGGTCTGAGCTGATTCAACAGCACTTTAAAGGAAGATTTTAATAATGGTAATTTATTTTCTTCATTCATTGAGCCTGAAACGTCAATAAGAAATACAAGGTTAGATGCAGGCAGTTTATCTATTGGAATATTTTTTCCCTGAAGACCTATTTTAAATAATTTATGTTTAGGATTCCATGGGGAATCGCTATATTCTGTATTGATTGAAAAAGGATCTCCATTTTTAGGCTGAGGATAATCATATTTAAAATAATTAACCATTTCTTCAATTCTTACAGCATTTTTATCGACTGTCTGACCATTATTAATCATCCTTCTGACATTGGAATAAGAAGCGTTATCAACATCAATAGAGAAAGTAGATAACGGCTGGCTTCGGGTCAGTTCAAAAGGATTTTCAACAAAAGCATCATAGCTTTCATTATTTTGAGTAACCGAAGTGATCTGCCGCTGTTTACTGATCTCCTCCTGCAGTTTTTCCAATTTTTTCCTTTCTCTTCTTGAAAGATCTTTGGTGGTTACAACAATTACTCCATTTGCTGCTTTACTTCCATAGATAGCAGTAGCAGAGTAACCTTTTAAGACATTTATGCTTTCAATTTTATTAGGGTCTAATTTTCTGAGTTCCGCCTCTGATTTTACGACTCCATTAATAACAAACAATGCTTTATTTTCCGATTTTACAGACGCAGCTCCTCTGATCATCAGCTGATTATTTTTAATATATCCAGGAGCGATATGGCTGCCCCGATTTCCTGATCCATTGATTTGAATTCCCTGAACAGTTCCCTGCAATGAAGAAACGGCAGCCGGAGCATGCACAGGAGTTTTGTCTGCAGAAGCAATCATAACCGTTGAGGAAGCGGTAACAGATTTATAACTCTTTTTAATCCCATAAGCAGTGACAACAACTTCATCAATTTCTTTTGTTTTTAAGGTGTCATTGTATATCTGAGGCAGAGATGCTGTTACTCTGTCAGAAGCTTCCACTGACGGTATATTACAGGTAGGATGAGATTGATACGGATCTATTCCTGCAACTGATGAAGATTGAAGTTCAGTAGGAAGAGGTACCGTTACAGGCAATTCTTCTTTTCTGATATTCTCCTTGATAGTCCTGTCTATCTTTACAATATCCGTTTTGTTAATCGGACCACTTGAACTGGTATTCTCTGCAATTACAGGCTGTAAAGGTTCTGCAGTCTCTTTTTTATTCATAAAGTAAAAAGCCCCAAGGCCAATCATCAAACTTGCTGCAATACCATAGGGCAGCCAAAGAGGAATTGTTCTCTTTTTCACTTCTTTTGTATCTAATTTCTCCTCAACTTTCCCCCATACCTTCTCAAAACCAGGAAAAACAGCTGGCTCTTCTGAAAGTCTGGAAGCTTCATTGAATTGTTGATCTATATGATTATTTTCCATTGTTGTAAAAGTTTAAATGTTTTGATTTACGAGAAGTTCCTGCAGCTTTTTCCTTGCAAAATTGAGCTGGGATTTTGATGTTCCCTCACTGATGGAAAGCATCGCCGCTATTTCTTTATGAGGATATCCTTCAATAGCAAAAAGATTAAAGATGGCTCTGCAGCCTTCAGGAAGAAAGTTCAGTAAGCTCAGAATATCTTTTTCCAGAGAAAGGTTTTCCGTTGTTCCTTCAGAATGATCTGTGAAGTTTTCTTCCAGGGAAATAAACATCCCTTTGTTGGATCTTAATTTCTGCAGACATTCATTTACAGCAATTTTTCTTGCCCATGCTTCAAATGTATCTGCATTCTGAAGCTGAGTAATTTTCGTAAAGATTTTATAGAACGTATCTGCCAATACTTCTTCTATATCTTCGTCGTTTTTCAGATAGCGTCTGCAGACTGCGTAGAGTCTGCCCGCCATTTTCTCGTAAACCTTCCGCTGGGCATTGCGGTTGCTACGCTGGCATTCCAATAATAATTCTTGTTCCATAGTCAGGAGTTATACTATGATAGATGCGGAAACTTTTGAAAGGGTTGGAAACATGATCAACTTTTTTAAGAAAATAATTAAAAAATAAAATATAAAGCAACTTCTTACTTCTTTTGAGTCTTTTTTTAATTTCAAATTTAACTTTTCCTTGTGTAACAAGTCTCTATTATCAACGACTATTAATACAAATAATCTTTTTATAGTAATGAAAAATGCCAAAATTGCATCATTACTTTTTGTTTTGTCTGCAGGAAGTATGATGTTTGCCCAAGATGACTTAATCAACAAGTTAAAAAACAACCAATCACAAAATGCTAATTTTCAGTTCACAACGTTAAAGGACGTAGGTGCGACTTCTGTAAAGAACCAGGGTTCATCAGGAACTTGCTGGAGCTACTCCGGAAACTCTTTCCTTGAATCTGAAATGCAGAGAATGGGCAAAAAACCTGTAGATCTTGCTGAAATCTTTACCGCAAGAAATTCTTACCACGATAAAGCAAAATTATATGTTTTGAATAATGGCGCTATCAGCTGGGGTGACGGAGGAGAACTTCATGACGTAATCAATATGTACAAAAAGTACGGAGCAGTTCCTCAGGATGTTTACACAGGATTAAAAGCAGGACAGACTACCAATAACTTCAAGGAAATGCAGGGAAAACTGAAACCTGTTCTTGACAGCCTTGTTCAGGCTTCTTCAAAAGGAAAACTGACAGATAACTGGATGGATTCTGTAGATGCTATTCTTGATGAATATTTAGGAAAAGTACCTGCCAACTTCACTTATGAAGGGAAAAACTATACTCCGAAAACATTTGCTAAAGAAGTAGTAGGAATCAACCCTGAAGATTATGTGGAATTATCTTCTTATAAAGATTATCCATATTTTCAGAAATTTGTAGTTCCGATTCCTGATAACTGGAGCCACGATTCTGACTGGAATGTTCCGATGAAAGATCTTACTGCAATTATTGATAACGCTGTAAATAAAGGATATTCTGTAGGTTGGGCAACGGATGTTTCTGAGCCTTATTTCTCTTACAAAAACGGGGTAGCTTATGTTCCGGACATGGATCTTGACCAGATTACCGCTGAGAACAAGCAGACTTTATTCACAGAGCCTAAAAAGGATAAAAGCATCACTGAAGACATGCGTCAGAAAGCACTTAATAATCTTTCTACAACGGATGACCACGGCATGCATATCGTAGGTTTGGCAAAAGACCAGACTGGTAAAGAATATTATATGGTGAAAAATTCATGGGGTGTAACCAATGATTTTGCCGGATATATTTATGTAACAAGACCTTATGTTGAATACAAATCAACAGCAATCCTTGTTCACAAGAATGCCATCCCGAAAAGTATCTTAAAACAATTGAAACCGACCAAGAATATTGGTTTATAAGGAAATCATTTCTGCCAATTTAGAGGCAGTTTTAGATATTTAAATCTGTTAAGACCCGCTCATGAAAATTCTGTGAGCGGGTTTATTTTATCTTGTCGTATTTAAATAATGTATTTCACATTATTATCCGTAAAGTGTTGTTGCGTTTTCAAAAAATATTATATTTGTGTAAATCAACAAATTATTACCTATGAAAAATCTAAGAAAATTATTAAAATCAGATCTAAAAAAAATCAATGGTGGAAATGCTCCTGATTGTCCGGAAGGGACTACAGCCTGCTACATTCCTGGCAGCAATGGAATCCCTCCTCGCTGGAAATGCGTCCTGGATTCAGTTGGGTGTCCATAAATTTACAAAACCGGCTTTCAGGAAATCCTGAAAGCCGGTTCTTTAATAAATAGGTGAAAATTAAATATAAAATAAAGTGAATTATGCTGATTTAATACCAGATTGAATCGTCAATTCCTTTTCGCAAATGAATAAATTATGCTGTTAAAAAAACACTGCGAAACGAATTCACAATTTATTATTGATATTAAAATAAAACGCCCATACTTTCTGCTGAAAAGTCCAGAAGAGCTTCTGTATTGCCGTCTTTGATCTTCTGTACCCACTGGTAATCCTGAAGAATAGCTCTACCTACCGCAACAAGGTCAAATTCTTCATTGTCAAGTCTTCTGATCAATTCTGTAAGGTCTCTTTTTTCTGTTCCCTGCCCTGCAAAAGCATTAAGGAAATCACCATTTAAACCTACAGAACCTACTGTAATGGTTGGTTGCCCGGTAATTTTCTTTGCCCATCCTGCAAAGTTTAAATCAGAACCTTCAAATTCAGGTTCCCAGAAGCGACGCTGTGAACAGTGGAAAATATCCACCCCTGCTTCTTTTAATGGTAATAACCAGTCTTCCATTTCGTTTGGAGTAAATGCCAGTCTGGTTTTATAGTCCTGCTGTTTCCATTGTGAAAGACGGATAATAATCGTAAAGTCCTCTCCTACTGCTGCTCTGATTGCTTTTACTACTTCTACAGCAAATCTGCTTCTTTCTTTCAATGTTTTACCGCCATATTCATCGGTTCTGGTATTGGTTACTTCCCAGAAAAACTGGTCGATAAGGTATCCGTGAGCGCCATGAATTTCAATACAGTCGAAACCAAGATCTTTCGCTGACTTTGCCGAGGCAGCAAACTGTGCAATGGTATCCTGGATATCTTCAATCGTCATCGTAGAAGCTTTTTCCATTGGAACCAACGGATAGTCTTCTGTCATTCTTGTATCTCCAACGTGCCAGATCTGAGGACCCATTTTACCTCCATTCTGATGTACAGTATCAATGACGTTTTTCCAGCCATTCAAAGCTTCTGTTCCATAGAAATCCGGGATATTCTGCATATTTTTTGATCCGGGTCTGTTGATGACAGTTCCTTCAGAAAGAATCAATCCTACTTCTGAAGCAGCTCTTCTTCCATAATAATCTGCAATATTCTGAGTGGGAACTCCATTGTCAGACTGTGCTCTGGTCATAGGAGCCATTACAATCCTATTTTTAAGCTGTAAATTCTTATATTGAAACGGTTTAAATAATGATGATGTGCTCATATTTAAATTTATATTTTATAATTGTTACACAAAGTAACTAATAATAGTTCATTTTTGTATCTTTTATTAAAAAAATAGTGGTAACTTCGCAGTAACTTACATTAGTAACATCAAAGTAACATATGAAACTGCAGTTTCATATGATATTAAAATAAAGATCTCTCTATGAAAAAGAATGAATTAATGCAATACAGCTGCCCTCTGGGTAAGGCCATGGCCGCTTTGGGAAGCAAATGGAAGCCTATTATTGTTCTGGTGATTAAAGACAGAAAGTTACGTTTTGGAGAACTGGCAGTACGCATTAATGTCATTTCCAGAAAGGTATTGACAGATCAGCTAAGGGAAATGGAAACCGATGGATTGGTGATCCGTGAAGAGTTTAAAGAACTTCCTCCCCGAGTAGAATATTCTCTTACAGAAAAAGGATTGGCTCTGCTGCCTATTCTTTATTTACTGGAGGAATGGGAAGCAAAATATCAGGTGAAAGGATTATTTTCTGAGGATTGTTATACTGATAATAAGACAATTAAAATAGAAAATCTAAAAAATTAAGGACTGGGAGATATTAATTTATTACTTATTTTAATCAAATTTATAGTAAAAATTAATTAATTACATCAAATTAATAAAATAACATACATAAACCCACACAATAAGCAAATAATTAAGTGTTATTTTAAAAAAAATATAATTTATTTCAAAAATAATATTATATTTGCAATTAAGGAGAAGTCAAACATTTGAATTTATAACTCTCGTGGTGCTAAAATGGAGGCTTGTAACCCTCTCTTCTCCTTCTTTAAAAACACTTTCGATGATAACCAGAAAAAAATTTTTATCCCTAAGTTCTTTAGGGTTTGCTTCTCTTCTAATTCCTAGTTTTTTATTCTCAAAAGAAAGGATAAAGTTCCTTCCCACGGATGTTAATGCCTTATTAAAATCAGCAGCAGATCTCAGAAAGCAGAAACAATATAATCAGGCAAAACAGATCTATGAGAAAATCATCACTCAATTTCCGAATGAGATAAGGGCTTATGATGGTATGAGAAAAACACTTTTGTCACAAAAGAAAGTATGGGAGGTCATTATTATGCTAAAATCAGCACTTTCCGCTAATCCCAATAACAGAGAACTTGAGCAGCGTCTGTACAAAGAGTATCTTACAGCTTCTATTGGAAATAAAAAGATAAAAAAGCTTATTAACTTCAATGGAAGATTGCTGTCTGATATCCAACAAAAATACGAGGTTCTCGTTCAGAATGATCCTGGAAACAAAAATCTAAAGAAGCAGTATATTAAAATTTCCAGACTTCTCGAATGGAATGCCGATACTCAAAATCCTAAACAGAATACTGCTTTGAAATCCTATCGCAAGGAGCATCAAAAGAGTTTTAAGTACAGGTTTGAAATTCTGAGCACCACTCAGGTAGAAGCGAAGCTTAACACACTACTTGCTAAACCTTATTCTAAGGATCGTCTTCGGCACATCCGGGAACTTTATGCGATTTCTGTAAGAAGACTCCGCAAAGAGAAAAATAATGCCGAAGCTTTAAATAAAGCAATTGCTTATTATAATACGGTAGATAAAAATGATCCGTTATTTTTAAAATATATCCGGGATTTATCCAAACTGCAAAAAAAATATGATACATTAATAACTATAGAAACTCAAAATCATATTTTAAAAAACAATTTTTGGTCAGCATTGGCTTTATTCGATGCTTATACAAAAAAAGCTCAGCATCAGCATACCTCTGTAACTACTTCAGTACCTACATTATTGTCCTTTTTAGAAACCCACGCAGATTCTCCTGATAAAAAGTTTGAGTTTACGACCCGGAAAATCAAACTTGCCATAATGAATAGTCAACTTAATGAAGCCAAAGTCAAAATGCTGATCCAATGTAAGATTATGTATGGGATTTCCAATACACATAACATAGACCGTATGAATATGCTTGCAGCAAACTATTATGCAAAAAGTGGAGATGATGAAGGCAAAAAAAGAATATTAAGTATTGTTACTAATCCCCAATCTTATATTGAATCTTCTGATAATCTCATACAGGCTTTGGCCTTAATAAATCAGAACAGAAATTTAGCCAAAATTACCCATACCCAAAATCTTCAAAGATTGATTAACAATCTGTAACAAAGGTCCAGGTCAGAATTAAATAAAAAACACATCTATGAAAACGAAATCTATTATTTCTTTTCTACTTTTTATATGCGGCGGAACCCTTTTTTATTCGCAGCTATTGATTACTGAGATTTATAATAATACTCCATTTAATGAAATTCTTCATACTAAAAGTATAGTCAATGGAGTTACTGAATATACTGATGCTTCAAAGCACCACAGGGGAGAATTTATTGAGATCTATAATTACAGTGATAAGGATATAAATCTCAAAAATTGGTATTTAAAAGACCTTCAGGGAATATTCTGGTTTCCTGAAATGATCATTAAAAGAGGACAGTTTCTTATTGTAGCTTATACCACACTTCCGTATAATACAACTATATTTCCGGAACTTTTTACTACTACAGCAGGAAAAGAAAGTCAGATTATCTATCAGGACCAGATTCTTTTAAGAAATAAAAAAGATCGTGTTACACTGGGATATTCTCTTAATGGCTACACATTTTTTGATAAAAGTACCATGGTATGGGAGTTTGGAACTGAACCAGCTAAAAATTTTATACCCAACGTATGGACAATCCCGGCTGCTTATTATACTGTAAAATCCATACAGTATCATCCTAATCCGTTAATGACAATGGATACACCCAATCCTTTGGATGCTACATATGTTCCTGATATGGAAAGTTATGATGCTATAGTTAAAGATGAACAGCAGACTTATTATTCCTTTCTGGACTGGTCAGATAATGTAAAATTTCTAATTGATAAAATATGCCCTATCACTATCGAAAGGATATCCCAGTCTCCTCCAGGTTCATATAGTGGAAATGGAAACAATTGTTTCTCATATGATAGTGCAGGGAATATGATTTCCGGTTTGAACTGTAGTGGCAGTACTACTCCTGTTTCAGGATCATCAGTTTTTTCTGCCGATGAATTGGAAAACATAAAAAACAATATCACCATATATCCCAACCCTGTTACCTCTACCAGTGGTTACAATGTGACTATTTCCTGGTCTGGAGCTGCATTGGGTAAAATTCAAAGTCTTCAGGTCTTTAATTCTACAGGATATCAGATCTATAGTTATAACCCCGGCACCAATACAACTTCGTTCAGTATGCAGAATCAGCTTCCGGGAACATTTATCGCTAATTTCATTTTAACCTCCGGGCAGTTAGTATCTAAAAATATTCTAAAATGGTAATTTCACAGATGAGACGAAAAATATATTCCCTACTTATTTCCTTTGCCCTGCTGGCATTATTTCCAGCCCAGCAAGTTAAAGAAATTCCGTTACAATACAATACTTCAGGTTACCGGGAAAATCTTGTTGCTACACAAAAAACAATTATATCCAATGTATTGGATCCATCAGTGAAAGCAGAGATGAGTGTCAGTGAATCAGGAGCGCTTACTTATACACTTCCTATTGAGCCTGTAAAAGGACTTAATAATTTTCAACCCAATATATCACTTAGCTATAGTAGCCAGGCAGGAAACGGACAGGCTGGTTGGGGATGGAATATTGTAGGGCTTTCTACTATTACCCGTGGTGGTAAAAGTAAAGAAATAGATGGAATTACGATAGGCAGCCAGTTTGATAATACAGATCCTTATTATTTAGATGGCCAAAGACTGATCAAAATCAGTGAAACTGTTTTTGCTACAGAAAAATTTTCTAAGATTAGAATAAGCAAACCTGCATCGGGAGAATATCAGTTTATCATCTGGTATCCTGATGGAAAGATTGCACGATATAAGGAATTAGTAACAGGTCAGTTTTATATATCATCCTTTACAGACTCTTCCAATAATGAAATACACTACGCCTACCTGGTGGAGAATAATGTTCCTGCTGTTACAAAAATTTCATATGGAGGTACAAGTACTGTTAATGATAAATTCTATGTTAATTTTATCTATAAAGCAAGGCAAAAGAATATACAGGTTTTCAGAAAAGGAATAGCCTATATCACTTCTAAAGTTTTATCAGAAATAAATACAGGTTCTCTATATACTCCGCTATATAGAAAATACAGTCTTTCTCATGATTTTATTGAAGGAAATACTGTGGAACGTTTAAGAACCGTTATTGTCAACAATGAGAATGGAGAAAGCCTGAAACCGCTTAATTTCAATTATAATACCTCTTCCCAGGGAACAGTAAAAATGACCGATGGAATTCCACAATCTACATTAGGAAGCAATACTACAGGGCTGGGAAGTGTAACCCTTGGTGATTTTTTAAGTAGTGATAATAAGCTACAGCCAGTGTATCAGGAAAGACTTACTGGTGGTTATGATATCAAGGTCGGTGCGGGTGATTATTCTACCCATGTCTCCGGCATTTCTGCTAATAATTCCGGGACTTTATTATTTTCCGGCAAAGTACTGGATTTTAATAATAAGATTACGGAGAAAGACCAGCTTATTGTGGTTAATGAAACTTCTGTTGGAACAGCAGATGAAAGCAATCCAACTATTTCTTCAAACCAGCTGTTGAAAGATGAAATCAGTTTTGAAGTTAAAAATCTGATTACAGGAGAGCAAAGGAAAATAATTGTCCCCGTAAAGGGAGGCCTGGCAGAAGTCCAGACGTATATACCGCCGGATCCTTATGATAACTACCGTGACGGAACCTATGAAACATCCTATACCCGTGATGAAACCAGAAGAGAATATGTACAGGGTGATTTCAATAATGACGGATTGGTAGACTTTTTAATTATAGAACCGAAGGACTTTACAAGGGGGAATCGTTTATATTGGGTAGAAATAGGAAAACAAAATTCAGGCTCTTCCGTACAGGCAGTTCCTGTCATCCTGAATGAAACCCTATATCTTCATGGCAAAGATATTTATCCTATTGAATTTGATGGTGATGGGATCCCTGAATTGCTTGTTGTAGATAAATATAGCGCAAAATATTCAGTCTATAAGATCAATTTCAGCAACAATACCATAAATACATTGCTATCAGATGCTGCTCTTTCCAATTTTGGAAGTAAGACTCCTCTTTTTCTGGGAGATTTCAATGGTGACGGGCTCACTGATTTCATTACTCCACAGGTAGTATATGAAATTCCTGAAGATGATAATTCCGGACTGAAATTGGCAGATACCTATTACAGAATGCAGACTGAAACGCTTCTTTGGTGGAAATATACCGGAAATGGAATTTCATTTGTAAAGAACCAGGATGACTATACCCAACAGAAAATAGCGTATCTGAAACCCTCACAGAGCAATTATATAAAAAGGTCTACTTTCTGGCAGAAGTTCTGGAATGGAAAGCCCGACGAGTATGCTTATACGAGATATTCTACGCATAATATTATTATTACTGATTTCAATAATGACGGACGTTCAGATATTGTCACCTTTAATAAAATAGGAAAGGCTAAGTATAATGTCAATGGGTCCCTGGCAGGTGTTCCGGTAGATAACCTGAGCAGTACCTTAACCTTGAGGACTGCACCGCTTGTCTATCAGCAGTTTAATGCTGTAATGGCTAACCGGGTTAATTTTTATGAAAATAAAATCCAGAACGGAGGAACTTTCCAGCAGTTATCTACATTTTCTATCGAGAATAATAAGATATCTCCACTTTCCTTAATCCTTTCAACCAGGAACTTTGACAATCTGAATACTTCTCAATCCGGCATTTATATCTATGATCCTTTAGTAGGGTTTTCCAGTGATATTGTCATCGATAACAGCAATTTCCTTGAAAAGCAAATTCAGGAGGTAAATAATGGTACGGATGTCTTACAAAAGATTGAATACAGAAACATGGTTCCTAAGGATAAATATTTCTCAACTGACAAAAGTGAGGTCACCTATCTTTATAAACCTCAGGATCATTTAAGATATCCTTATTATGTACATAAAAGCAATCCTGCTCTTTATCTGGTAGGAAAAATCCATACTACCTTTGATGGAAAAATCCTGACCAAAGAATACCGATATGAAAACGGCATACAACATCTGGAGGGGAAAGGTTTTATGAGCTTCCAGAAAACGTATGCCAGTGATGCATATGAATCTGAAATCAAAAATGGAAAATACATCAATAAAAATCCTGTAAATGCTGTTTTCTGGAATATACAAACCAGAAACCCGGAAATGGATAATGCGGTGACAAGCTCTACCTATGGAGGAATCAATAAATTTTTTACTGAGAATATAAGTATTAATAAGAAATTTGATAAAGGTAACCACCAATACATGATCCTTGCCACAGATGAAATTTCCAGGGATTACCTTAAGAAAGTTACCATCAGTAAAAAATATGTATATGATGAAGCAGATGACCTGAAGCTTAAGACAGTCTACACAGATTTCAGCGGAGCCGGGTCTTCCATATCCAATTATATTTATAAACCTGAATTTTCAAATGGAGAACATTATTTCTATGGCAAAATAGCTTCTGTAGAAAACATAGTTTCTAAAGACGGACTGTCCTTTACTACCAGGGATGAATCTGACTATTTTCCTGATGGAAGTGTTTCGCAGGTAAGAAAATATGGTAACCAAGCCGGAGCAGCACCTGTTGTTACAGCATATACTTACGATAACATCGGGAATCTGAAAACCCAGACTTTATCTGCTGCCGGGGTAACATCGCAAACCACTACATATGAATATGAAACCACAGGCAGGTATGTAAATAAAACTATTACTCCGGACGGGCTGTACTCCACTGCTGTCATTAATGCGCTGGGACGTACATCTTCTGAAGTATCTCCATTGGGACTTACCACATCTTATGCATATGATTCATGGGGAAATATTAAAGAAATTACTGATTTCCTTGGGAAGAAAACAACAATATCCAAATCTGCAGCCGATGCTTCCACAGGCGGTGTTTATAATCTTCATAAGAAGAGAGAAGGAGGAACAGAGACTATTGTTACTTTTGATAAATTTGACAGGGAGGTTCAATCTAAAACACAGTCTGTTAATGGAAAATGGACTGCTGTAAAGACCGAATATGATATTTTCGGCAGAAAAGTCAGATTTTCAGAACCTTTCTATGAAGGAGAACCCGTAAGGTGGAATTCAATAGAATATGACGAGCTGAGTCGTCCGGTAAAGAATAAAGACTACAAAGGACACGAAATAATGACCTGCTATGAAGGACTGAAAGTAACCGTAGATGATTTGGTCACTAAGAAGACTTCCAAAACCCTTGATGCTATGGGACATACCATAAGACAGCAGGATCAGGGCGGTGTTATCAACTATTACTATTATCCTAACGGCGCTATTAAGGAAACAAACTATGAAGGAATAAAAACAACCTTTGAAATTGATGGCTGGGGTAATAAAACAAAAATGACAGATCCCTCTGCCGGAACTTTCACCTATCAGTATGACGCTTTAAGCAGACTTACCAAAGAAACTACCCCCAAAGGATATACTTTGTACAGCTATGATGATCTGGGAAGACCCCTTACAGAGAAGACCTATGGGAATACTCCTGCTGAAAATACAACGATAGAGAAAACCTATACCTATAACGGGCAGACCAAGCTTCCTGAAACCATTACAGGACTAAGCAACGGAAAAACGTTTACCTACACTACTTATTATGATCAATATTTCAGGATAAAGGGTAAGAAAGAACAGACTCCAGACTTTACTTATACATCATCCACTACCTTTGATGCATTGGGAAGAGCCGATATTGTAAGTATGTCTACTACCTTAGTAAACCCCAACTATACTTCAAGCTCTGCTGTTAAAAATGTATATGATACCAATGGAGTTCTGATCCAGCAGAATGACAATGCCACAGGAGCTATGATATGGCATTTGTCTGACATGAATGCGAGAGGGCAGATAAAACAGACTGAATATGGAAATGGCTATACCCTGGTCAACCAATACTATGATCTTGATTATTCTTTGTTTAATATCAGGCATCAGAATACCAACAATGGTAATTTAGCCATGGACATAGATTATTTCCATAATTCAGACAGGGGAATTCTGATCTTAAGGAAAAATAATATTTTTGGAAAGAAAGAGGATTTCACCTATGACCAGCTCAACAGGCTGCTGACGGAAGCTGTAAATGGTGTCATAACCAACCAGTATACCTATGATAAGAGGGGAAGAATAACTTCCAATACAGAGCTTGGTAAATACAATTATAATGAAACAGATTACAGGCTTCAGGGAATTGACTTCAATACCAACGGGCAGAATGTAAATGCACAAAGGGGTTTTGCTGCCATAAAATATAATGCCTTTAAAAGCCCTCTTCAGATCACTTTGCCGGGCAAGGAAGACCTGAATTTTGAGTACAACATTCTCAAAACAAGGTATTCTATGAAGTCCTCTGTTACAGGGCGGCAAAAGTTCTATTCATCTGATTTTGCAGTAGAGATTACCAAAGAAGCTAATGGAAAGACTCAGCTTATCACCTACGTTACCGGAGATCCTTACACCGCCAACTATATCAAAAAAGAAGTACTGAATGGAGGAACACTTGCTGAGAATGCAAACTATTACCTGCACCGTGATAATGTAGGAAGTATTGTGGCCATCTCTAAAACGGATGGTTCGGTAGTGGAAAAACGTTTCTTTGATGCATGGGGTAATCTTAAAGGCATTGTAAATGCTGCAGGGCAGATGATTACTGATCCTGCAGCCATCAGCAATTATACATTATTCCTGGACAGAGGATATACAGGGCATGAACATCTCTGGAAAACCGGACTTATCAATATGAATGCCCGTCTGTATGATCCCTTCCTGAGGAGATTTCTAAGCCCGGATAATCTGGTACAGGATCCTTTTAATACCCAGAGCTATAACCGGTTCGGATATGTATACAATAATCCTTTGCTGTATGTAGATGTAGATGGTAATGAATTTATATCGCTTACTGCAGCTGTAATTATTGGGGTGGCAGTAGCTATTACTACCAAAGCCATTATGAATATGATAAGCGGTATCCCGGTATGGTATGGCCTGGGGAAAGCAGCGGTAATGGGAGCGGTATCCGGAGCTATTAGCTTTGGGATAGGCGCTGCAGCTACCTCCTTGTTTGGCCAGGTTCTTACCATAGGAAAAGCTATCTTTGAGGCAGGGGCTCATGCCCTTACAAGCGGTGCTATGTCTGCGATAGATGGCGGAAAATTTGAAGCAGGGGCATTGAGCGGGGCAATCTCTTCCCTTATGGCAAGCGGAATACAGAGTTTAGGTATAAATTTTGGTGCAAGTACCGATACCAGAACTGTTTATAATACCTTTGGAAGAGATTATATGAAGGCAACAATGCTTGCCATGGGAGGCTTATCCGGCGGTATCTCCTCTACCATTGCAGGAGGAAACTTCTGGGAAGGTTTCAAACAAGGAATTATTACCAGTGGATTGAACCATTTGGGGCATTTAACAGCAGAAAGTTTTGACAGAAGCAATTATGACAGACTTTACAACCAAGTGAAGAGAGTAATGGGAAATGCTAGTGAACATTTTTCTGGAAAACCAGAAGACTTGTGGAAAATGATGCAGAATGTTCCTATATTAAGAACATTATTAAATCGCCTTCATGGTACAAAACTTTATGCTGTAACACTTAAAGACCATCCAAAACGTGATCAGCTTTCTGGGCAAACAAGTGAAAATGGAGATGGAAGTCTAAGTATGAAAATTTACTTAAAAGGAAGTTCTACAAATATTGATGTTGCCTTAACTTTAGGGCATGAATTGTGGCATGGATGGCTGATAGTAAATGGCTCAAAAGCAGCATGGCAAAGTATGATAAAACTGAGTGCAGGTACAACAGCTATTAACAATTATTCAGTACATCAAAGTGAAGTAGCTATTTATATGAGTTGGAATGCTGTATATGCAGATAGTCAGAGAACCTATGACTGGGCCGTGGGGCAATCTAATTACAATATGACGGAGGCTAATGTGTTATTACAAAAATTTGGAAAATAGAGTATGAAAAAGTTAATATTACTAATGGCAGTTTTAATATGTTTGAGCTGTAATCGAAAAGGGGTGACACTTAGCTTTTGTGATGTAATATATCCAACGAACAAAAAATCCTGTCTTGTGTACAATAATGAAACAGATATAAAATATATTTTTTACCCGCCTTCATTTATTAGTAGTGAAGAATGGGGATATTTGGGAGGAAATATCTGGATAACTGATAAAGAAGGAAAGGAACCACCAAACAACGATATTTTTATTGACAAAGCACAACCTACTGGAAAAGCAATGGATCAATATATAATCAATGAACACAAAGATTCCTTACTCTGGAAGAGATTATTAGCCCAAGGCCTTCGAGTAGATTATTGGGGTGCTAAAAAATATAAGGTAATTACCAAATCGAAATTTGTTTTAGGTCCTGGTGATGAAAAGGAAATCTCAGAGAAAATTTCAATTTTTAAAAAGGATTTAGAAACATCAGGATCCTATTATAGCTTTGATAAGAAAAAGGAATATTTTATCCAGATAGGGTTAAACTTTGATAGTACTGAGATAAAAAAGCACCTGACTCATTATGAATTAGACTCATTAAAAAGAAATAACATCAAAATATTTCATGGTAAATTAAAGACAGAAAAAATACCATTAAAATTTCATTAAAGAGAGTTAAAAAATATTCTTTAAGCAGAATATAAGCATGAGCATAGACTTTAAGCAGATACAAGAACTGTTATAATACCTTTGGAAGAGATTATATGAAGGCTACAATGCTTGCCATGGGAGGCTTATCCGGCGGTATCTCCTCTACCATTGCAGGAGGAAACTTCTGGGAAGGTTTCAGACAAGGAATTATTACCAGTGGATTGAACCACTTGGCACATATTTCTGTACTTACTTTCGGAAAAGACCCATTACAAAAAATCTTAGAAAAGCATAATATTGATCCAACCAAAAAAGCAACGCAAGAGACATTAAATCAGCTTAAAATAATCTTTAAAGAATACTGGGATAATAGTGCACAATGGGCAGAGTTTGCTACAGAGGAAACTGTAGCACAATGGGAAGGAAAAGAATATAAGGGTTTTTTAAGTTTAAAGAAAGGAATGATTTATTCTACGGCTGGTCATAAAGATTATGGTATAACAAATCCAATTAATGGCAAGGTATTATTATCTACTGACATAAATAATTATGCTCTCGGCGGCTCTTTTATACATGAAATGATTCATTCCATAGATGTTATGTCCGGAGTGCAGAGTTTTTGGAATAATTTTTCTATAGGACATGATTACATAGAGTCTAGAGCGTATATGGAAGAAGCAAAATGGAATGGAGGATATATCAATGATATAGGCCACAATCATATTATGAATTCAATGCAAATACATCTTTCACTTTTTAATTTTATACGATGAGAAATTTAATTTTCAAAATAGCACTTGTTACTTTGTTTGTAACTATAAAAGTACAGTCTCAAATTTTACTAAATAATGAATCTTGCTTTAAAATATATATGAACGAAGATAATATGATAAATGACTCTCCCAGTAATTACAATAAGAATTCCTTTCTAATTATAAATAATACAGACAAAAGTTATATTATTAACACCAAAGGATTTATGGAGAAGTCCGGAGAAGTTTATAAAAATGGAGAAATACAAACTCCTTATTTACAGAAGCCTATTTCTAAGCCAGCAGATTGGGATGACGCTGAATGTAGAGAAAATATATTATTAATTCCTCCAGGGAAAAGTTTGAATGCAATATTGTATCTCTCAATTTTAAGAGGTTGGTATAAAGTCGATGATGATTCGGAATATGTAGTTAATTTTGAAACAGAACATACTAAACAATCTCCTTACTATTATGGTTGTAGAAAATACGTTGACAGTTTGTTGACTAAAGGATACAAAATTTATGATGGGACATTAAAAGGCAAAGTAAAACTCATACCTTATAAATAGCTCTATATTGATGTATAGAATATATTTTGTTTTTTTAATTTGTTACATCATTAACTGATAGAATTATGAAAAAAATGTTGTTTTTACCGTTTTCTTTATTATTTATCTTTTGCTCTAATCAAATGAAAATAAACAAAAGCAAAGATGTTGATATTTATCTTCCACAGAATAATTTACCAACAAAGGATATGGGAAGTATTATTAAAGAAACAATAAAAAATAATACAAATAATACATACATTATTGATCCATATGGCTTTTATGGACAGTCCTATGTATCGGAAAATGGAAAAATCTTAGAGCCGTACATGAATGCTGTACAAGGTTATGTATCTAAAGATGATAGGCTATGTCATGAATTATTAGTTATACTGAAGCCTTTCCAGACTATACAGCAATCAGTGAATTACAATGTAAATAATAGAGGTATTTATAAATATTCAAAAGGTAATGAATATTTTGAAGTTACTAATTCTGTTCATAACAAAAAAACTGTAACATTGTTAGGTTGTGAAAAATATGTTGAAGAACTAGAGTCTAAAGGATATAAAGTCCTAGAAGATAGTATTGTTGCAAAAATACCTTTAGTTCCTTAGATTATATTTTTTTCAATATAGCTGATAGTAACTTATTATACTTTAATGAGCTTTATGAAGTCACTATGTTTGTAGAGAAAAGCTTATCCGGCGGTATCTCCTCTACCATTGCAGGAGGAAACTTCTGGGACGGTTTCAGACAGGGGATTATTACCAGTGGGTTGAACCATTTGGGGCATTTAGGAGGCAATACCGTTATTAAAAAAGTTTTACAGAATAGATTGGAAAAAACATTAGGAGATAGCGGAGTTAATAATGATTGTACAACAAAACAAGCTTTGGAAATTCTACAAATAGTTTTCAAAGATATGTGGAGCTTAGGCTCTGGGTGGGCAAAATTTGCTGATGAAGCAGGAGCTATCTCAGAATGGGAGAGTAATGACAGTCAAAAAATTTCAATAAATAAGAATGGAAATTTAGTTGCTGGTGCCGGAAATCCAGCTTGGGGCATTACTAACAGTAAAGGGCAAATGATATATGCTATATCTTTACATACTGGACCTATTAGTAGATTTGCAGAAGTATTTTTACATGAATTAGTACATTCAATTGACTATGTTAGTGGTTTTTATAAAACTTTTTGGAGATTACCAAATATTACCGCTTTAATGGAATATAGAGCGTATAAATATGTATATGATTGGACAGGTATAAAAGATCCAAACCAAGATAATTTTAAGGTTGAAATGGGATATACCCCTAAATTTTTATTAAACTATTCATTTTAAAAATATGAAGTCGCTAATTTTATTACTATTTAGTTTTGTGCACTTTAATGCACAAATAAAATTAAATACTAAACAAGAAGTTGATATCTTATTCCAAGGTAAAGAATTTTCGTTAGATAAAATTTTTGATGGTAAAGATCCCTATATGTTTAAAATTGTAAATAATACAAATAATACTTACATTATTGATCCTTATGGTTTTAAAAATGACAATTTCGTAATGACTTGTGATGAAAATATTGTTACTCCAGATAAAGCAATTTTAAAGGGATTTTATAAGAGATTTGATGATAAAGATTGTTTCAATGATTTAATAATTTTAAAACCAAAAGAAGAAAAATATGCCATACTAAGTATTATTAATCTTAAGGGATGGTATGATCTCGATAAAGAAAAAAAGTACATATTAAGACTAAACTCTACACATAATAATTATACAGTGATTCTTTTAGGTTGCCAAAGTTATATAAGAGAATTGGTAGAAAAAAAAGGATATAAAGTTTTAGAAGATAGTTTTATTGCAAAAATCCCTTTTGTTCCTTAGATTGTATTTTTTTAAGATATAGCTGATAGTAGCTTATTATACTTTAATGAGAGCTTTATGAAGTCACTATGTTTGTAATGAAAAGCTTATCCGGCGGTATCTCCTTTACCATTGCAGGAGGAAACTTCTGGGAAGGTTTCAGACAAGGAATTATTACCAGTGGGTTGAACCACTTCGAGTATTTAGGAGCTGTTACAATTAAATTGGCAGAATTAAGAAACCAAATAAAAGAAAGAAGTATTGAAAAATGTGGTAAATCTTATCCAGATCTGCCTGTTAAAGAAGGAACTTTGATAGACTTAGCTGAAATATTTCCTGAATTATATAAAGAAACTGTGCAAGATTTTAGTATTGCTGCTGTTACAAATATAAACCATTTGAGAAAGAATATTTTAGATTATTTAATAATGGACAGATTTGGGAAAATGGGACAGACTTAATCAATGGAATAACAGACTTATTTGATAGTGGTAAAGTTTAATAATTAATTTAAGAAGCTTTCCAAGAGGTAAGTATATCACCAAAATGTAAGCATATAGTTTCAAAACTATTTCTGATGCAAATTTGCAGAAAAATATTCATGATGAATTACAAAGAAATTGCAAAAGAAACCATTGGAAATCTGTACAGAGCGCATAACAGCATTAGAAAATCCGGTATTGATGAAAAACTAATTGCCTTGGTGGAGTTACGTGTCTCTCAAATCAATGGCTGTGCCTATTGCTGCAGCTATCACGCTAAAGAGCTCCCTGATTTTGGCTTTGAACAAGATGTCATTAACAGACTTCCGGGCTGGAAACATACCAATGCCTTCAATGAGCTGCAAAAGCTTGTTTTAAGCTGGGCTGAAGCTCTCACTTATGGTAAAGATGACTGGCTGGAAATTAAAGCAAAACTTGCAAAGCAATTCACAGAACGGGAAATTGTAGAACTTACGGCAAGTATAACGCTGATGAATACTTTGAATACACTAAGGATTGCGTTGGCGGAAGAGGATTAGCAAACAAAAACCGCTCCCAAAAAGGAAGCGGTTTTAAATTTATCTAAAATCCCGATTAGAATATCGCTGGATATTTCTGAGGATTTGTTTCATTAAACATGGCGTAGATCTTTTCTACCATATCGTCTGCAGACGGCTTACTGAAATAATCACCATCACTTGCATATGCTGGCCTGTGATCATTGGCAGAGATCGTCAACGGATCTGAATCCAGATATCTGAAAGCTTTCTGCTTTTCAAGGATCTGCTGTAAGATGAATCCTGTAGTTCCCCCTTCCACATCTTCGTCAATCACTACTAATCTGTTGGTTTTCTTAACACTTTCAGCAATTTCGTGAGATAAATCGAAAGGAATCAACGACTGAATATCAATTACTTCTGCAGAAATTCCTAATTTTTCCAATTCGTTAGCGGCTTCCGTTACAATTCTCCATGTAGAACCATAAGTGATCAAAGTAACATCTTTTCCTTCTTTTGTTACTTCAATTTTCCCTACAGGAACAGTGAATTCGCCTAAGTTATCCGGTTGTTTTTCTTTTAATCTGTATCCGTTCAGACATTCTACGATGATAGCAGGTTCGTCAGCCTGAAGCATAGTGTTGTAGAATCCTGCTGCTTTCGTAAGGTTTCTAGGAACCAATACCAAAATACCTTTTGAAAGGTTCAGAATACCAGCCATTGGTGAACCTGAATGCCAGATTCCTTCTAATCTGTGACCTCTCGTTCTGATAATTAATGGAGCTTTCTGACCTCCTTTTGTTCTGTAATGTACCGTTGCCAGATCATCACTCATTCCCTGTAAACAGTAAAGAACATAGTCTAAGTACTGGATTTCAGCAATTGGTCTTAAACCTCTCATCGCCATACCAATTCCCTGTCCAAGGATCGTTGCTTCACGGATTCCTGTATCCGCGATACGTAAAGCACCGTATTTTTCCTGCATTCCTTCCAATCCCTGGTTGACATCACCGATGTTTCCAGTATCTTCTCCAAAGATTAAAGTTTCAGGATATTTTTCAAAAATTTTGTCAAAATTGTTTCTGATCACTACTCTTCCGTCTACCTCTTCGGAACTGTCAGAATATACAGGTTTGATTTCCTGAACATTCTCAGCTTTCCATTGGGACTGAGAATATAAGTGAGAAGAATAGTTGTCTTTTTCAACAGCAGATACTTCATTGTATTTCTGCATCAATTGATTTCTTTCCGCAGAATTTGTTCCTCTTGTCACCAGTAAAGTCTGTCTAACCAGATGGAAGATGTCTTTCTTCGCTTTTGAAACCAATTTGTTAAAATGAGCGATATAATTTTCAACTTCAGCATTCTGCCCTTTAAGATTTTCTACTAAAGGTAAAACAGACTGAATAAGTTCTGAAATAGCTTTCTGATAATTTTCCCAGGCTGCTTTCTGTCCGGCTTTTGCTGCTTTTTTCGCTTCTTCATCAATAGCCTCCAGTTCTTCAGCTGTAGCAATTACTTCTTCTTTTCCATCAATTTCGATAGAATAGTTCAGGATCCACTCTTTGAATTTCGCCAGCCCGTCATACTCAGCTTCCCATGCCAGACGCTCTTCGTTTTTATATCTTTCGTGAGATCCGGATGTAGAATGTCCCTGTGGCTGAGTAACGTCTACCACGTGTACTACCACCGGTACACTTTCTGTTCTTGCAAAATGTTCTGCCTTAGCGTATGCATCTAATAATGCAGGATAATCCCAGGCTCTCACCTGGATAATTTCACACCCCTGGTTTTCTCCTTCTTTTCTCTGGAAACCACTTAGCATTTCACTGATATCCGCTTTTGCTCTCTGGTTTTTTGTAGGAACTGAAATACCATACCCATCATCCCAGATAGAAACAATCATTGGAACCTGAAGAGCACATGCAGCATTCAAGGTTTCCCAGAAGTGTCCTTCTGCTGTAGAAGCATCCCCAATGGTTCCGAAAGCAATTTCGTTCCCTTCTCTTGAGAATTTTTCTGAACCGTCAAATTTTACGCTTTTATAAATAGTTGAAGCCTGAGCCAATCCCAATAATCTCGGCATCTGCCCTGCTGTAGGAGAAATATCGGAAGAAATATTTTTCTGAGCTGTCAGATCTTTCCAGCTTCCATCTTCATGTAAACTTCTTGTTGCGAAATGCCCGTTCATCTGTCTTCCGGCTGAAGCAGGTTCCCTTTCCACGCTGGTATCTGCATACATCTGCGCAAAGAAACTTTCTACCGTCAAGGCATCTATTGCCAATGCAAAAGTCTGATCCCTGTAATATCCTGAACGGAAGTCTCCATTTCTGAAAACTTTCGCCATTGCAAGCTGAGGAAGTTCTTTTCCATCCCCAAAAATTCCAAATTTAGCTTTTCCAGTGAGTACTTCTCTCCTTCCGAGATAAGACATTTCACGAGAGATCCTTCCTAACCTGTAGTCTTCAAGTATCTGATTTTTAAAATCTTGAAAGGATATTTGCTGTGTTTCAATATAGGTTGTTTGCATAGCTAAGTAAAAAAGTTTTTAATCTTCAAGTATTTTGCTAATATACACTTTTTAAATTAATTTTAATTTTTAATAATCTTTTTTAAAAATTTGATAATAAAAAAAATTGTGCTTTATTTTGAAAAAAAATGTAAAAGATGGAAAAAAAATCACCTCATATCTTGAATGCTTCCAGCAATCTTTTAGGATTTTCCCTACTCATTATCACCTCGTTGAAAATCTCTAAAATCAGTCAGCATACCTATTTGGACGAATTTGCAGGATTTGCCTGTATTCTTTTTGCCTGCAGCTGTTTCTTTTCATTTCTGGCAATCAGAACAAGGAATAGTAAGCGGGAATACACGTTTGAGAACATTGCGGATTATTTATTTTTAATCGCTTTATTTTGTATAGTTCTAGCCGTTATCATTGTAACCCTGAAAATTATTTAATTTAAATTTTTCGCTTAATTAAACAATCAAAGGTAATAAATAGGGATTATTATATGAAGATAAAAAAATTTATTAAGCAGCTCTTTCTCATTTTTATACTGAATCATTATCAGATTCTGAATTTAAAAAGAAAAGTGCTGTATATACATTTTCAGTTTCCCGAAAATCTATATACAGCACTTTAGTTTAATTAAAATAAAAATAGAATCAGATCTTCTGAACAGTTACATTGGTAACATTTCCACTTCCTGTAGATCCGGTTTCTGTCGAAATAATCGTAGAATTTTGATTCGGCGCTGCCGTAAAACGGATCTGATACCCGGCTGTAGGTGCAACAACCACGGTTGTATAATTCATCAGTTCACCTACAGTTCCCGAAGCAGCAACTGCGTTATAATGGCTTCCTCTTCCCAGATAATTCGCATCCGGTACAGGTCTGATACCAATGAGCAGCTGTGTTCCTGCGGGCATATTGGTAAAACTAGCCTGCAGCGTTACCAGATAATTTCCAGGCTGGTTAAAAGTCATCACCCCAGTTCCGGTATTATAAGAATAGAAAGGGGAAGTCGCTATCGGTGCAGCGAATAATAATGTCGTGATCGTAGAAGAACTGATGTTCTGGTTCGCTGCCAAACGCGCATGAAACAGTGAATAAGCTGTAAAATCTATGGTCTTCAGAATTCCGGTAGCATCAGCTACAACCACCCTGTCGGTGCCTCCGATACCTACATTCGAATTAATATTACGGATACGGGCATTTCCAGACGCTACATCCAATTTTTCAGTGGGTGAAACTGTACCAATCCCTACTTTAGCACCTGAAGTTACACTGAAATCATTATCCTGTTGAGCCACAGAAGGAATTCCTGTTGCAGGATTGTCTTTAGAACCGTCAATATGAAAAGTTGTCTGGGGATTTTGAGTACCTATTCCCACTTGTGCGTACGCGATGAAGCTTGAACTGATAGCACACGCTATCATCATAGTTTGAATTTTTCTCATTATTTGTTGTTTTTTTCTAACCACAAATAAACAAAAATTATATTGAAAATCAATGAATTATTAGTAATTATTTTGCTTAAGTAATGCAAAATGTTAATTTACAGTAATTTAATCTTACAAAAAAGCAAACTAATCACAACTCATTGAATTATTGGAAGATAAGATTATTTTTCTTTCAATAATGAGGATCCGTTACACCATGCGGGATTACAGGAAAAAGGAAAATAAAAAAATTAAAACTGACCAAAAAGTGTTACTATCAGAATTTTCTTTCAATGACATAATCCAGCATAATATGCAGCGATTTTCTTGCTTCAGAATCCGGAAACTCATTCAGAATATCTTTTGCTTTCTGCTGAAATTCTTTCATCACTGTAATGGCATAATCCAATCCACCTGAACTTTTAACAAATTCTATAAGCTCTTTTACACGCTTAGGATTGTTATTATATCGTTTTATGGTATCGAAATAGTACTTTCTGTCTTTTTCACTGGCGATTTTTAAGGTATGAATCAAAGGCAGCGTCATTTTCTGTTCTTTAATATCAATTCCAACAGGCTTACCGATAACATTTGAACTTAAATAATCGAAAAGGTCATCTTTGATCTGAAATGCCATTCCGGTAAAAGTACCAAAATCCATCATCTTTTTGGCTAAAGCTTCATCCGCATTGTTGGAAAGAACTCCTATTTCACAGCATGCCGCAATCAGTGTTGCTGTTTTCTGCCGGATAATTTCATAATAAACCTCTTCCGTAATATCCAGCTTTCTGGCCTTTTCCAGCTGAAGAAGTTCTCCTTCAGACATTTCACGGATCGTTCTGGAAATCACGCCAAGCAGATCATAATCTTTGTGGTCTGTAGATAGTAAAACTGATTTTGATAAAAGGTAATCCCCCACCAAAACTGCAATCTTATTTTTCCACAGTGCATTGATTGAAAAGAAATTACGACGTTTAAAACTTTCATCCACCACATCATCGTGTACCAGAGTAGCGGTGTGGATCAGTTCGATCATTGAAGCACCCCTGTATGTTTTTTCCGTCACCTCACCCACCAGTTTGGCACAAAGAAACACAAACATAGGACGCATCTGCTTTCCTTTGGTGGTAACAATAAAACGGGTTACTTTATCCAATAAAGCTACTTTACTCTGCATTGACTCATAAAACTTCTGTTCAAAAAGTTTCATTTCATCATTGATCGGTCGTTTAATCTCTTCTACAATGTTTGCCACAATCTGCGATGCTGGGTGAATAATTATTAATTCTCACAAAGATAATTTTTTTCGCTCAATTTTAAGGCAAATTAATCTTTGAGTTGTTCTTTCGGGATAAAATAAAATGAAGGTTTTGCAGTTCCCAACGGAGATCTGAACTTTTCCCCTGAAATATAAATTCCCGTTTCATCTGCACTTATTCCCTCAATCTGTGCTAATGAAAGCGCAGTCCCGAGGTAATAATGCTTTGGTTTTTCTTTAAAAAATATTCCGGGTTCTGTTTCTGTAAAAATATCTAAAAAGACTTCTGTTTTCCTGGTATATCCTACTAAGTAAAGCTTTTTATCAAAGTAAGAAGCATCTGTAACCACGAAGCCTGTTTTATAGGTTTCTATTTTTTCTGCTTTTTGCATTTCTGAGAGTTCAGGATCTACGATATAATGCGTGGTTACTTTTGAAGCCCATTCTTTGGTAAATATGTGCAGCTTTCCATTCAGATAAATCATGGCTTCTGCATCGAAATCGTTCTTTGTGTTTTTAGAAATAAACTCAGTCTGTTCGGGATAATAAAACAGAATTTTCGTTCCATCAAAGGCCCTTTCCGAACCTGGAATTTTAATAACATTAGACTCATCGAGACGCTCGTATGGAACTTTGTAAATCGTCAGATCCTTTCTTGTTCCGGTATTATTTCCGAAATCCCCGATATAAAAATTCTCTCCGTCATTGGCTAACGCTTCCCAATCTGTATTGATTAAATTGGTTTTCAGTATCCTGATAATTTCTCCACTTTTTTTATCCAATTCAAAAAGCTCGGCAGGATTTCCACTGTCATTGAATGTATACAGCTTTCCATTGAAAATATTCAGTCCTGAAGTTTCTTCAATTTTATCATCGAGATAATTAACTCTGTATTTTTTTATTTTCAGAAAATCAGTCCGCTGGGAAAATGCAGATTGGCCAACGAAAAGAGCAACAATCAGAAGGAGTTTTTTCATAAGACAAAAATAAGGTTTTATTGTGAGTTAGAGAGTTGAAGAGTTGGAGCTAAAAGCGTTTGCATGTGATGCGAGATACGAGTTTCGGGATGCGGGTTTGAGATAAGAGTGGAGATTCCTACGGAATATAAATACTGTAAAGCCTTCGAAAATTGCCCATTCTAAAAATAGAAAAACGGACTAAAAATAGCCCGCTTTTCCCTTAGATTTCTATTGATTTAAATCAGAAGTTAAGCCGTTTTCTGCTCTTTCTGATTTTGCTGTTGTTCTTTCTTTTGTGCCTGTCTTGCAAAATATTCTTTCTGGTACTGCCTTACGGTTTTTCCCGTCCCGTCATGTCTCCATCCCGGAGAATTAAAAATATAATTGATTCTGTCTGTGAATTTTAATCCTGGCTGCTTCAGATCTTTCCAGATTTTTCTCCATTCATAAAATAATACCGTATCCGGTCTGTTATCCGGCATTTTTGGATAGATTCCATATTTCACGGGTACATTCGGATCTTCTTTTTGGAAGGTCCCAAATATTTTATCCCAGATAATGAGACACATTCCCATATTTTTATCCAGGTATTTCACATTACATGCGTGGTGTACGCGGTGATGAGAAGGTGTTACCAGAATATATTCCAGGAATCCCATACTCTTCACAGTCTGCGTATGTACCCATGTTCCATATACTTGTCCTATGGCGTATGCCACCATAATATGCCAGGGATTGAATCCTAAAAATGCCAGCGGTGAAAAATATAGATATCTGTAAAGCGGCTGTAATACGGGACTTCTGAATCCTGTTGTCAGGTTAAAATATTCTGAACTGTGGTGCGTAATATGAACTGCCCAGAATGCTCTGGAACGGTGGTCTACATAATGCAGCACATAATAGGCAAAGTCTGTGATGATAAAACAAGCCAGCAAATACCATACGCTAAGGTCCCAAGAGAAAAGCCTGTGATGATAAAAGAAGAACATCACCCCCATGGCAAATGCCTTCATGATAAGGTCAAGGCCAAAGTTCATCAATGCAAGATAAACATTGGTGGCAAGATCTTTCCCGCTATATAACTTAGCTTCTGAAACGTGGCTGTAAATCATTTCCGCTAAAATAACAGTGGCATGCAATGGGATAGCCCATGCATACACATTTTCCAGCCCGTCCTCGCTCATAAGAAAATCCATCATCACAAAATAATTTGTGCAAAGGTAGGGTTTTAAGCTATTTTTTAAGAAAGTTTTAGGCTTTTTTTAAGGAAATTTTAATCTGTTGTTTTGTTGGCCAACTGCCCGCAGGCGGCATCAATATCACCTCCACGGCTTCTTCTGACCATTACGGTAATCCCTGCATTTTCAAGCTGACGGATGTAATTTTCTTCTGCCTGCTTGTTGCATTGGTCATATTTTCCGTCCCCGATCGGATTGTATTGAATCAGGTTTACTTTTGAAGGAACCTGTTTGCAGTATTTGATTAAAGCTTTAATGTCTTCATCGCCATCATTGATTCCTTTCCATACGCAGTATTCAAAAGTAATCACAGAACCTGTTTTTTGATACCAGTACTGAAGAGCCTCCATAATATCCGTCAACGGGAATTTATCAGAGAAAGGCATGATCTCATTACGCTTGGATTCGATAGCAGAGTGAAGGGATAAAGCCAGCTTCACGCGCAGTTCATCATCTGCAAGCATTTTGATCATCTTAGGGATACCGGATGTAGAAACGGTAATTCTTCTTGGAGACATTCCCAATCCTTCCGGCTGGGTAATTTTTTTGATGGCTTCCACTACGTTTTTGTAATTCATCATCGGCTCTCCCATTCCCATAAATACGATATTGGAAAGCGGTCTGTCGAAATACATTCTGCTCTGGCTGTCAATCAGGGCTACCTGATCTACAATCTCAGCTACTTCAAGGTTTCTCATCCTTTTCAGTCTTGCTGTAGCACAGAATTCACAGTTTAATGAGCATCCCACCTGCGAAGATACACAGGCTGTAGTTCTTGTTTCTGTAGGAATAAGAACAGATTCCACCATCAGTCCGTCATGAAGTTTCACTCCGTTTTTGATGGTTCCGTCAGAACTTTTTTGAAGAAGGTCTACGGAAACAGGATTAATGGTATATTCTTCCGAAATTCTCTCACGAAGTGATTTTGAAAGATTCGTCATTTCGTCAATCGAATGGAGGTTTTTACTCCATAGCCAGTCATAGACCTGTTTCGCACGAAACGGCTTTTCTCCTAAAGACACAAAGTAGTCTTTAAGCTGGTCTAGTGATAATGTACGGATATCTTTCATATTATTAAAGAGCCAAGTTAAAAGTAAAAGGTTTAAAGTTTAGTATTGTTAACTATTGCAGCCAAAATGTTTTTCAATTCGTTACTTTCATTTAATAAAGCTTTAAATTCCTCAGAATCATAACCATCTAATCCTTCTAAAACCCGAAGCCAAAAATGACTTTCTCTGGCTTCTCTTAAAGCAATTTTTACTTTATTTTTAAAATCTGCTTTGGAGGATCCTGCCTGGGATTCTTCATAATTAGCGCCTATTGAAGTAGCTGATTTCCCGAGTTGAAATCTTATTAATTTACTTTCAGAATCATTGGGGAGTGTTCTTAAAAACTTAAGACAATTAACTCCAAATGTAAAAGTTCTGATAAGTAAATCATTTTGTCTCATCTCTACTTGTATTACCTTTAACTTGGCTCTTTTTACTTTTTTTATAGAATTAACATTGCGTCACCGTAAGAATAGAATTTATACTTTTCTTTTACGGCTTCTTCATAAGCATGCATTACGAAATCTCTTCCGGCAAATGCAGCAATCATCATGATCAAAGTAGACTTCGGTGTGTGGAAGTTCGTAATCATTGAGTTAGCAACTCCGAAATCGTGAGGAGGATAAATGAATTTGTTTGTCCATCCGTTGAAAGCAGAGATTTTTTTGTTTGAAGAAACAGAAGTTTCCAATGCTCTCATGGTAGTAGTACCTACTGCGCATACTCTTCTGTGAGATTCAACTGCTTTATTAATGATCGCAGCATTTTTCTCATCAATGATAATTTCTTCAGACTCCATTTTGTGCTTAGAAAGATCTTCTACCTCAATCGGGTTGAATGTTCCCAATCCTACGTGAAGGGTAACCTCAGCAAAATTGATTCCTTTGATCTCTAATCTCTTCATCAAATGCTTAGAGAAGTGAAGACCTGCTGTAGGGGCAGCTACTGCTCCTTCTACTTTTGCATAGATTGTCTGATATCTCTCTGCATCTTCAGGTTCTACAGCTCTTTTGATATATTTTGGAAGCGGTGTTTCTCCCAATTCTTTTAGTTTTGTTCTGAATTCGTCGTAAGATCCGTCGAATAAGAATCTTAATGTTCTTCCTCTTGAAGTTGTGTTATCAATAACCTCAGCTACCAAAGACTCATCTTCAGTGAAGAATAATTTGTTACCAATTCTGATTTTTCTTGCAGGATCTACCAAAACATCCCAAACTCTGGTTTCTTTATCAAGCTCTCTTAATAAGAAAACTTCAATTTTAGCACCTGTTTTTTCTTTATTTCCGTAAAGACGTGCAGGGAAAACTTTTGTATTGTTGAAGATGAACAAATCTTCTTCATCAAAATAATCCACAACATCCTTGAATAATTTGTGCTCGATAGTCTGTGTTTTTCTATCAAGTACCATTAATCTCGCTTCGTCTCTGTGCTCTGATGGGTGTTCTGCTAATAATTCCGCAGGAAGATCAAAATTAAAATCTGATGTTTTCATTTTTTAAATTACGGTTTAAAAATTATTGAAATTACAAGGTGTAATTTTCGGAGTGCAAATATACGACATTGAACACCCCTTTGTCAAGTATTATTTACAATCAAATATAAAACCGTGATTTTACGGGGAGTTTCAAGACATAAAAAGAGTATTTTTGGAAAAATTAAAATTCAATATGGAACCTGTAAGTAAAATATACTTCATTGATAATCCGTATCCTGACGGTCATACAATTGAAAATTTCAGCTGGAGTGGAAGAATTGATGAATATGGATTTATCTGGTTTGATTTTCATTTAAAAACTGAAAAATATTATACCAATGACGATGAAAACAATGAAGAAGAAGACGAAGATCTGTCCGACTGGGACTCCAAAATCGTATGGAGAAACTATCATGCCTGTACACTCTCGTCCAACTATTGGGGTGAACAGAGAGGAATCAGAATTAATAATCTTGATGAAAAATTAGATTTCGATGCTGTTGTTCAAAATGATCTTTTCAGTAATGATCTTCCGTCTGAGCAACATCCTGATGATGATGATCTTGCTTTCAACATCTACCTGCTGGGGCATGACAGCTGTGCAGGACATCAGTTCCGGTTTTCAAAAAAAGAGAATCACCAGTATGATATTATATGGACAGGCAAAATAGCACTGACCTACGCAGGCGATCATGAGTTTTCACATGATTTCAAAGCAGAAATTTTCAATGCAGAATTTGAAGGTTTTCATTATCCTAAAACCTGGTCACTGGAAAAGGCAACTGAGATGTTCAAAACCAGACTTGCCGGTTTTGAAGCGTATGAATTTGTGGATCTGAATCCTAAAAGTAACAAAAGAGAGTATAAACTCGACAAACTAAAATAATAACACTACATCAACCAATAAAATTATCATTATGAGCAAATATTCGATAGAAGCATTTATCAACGAAACAAAAGAAAATCCACAGCAAAGAGATTATTTTGAGCTGGAAACAAAGCATCTTCTGGAAATCAACCTTAATAATCAGGCGGTATGGACCAAAAGAGGAAGTATGGTAAGCTATGTGGGAAATATCAATTTTGAAAGGCAGGGAATGCTTTCCGGAGGACTTGGAAATCTTCTGAAGAAAGCGATCAGTGGTGAAGGTGCCAGGTTGATGAAAGCAGAAGGAACCGGAAAATTATATGTTGCTGATTCCGGGAAGAAAGTCCGTATTCTCTACCTGAACAATGAATCTGTTTGTGTAAACGGAAATGATATTCTTGCCCATGAACAAAGTGTAAAAAGTGATATTACTATGCTGAAAAGCATCGCTGGAATGATGTCCGGAGGTCTTTTCCAGGCCAAACTTTCAGGAACGGGCCATATTGCTATTACGACTCACGGAGATCCTTTAACCTTGCTGGTGACTCCTGATACGCCTGTATTTACAGATCCGAATGCTACTGTGGCATGGTCCGGAAACCTCAGCCCGGAACTGAAAACCAATGTTTCTTTCAAAAGCCTTATCGGCAGAGGAAGCGGTGAAGAGTTTCAGATGAAATTCTCAGGTCACGGATGGGTACTGATTCAGCCTTATGAAGAGGTATATTATATGGAAAAATAAAAGAGACAAATTGTGAAGTGATTTAGTGTTTTTCGTAATAATTAAAATTGCAGCGCATGAATATTCTTATAAAGCTATTTTTCGTAATCATTATAATGCCTAACCTGATGATTGCACAGACTTCAAAGAAAAATTACGAATACACTATAGATCTTCTTCATATGTCCAATGACGAAGTCCGGGTATCTTTGATGAAATTACAAAGATGACCTATCCTGAAATACGTACATTTTTCAGAGATTATATAGAAGGCACCCATCATCTTATTCCTTTGAAAGAATACCTGGGAAAGGCAGGTTTCAACTATGATGAAACCACCGGAACAATAAGTACGCTGCCAAATCCGGATTCAAAACAGCTGACCTTGAGAAAGGCATGGATCAATCAATAAATTTCATGCAGATAACAAAATATTTTAAAAAAATACAAATGAGCAAAACTGCTAAAAAAGTGAAAATTAACAACCTATAATCCTATAACTATAAAACTGTTCAACTTTAAAATCCAATAACCCTCAAATTCTTACAAACCACCTTCATCACTTCATTCTCTAATTATCTATCACCTTACCGGGATTTACAAAAGTTTTAATATATTTAAAAAAAAATAGATGGACAATAGTAACTCCCGCAGAAACTTTCTTAAGACTGCCGCTTTAGCAAGCTTTGGGGCATTGGTTTTACCCAATTCTTTATTTGCTTATTCCAATGATTTTAAAACAGATAAAAAAGTCCGCGTCGGTTTTATCGGTGTAGGTCTTCGTGGCCAGGAGCATGTAAAATTACTGGCAAAACGTAATGATGTAGAGATTGTTGCATTTGCAGATCCGGAGAAAAGAATGCTTGCCGCGTCTCAAAAAATCTTAAAAGACAACAATAAACCGGCAGCTCAGGAGTTTTCGAACGGGGAATACGATTATAGAAATCTGTTGAAATTAAAAACAATAGATGCTGTTGTGATCGCTACTCCATGGGAATGGCATCTTACCCAGGGTGTGGAAGCTATGCGTGCTAAAAAAATTGTAGGCATGGAAGTTTCCGGGGCGATAAAGCTTCAGGACTGCTGGGAATTTGTAAAGGTATATGAAGAGACGAAAGTTCCTATCTTTATGATGGAAAATGTATGCTATCGAAGAGATATTATGGCCATCCTGAATATGGTCCGTAAAGGAATGTTCGGAGAACTGATACATGGAAGAGGCGGTTATCAGCATGATCTGAGAGGTGTTCTTTTCAATGACGGAGTTACTCCATACAATTCCGGCGCTGAGTTTGGAGAAAAAGGCTTCAGTGAGGCAAAATGGAGAACTGAACATTACGTAAAACGCAACGGGGAACTTTATCCTACCCATGGCCTAGGACCGGTTGCTATGATGATGGACATCAACCGAGGAAACCGTTTAACAAGGCTTTCTTCATTCTCTTCAAAATCCGTGGGGCTTCACAAATACATTGTTGAACATCCAAAAGGTGGAGAAAACCATCCGAGTGCCAAAGTAAAATTCAACCAGGGAGATATTGTAACCACTCAGATTGCCTGTGCCAATGGAGAAACCATTCTTCTTACTCATGATACAAGCTTACAAAGACCTTATGATCTTGGTTTCAGAGTTCAGGGAACTGAAGGGTTGTGGCAGGATTTCGGATGGGGAGATTTCAACCAGGGACATATTTATTTTGAAAAAACCATGAACCATACCCACCGTTGGGACAATACCGAAAAATGGATGAAAGAACACGATCATCCGATGTGGAAAAAGTTTGAAGCTACTGCTGCAGGTGCCGGACATGGCGGAATGGATTTCTTTGTAATGAATACTTTTATTGAATGTATCAAACGGAATATAGAGTTCCCGATGGATGTGTATGATCTTGCATTGTGGTATTCGATTACGCCATTAAGCGAAGAGTCTATTGCCAAAGGCGGTCAGGTAGTTGATATTCCTGATTTCACCAATGGAAAATGGAAAACCCGTAAACCTGTATTTGGAATGACCGATGAGTTCTAAGAAAACATTACTTATACTGGCAGGCGGATTAGGCAGCAGATACAAGGGGCTTAAACAGGTAGACGGAATACTCGATAACGGTTCGCCAATTCTTGAGTATTCCATCTTTGATGCACTGGAAGCCGGTTTCCAAAAAGTCGTTATTATTGTCAACAAACTGATTCCTGAAAGTTATATTGAAAGGCTCAACGGCATTTCAAAAGCTAAAAATTTTGAATTGATCTGGGTATATCAGGAGATAGACAGCATTCCTATTTCACTGGAAGGTTTTGATTATCCTGATCGTACTAAGCCATGGGGAACCGCTCATGCCGTACTTTGCGCCAAATATTCAATACAGGAGCCTTTTGTGATGATCAACGCGGATGATTTCTACGGAAAAGAAGTGTATCAGCTCGCTGCACATGAAATTAACCATCATCATATATCAGATACACAATTAGGGATGATTGCTTATCCTGTGGGTACAACATTGAGTGGAAACGGTACTGTAGCCAGAGGAATATGTACGCTGGATGCTGAAAACTACCTGATCAAAGTGGTGGAACAAACATCCATTCAAAGAATAAATAACTCAATTGTTTACATTGAAAACGGAGAAAGTATACAACTGGATCCTGACACCCTGGTATCGATGAATTTTTTTATTTTCCACCCTCACATTTTCTGTTATCTGGACACCTATTTTTATGATTTCATAGAATCTGATCCACTGCCTGATCAGGAATTTTATATTCCTTCTGCAGTACAAAGAATGATGGATGAAAACAGAGTAAAGGTAAAGGTGAAAGTATCTCCTTCCCCATGGATGGGAGTTACGTATGCTGATGATAAAAAGGAAGTTAAAGATTTTCTGATTTCAGAGATTAAAAACAACAGATACCCGGAAAATTTATGGAGCTAAATGATATTGTTGCTGAATTTATCGGTACGGACAGTTATGACCTTACTCCTATTACTGACGGGTTGATCAATACCACCTATCTTCTGGAGGATAAAGGCCAGGGAAAAAAGTTTATTCTGCAGAAAATCAACAATCATGTTTTTAAACAGCCGGAAGTGGTCGTTAATAACCATTTACTGATTAATGAAATTCTCAGGTCCAATCATTATCGCTTTCAGATTATTGAACCTATCCCGTCTCTGGCCAATGAGCTGCTGGTAGAAGATATAAATGGCCAGCCCTGGCGCATGCTCAATTTTATAGAAAACAGTATTACTTTTCTTACTGCTCCCTCTTTGCAGACGGCTTTTGATGCTGCTAAAACCTTCAGTTATTTTCTCAATACGGTAAATACTGAAAAACTGCCTGCTATTGAAGATTCTCTTCCCAACTTTCTGAATTTTGAGAAAAGGGTTACGGATTATAAAAATGCACTCAAAGATGCGGCTCCTCAGTTAAAAGAAAATGCTAAAGCTGAAATTGAAATCACCAATCAGCTTTTGTCCTTGCCCGATCAATGGATCAAAATGGAGAAAAACAACCAGATCCCAAAAAGAATCATTCATGCAGATGTAAAGATCAGTAATATTCTCTTTGATCAGAATCATCAACCTTTAGCGGTGATTGATCTGGATACCATGATGATATCCACTATTCTGTATGATTTTGGAACCATGATTCAGTCTTACACCAATACCACTCAGGAAGATGATGGAAGCGCCATAGACAATTTCAACCCTGAAATGTATAAAGTCGTAAAAGAAGGATTTTTATTTCACTTAAAAGAAAAACTGACATGGCTGGAAGCTGAGAATCTCGATTATGCAGCACAGGTCGCCATTTATATTCAGGGACTTCGTTTCTTAACCGATTATCTGAATGGAAGTACCTACTATTCTATTACGCATCCTGAACACAATCTGGACAGAACTAAAAACCAATTGGAACTGTTAAAAGGATTGAGAGAATATCTGGGAGCTGGTGGAGAGTCGGAGAGTTTGAGAGTTTGAGAGTTTGGTTTGTAAATGCATAAATTCTACGGAATGACAAAGTGTGCGGATAAATAAAGCGCTCTGTTTGCCATTCCGTAAGAATCTAGCTTTATCTTCTCACTCTCAAACTCTACCACTCAATATCCCGAATCTCGCAACCCGAATTCCAGAACTCCTAATCATCCCAAAAACTTCAGAACCCTCTTCCACTCTTCCAGCTTCTTTTCAAAGGAAACCGTATGAAGCGGACTGGTAGAAGGCAATAAAAAAACGGGAAGTTTATAATTTTTTCCCAACAGTTTTTGTACGTTTTTGTAAGACTTTCCGCCATTGCAGAAAATAGCTTTGATGTTCGGATGTTCTTCTAACAATTCTGCAATCTGATTGGCTTCTTCATTCCTGATTTCAGAATCCAGGCTTCCTTTTCTCTCGCAGGAATCAATCACATCCCAGAGGGCAATATGATGTTTCTTTATCGTTTCAATTCTTTGTATGTAATCATCAGTAAATTCTTCGTTCAGCAATTCAAAAATGATTTTCCAGAATTTGTTTTGAGGATGGGCATAATACTGCTGTTTTTCCAGTGATTTCACTCCGGGAATTGATCCTAAAATCAGAATTTCAGACTGAGCATCAATAATGGGTGGAAATGAAGAAATACGCTTTTGCATATTCAAATATAGAGATTTAATTTATTTTAATTTTTAATTAGGCTGGAAGCCGGGAGCTTGAAGAAGGAAGCTATTGAAGGTTATGAAAAACTGGTTATCTGTATTTTCATCTTTTTAATAGTGATATCATTAATTTATGAAAACCTCTATAAATGTTAAGATTAACAGCAACTTCCAGCTTCCCTCTTCCAGCTTCCAATAGCCTGAATTTAATTTGCTAAACCCAACGTAGTTTATTTAGGTTTTGGCTCTAAAGCCATTGGATTTTTTAATTATAAAAAAACGGGCTAAAGCCCGTTTCTATTGATATCTTATATTGTTTGTCTATAAAGTTTCCTTCAGCCAGTCGAAGAATTCTCTCTGCCATACCAACCCGTTTTGCGGATGAAGGACCCAGTGGTTTTCGTTCGGGAAGTAGACCAGTTTAGATTTTAATCCTCTTAATTTTGCAGCCTGGAAAGCTTCCTGACCCTGCTCGTAAGGAACGCGGAAATCAATTCCTCCCTGAACAATCATGATCGGCTTGTTCCATTTTTCTACGAAGTTGCTTGGATTGAATTCTGTGTATGCTTTTGGAAGTGGTTTTTCCCATGGAGAACCAAGATCCCAGTTGGCAAACCATAGTTCTTCGGTAGTCAGATACCATGATTTCATATCAAATAAACCATCATGAGCGATGAAAGTTTTGAATCTGTTCTCATGGATTCCTGCCAGCATAAATACACTGTATCCTCCGTAACTAGCCCCTACAGCTGCTACTCTGTCACCGTCCACGTATGGTAAAGTTTTCGCAAAATCTGTTGCCGCCAGATAATCTCTCATTGGCTGCCCGCCCCAGTCTTTTGAAATTTCTTCGTTCCATTTTGTTCCCCAACCCGGCATACCTCTTCTATTCGGAGCTACCACGATATAATCATTAGCTGTCATTAAGGCAAAGTTCCATCTTACACTGAAATATTGAGTAAGTGCAGACTGTGGACCTCCCTGGCAGTATACCAGCGTTGGGTATTTTTTGTTCGGGTCAAAGTTCGGTGGATAGTGGAACCAAACTCCCATTTCCTTACCGTCTGAAGTTTTCACCATTTTAAGTTCAGATTTCCCCTGAGCCAGCTTAGCATACGTTTCCTTGTTCGCTTCAGTTACCTGCTTCATTTCTCCATTCTTAACGTTTACAGAGAATAATTCTGTAGCATGGTTTACATCTGTTCTTCCTACCAGAAGTGAAGTTTTATTGTCTGTAAAGATTTCGTTTACGTCAAAATCTCCTTTGGTGATCTGCTGTACTTTTGCTGATTTTGAATCCAGCGAGAAAAGCTGTTTTGTACCTCTGAATGCCGCTGTGAAGTAGATCGTTTTTGAATCTGCTCCCCAAAGAACGTCTCCTGAAACACTTTCATCCCAGCCAGAGGTAAGGTTAGTGGTCTTCCCTGACTTCCAATCCAGGATTTTCACATCATTTTTATCTGCTTCATATCCATCTCTGGCCATACTCTGCCAGATCAGAGATTTTCCGTCCGGGCTGAATTTTGGGTTTACATCATATCCTTTGTTGGATTCTGTAAGGTTTTTGGTAGTACCTGATGCCAGATCATAAGCAAAGATATCGGTATTGGTACTTGTAGCATATTCTTTACCACTTTTAGGTTTGGTAACATATAAAAGCTGGGCAGAATCCGGGCTCCAGATAAAATCTTCAGCACCACCGAAAGGTCTCTGAGGAGAATCCCAGGTTTTTCCTTCCAGAAGATCTTTAGCTCCTTCTACCTTATCAGAAGTATTCACTACAAATACATGGTTGTACTTACCTTCATTGAAATAATCCCAGTGTCTGTGGTTCAGATCCGTGTATACCTGAGCCGTTGTTTTAGGAGTATCGCTGAATTTATCTTTCCCCATTACTTTCTCCACCAATACCTGCTTACTGAAAGCAATTTTCTTTCCGTCCGGAGAAATTACGATATTATCTGCTTCACCAATGGTATAAAATTCTGTCCAGGTTTTTCCGGCATCTTTGGAAAGATAGATTTTATCTCCTTCCTGAGCATAAATTCCGTTTTTATCCCACTGAATAAGTGCTTTTTTACCTAAATCAATTTTGGAAGACTGATGATTAAGAACATTCAGAAAATAGTTCTCGTTTTTCGTTTTCTCTGTTTTCAGGTCTACCTGTCCTACTTTATAGATAAGGGAACCCTGATCCGGTGAAACTGCCTGTACTCCAACTTTTTTCAAAGTCCAAAGGATTTCAGGCGTCATTACTTGTTGTGCATTCATTAAAAGCGGAGCTGCCAAAGCCAGCAGACTGTACTTAAGTTTCATATGTTGATATTCATTTTTTTAACGGATTTATGAAATTGCAGTGATTTCATTCATCCTTTTATTAAATTCAAAGATTGCCAAAGTTAATATTTAAAATAAAAACGGACGAAAGAATTAACATTAAAATTCTTTTTTCATAAATAAGCTCTTTTCGGGGAAAACACCTACTTTTTAAATATGGGGATTTTCTCTGTTACTCTGCCTGTCTGAAATAGTGAAATTTACAATATCAGACGTCCGATATAACCAATACCAACCTAGTTAAAATTTTACATTATGAGTACACCAGACACAGGCGATTTTAAAGCAACGCGTGTAGACGCAGGCGCACCCAATCTTTGGCACGTCCATGAAGGCCATTTCAAGTATGGATCTATAAAGGAAACGAGAGTCAATTTTGCAGGAAGGACTCTTGAACAGATCATGGCAAATATTGCAGAAAACGAACCGATTAATGCCCCTTACATGAAGAAAGATAACCAGAAACTGACTTACGAAGACTGTATTAAGTGGATTAAAAAGAACTGTTAGAAAAAGAATAGGCTGTCCTTTTGGACAGCCTATTGTATGTAATCGTTATTGGTATTCTATTCTCCATCTGAGAACATAGAGTTCGCCAGAGAAGTTACGATTGATAATAATATACTGAAGATAAATGCCCACCAGAACCCATCTACGACCATACTGTCGATGAAATAGTCTGCAATAAGGACAATTGCGGCATTGATTACCAGGGCAAAGAATCCTAAGGTTAGAATGGTCAGCGGAAGGCCAAACAGACTTAAGATTGGCTTTACAAATATGTTCAGAACCCCAAGTACAATAGCAAAGATGATGGCTGAAGAGAATCCTTCAAACTGTACTCCCGGTAAAATTTTGGTTAAAAGGTAAGCTACAATCGCTGTAATAAAAAGTCGGATAATTAAGTTCATTGTGATATTTTTTAATGTTTATGGGGTTTTTGGAGCAAAAGCCATTCCATTCCGGAAAAAAGAATTCTCTGAAATCCTTTATTGAAGTAATATTCCGGCTTTTATTTCCTTTAAATTCTTATTTTATTTTCATCATGGTAACTAATGAGGTCGCCACATGACTTTCTGAATCAGATCCTTCGATCTGAACATAGATTTCCGTTCGCACAACCACAATTTTTCCTCCACCTTTGATAACATAGGATTTTGAAACCAAAGCGTCTCCCATTGCAGGGCGAAGATAATTCACTTTCAGCTCAACGGTCACTACATAACAGTCTTCCGTATAGTGGCTCACAGCAGCATATCCTGAAGAAACATCTACCAGAGAGGCGATCATTGCACCATTGAACATTCCTGCTTTTCGGGTCATCATTTCCATTTTAGGGATCTTCATGGATATAAAATCTGTTTCTACTTCCAGCAGTTCTGCTTTATAGAATTTCAGGGTTTCCGAGCGGCTGAAGCTGTCTGTAATGAGTTTCTTTTTTTCTGGTGTCATGAATTTTATTTTAAACAAAGGTAAGCGCTATAAAGTTTTTGATCTCAATGATCTTTCAATTTTTCATTAAAAAGCCGCTTCATAAACATGAAACGGCTTCTTTTCAAGGTTTTAAACCTTCTTACACAACAAACGATAACTTTTCAGATGAACCTGACGCTTTCAGATGATGATCTTCTTTGATCATATCTGCTGCTTTTTCACCAATCATAATGGTAGGTGCGTTGGTATTTCCGGAAACCACATCCGGCATAATGGATGCATCTGCTACCCTTAATCCTTTTATTCCATATACTCTCAGTCTCGGATCTACTACAGAATGGCTGTCGATTCCCATTTTACAGGTTCCGGTCATATGATGATAGGTGGAACATGATTTTTTGATGTAATCCATCACTTCCTCTTTTGTTTTTCCTTCTCCGGGATAGATTTCACCGTCATTCCATTCTTTCATGGCTTCTGTTTTTCCCATTTCGCGGCATATTTCTACACATTGGTAAAGGGCTTCCAGATCAGATTCTTCAGAAAGATACATCGGGTTAATTTCCGGAGAAGCTGAAGGATCTGAAGACGTCAGCTTGATATACCCTTTACTGGCGGGTCTGATAAATCCTGCACAGAATGTAAATGCGTTTTGCGGCCCTGTGAATCCCGGACTGTAATAAGGAAGTCCCATAAACAAAGGCTGCAGATCAGGGAAAGCCATTTCTTCTTTGCTTTTCCAGAATAACTGGGCTTCCAGCAGATTGGCTTCCGGAGCAGGAATTTCTTTTTTAGCTTTAAAAATAACACTTGCCAAAAGATGATCCTGAAGGTTTTTTCCAACTCCTTTCAAATCTTTTACTACCGGAATTCCCACTGATTCCAGTTCCTGTTGATCACCGATTCCGGAAAGCATCAGAAGTTTGGCAGATTCTATGGTTCCACAGGATACAATGACTTCTTTTTCTGCTTCCACTTCTACTAATTCACCGTCTTTCAAATACTGAACTCCAATGCACTCGTTTTCTTCAAAAATCAGTTTCTGAGCCAGTGCATGGGTATGAATATGCAGATTGGGCCTCGATTTCACAGGATCTAAGAATGCTTTCGCGGTAGAACATCTTTTACCGTCTTTTCCTACACTGAGGTGGTTAAGACCTGCACCCCAGATTTCTTTATTAAAATCATCCGTCAAAGGATAACCAAGTTCCTTACATGCTTCAACAGCACTAACTGAAATGGCATTCGGGCGCTTGATACGGCTTACAAAAAGCGGTCCTTCCCCTCCATGAATGTCATCTTCACCTTCTTCATGGGTTTCTGATTTTTTAAAGTAAGGCAGAACACTTTTCCAGTCCCAGCCCACACATCCTTTATAAGCCCAACTATCATAATCCTGCTGATGCCCTCTGATGTAGATCATCCCATTAATGGAACTTGAACCACCCAATGTTTTACCACGAGGCCAGTATCTTGTATTCCCTCCTGCATGTTCCTGCGCAACGGTATGATAAGCCCAGTCTCTTTCGGTATTCCATATGGCGGGCCAACCGGCCTGTTCTTCCACTTCAGTTACTTTATCATCGGGACCTGCCTCCAGCAGAAGGACATTTATATTTTCATTTTCACTTAATCTGTTAGCGATTACAGCGCCTGCCGAACCGGATCCGACAATTATAAAATCGTATTTCATGAGTTCTAACTTTATTTTTTAATGCTGATGACTTTAGGAACGGTAACTGCTTTTAATCCTTCTATTCCGAATTCTACTCCATAACCAGATTGTTTTACGCCTCCGAAGGGAACAAACGGGTGAATAGCACCATGCTGATTGATCCAGACAGTTCCTGCTTCCAGTTGTACAGCGACTTTCTGAGCTTCGTCAGGATCATCACTCCAAACGGAAGCTCCCAGTCCGTTTTCTGAATCATTGGCTTTACTGATGGCTTCTTCCAACGTTTTATACTTAATAATTGGTAACACAGGACCAAACTGTTCTTCGTCTACAATTCTGTCTCCGTTATCTACATTTCCCACCAGAGTTACGGGAATAAAATAGCCTTCCAGATCAGGTTTTTGCCCTGTGAATATGAAGTCTGCCCCGATGTTTTCGGAATCATGAATCAGATCCTGAATCTTATCGTACTGCATTTTATTCTGGATAGGTCCCAGAACACTGGTTTCATCCGCTCCGTTCCCCATTGGAATATTGGAAGAATAGTCTGCCAATGCTTTAACGACTTTTTCGTAATCATTTTCATGAACGTATAACCTCTTTAAACAGGCACAGGTTTGTCCCATATTCAGAAAAGCGCCCCAGAAAATTCCATCAATATACTTAGAGACATCAAGCCCCGGTAAAATAATTCCTGCATCATTTCCTCCACATTCAAGAGTTAATCGGGCCATATTTTTAGCAGAAGCTTCAATGACTTTCTTCCCGGTGGCTATGGATCCGGTGAACATAATTTTCCCAATTTCCGGATGTGAGGTAAGGTAACTTCCCACTTCTCCTCTGCCGGTAACTACCTGCAAAATATCCTCAGGAAGGACACTGTTGATCACTTTTAACATTTCCAGACTGCAGAAAGTGGTATATTCCGAAGGTTTGATGATGACTGCATTTCCCATTCTCAGTGATGGAATAATCTGCCAGATGGCAATCATCAAAGGCCAGTTCCAGGGAGCAATGGCTGCTACTACTCCAATCGGATTTCTGTATACAACATCTTTCCGGGTTTCGTCTTCGAAAACAATTTCTTCGGGTAAATCCAGTGATGCTGGAACCTGTGTCCAGCCTATACAAGCCTGCATTTCGAAATTAGCTCCAGGACCATTCAACGGTTTTCCCTGCTCACGGGTAATCCATTCTGCCAGGTGTTTTGAATTTTGCTGTAAAGCTTCCGCTACTTTTAATAAAATCTCTTTTCTTTCTGCATCCGGTCTTGCTGCCCATAGTTTCCGGGCTTTTTTTGCTTTCTCAATTTTAGCATCAATCTCCTCTCTGGAAGTATTGATAACTTCACCTATAACCTCTAAGGTAGAAGGATTTACGGATAAAAACCGGGTATCTGGAGTATGGGTTTCTTTGGCTGCTGATGTATTTTCCATTGTTTTAAATTATTTTGTATTTTACGTAATCCGAAAATGGCAATAACATGGTATAAATTATTTACTTATTCTCTATTTTTTTTAACCTAAACTCTACCTATCATGGAAAAGATCGAAGAAAGAACTGTTTTCAGCATTCCTTTCGGTGAATTGAATGTGTTTGAAACAAATTTAGTCTGTCATGATTTTCCTTTCTTTTTTGAAGAGCCTGTTATCACGCTTATGCTGAGTGGCAATAAGATCATCCGCAGTGAGGATGAAACTTTTGAGTTTAAGGAAAGAAGTGTATTTATTCCGCCCTGTAACAAGGAACTGAGCATCGATATCCATCCCGTTTTTAAAGAACCTACGAAATGTCTGGTATTGAATATTGAGCAGGAATATATTGACAGTGTATTCTCTGAGGTGATTGAAAACTGGCATCCGGACTGGGACAGAACAGGAATTATGATGAAAGAAAACACTGTGAAAAAGTTCATCAGCTCGGATGAATCTTTGTGGAGAAGCCTTACCAACCTTTATAACAGAAGAATTGACGGAAATCTTCATGGCACCTCAGATTTTCTTTTAAGTTTAAGTCTGAAGGAATTGATTTATGAGCTGATGAAAACCAATGCAAAGCATATCCTCCTCCATTCCGGAAAGGCAGAAAATATGCAGAACGGACTTCAGGAAGTGGTTCATTTCATCAAAAACAATTACAGAGAACCAATTACCATCAGGAGACTTGCTGTGCTTGCAGGAATGAGCGAAGCCAATCTGTTTAAAAAGTTTAAGCATTCCTACAATTGTACTCCGGTAGAATATATTATTCAACTGAGAATAGAACATGCCAAGCAATTGCTGATCAGCAATCCTGAAATCGGGATTAAAAATATATGTTTTGAATCAGGTTTTAATACATTGGAGTATTTTTACAGAAAATTTACCCAGATCACCGGAAAGTCTCCGAAGAAGTTTAAGGTAGATTGATAAGGGCTGGAAGATGGAAGAAAGGAAGATGGAGGTTAATATTGGCCTTTTCATTTCTGGCAGTTATCAATATTTAATAAAGTAATCATCTTATGTACTGTAAAAAAGTGTTTATTGTTGTAAGCCTTCTCTTATACTGTATCTTTTATGCGCAAACTCTGCATTTGTATGGCGGTGCAGATCAAAAAGAATATCTGGGATGCTTAAACTGTGACAATTTTGATAAAAATTCGATATGGAATAAGTTTGGTGATTACGGAAATGTTTTCAGCTCAAAATCTATCTGGAATACGTATGGAAACTATGGTAGTACCTATGGCCCCTATTCACCATGGAATGCTTATGCTTCTTATCCTCCGGCGATTGTTGATCAGGATGGAAATTTCTTCGGGTTTCTTACTTTGAATCCTTATCAGTCTGACAGGTCTGAACTGGAGCTGGCTGTGATTTTATGTAAGCATCATGAGGAGATTAAAAGCGATGTTGGCGCCTGGTATGAAAAGTTGTTCCGGTAAACCACCAGTCAAAAAAAGTGTAAAGCGGCATTCCTGTTGAATGCCAAATACAAGCTTAGTCTTATTCATCACAATGTCATGCCACAGGAATCTCTGTATATTTTGGCTGAAAAACGCAAAGTCCCAAATTGTTGCCAAACTATATGTTTTTAAGTCGCAAAGATTTTATCTCCGATACAATCAATTATTGCTTTACATTTACAATGAAAATTTATTTAACTTTTCCTGATTATTGAATTCAAAAACTCACGTACTCCATTATGCTGAATGATTACAAAAAACACGAATTATTTGGGAAAACCCTGATACAGAAAATTGATATATCAGGGTCCTTCAGGTATGATTTTCCGGTTTCGGAGCAAGCCTGCTTTCTGTATGTGCTTAAAGGTGAGTTTCAATATAAAACAGAGGAGCAGGAGTTTAATGTTTCTGCAAATTATTCTCTTTTTCTGAACTGTATCAACTCCGGAAAACATATTCAGAATTCAGCGTCAGAAGATCATTGTGAGATTGTGATCGTTACGTTCTATCCTGACATCCTGAAAAAAATCTATGACAGAGAATTGCCTTTATTACTGCAAAAACCTTCCGATATCGTTTCGAATAAATCCAATGAGAAAATAAACAATGACTTTCTGATCCAGAAGTATGTAGAAGGGCTGCTTTTTTATTTTGAAAACCCTTCCCTCGTTAATGAAGATATATTGGTTCTGAAGCTCAAGGAAATCATTTTGCTGCTGGCTCAGTCACAGAATGCTAAGGCCGTTCAGCTGATCCTGTCACAGCTTTTCTCTCCCACCACTTATTCTTTTAAGCAAATCATTGAAGCGAATTTATTTTCACAGCTAACAATCGAACAGCTTGCTGAGCAAAGCAATCTAAGTGTATCATCTTTCAAAAGAGAATTTGCAAAACTTTACAACGATACCCCTGCCAATTATATAAGAAACAAAAAACTGGAAAAAGCCGCCGAATTACTTTTAATATCCGATGAACGCATTACCGATATCGCATTCGAATGCGGATTCAACGATCTGGCCACTTTTACCAAAAACTTCAGCGATAAATTTCATGTAACGCCCTCCAATTACCGCCAGGAACGAAAAGGAAGATAAATTGTATTTTTTAAAAGATTATGAATGCATTTCCTGTTTTGATAAGGAATTTTTTTTTGAACCAAAATCCCAAATTCTTGAACTAAATCCCAAAATCATTTTTGTATTTCTATCGCAAATTTGTACCGTCAGTTACAGGGAACAGTAATATACCTGCAGCTTATAAGTATCAATTTAAAATACAATCAATATGAATCTATCAGGTTTAGGAATTTTCCACACTATTATCGGCGTAACAGCTCTTGTTGGCGCAGTGATAGGATTTATCAGATATGGTAAAATCAATCTGGCTCAGCCGTCAGGAAAAGTCTATTTTTATGCGACGGCCGTCACTTCACTTACAGCATTAGGTATCTCCAAAAACGGAGGTTTTAATGCAGGGCATGTATTCTCATTATTTATCCTTGTTTTGATCGCTGCGGCCTATTTTCTTTTTGCCAATAAAAAAGAAAGTAAGAAAGCCAGGTATTTTGAGAATTTCCTGTTGTCATTCAGCTTTTTCCTGTCGCTGGTTCCCACTGTTAATGAGACATTCACACGGGTTCCGATTGGACATCCTTTGGCTAAAGATATCAAAGATCCCATCATCGGGCAGACTCTTCTTATTATTCTTCTGCTTTTTATTGTTGGATCTGTTTTTCAGTTTATCAAACAGAAAAGAGAGAATGTTGAAATTTCATGATGACAGGTTATTCAAGAAACTGTAAAACCACCCCGGCAAAAATTCAAAGAATTTTTGCCACCCTCGGGAAGATGGGAATTTGTTACGTATTCAGTTAGGATATTGGTACACAAATTGGATAGAAAAAGGGTAAGGCGGGATTCTTTCAGAATGACAAATACAACGCATAGTTTATCCATACAGTTTGTCATTCCGTAGGAATCCCGATATAAAATAATCTATACGCTTAATTCAGTATTGAAAAATCATGGGTTCGAATCCCGTATTCTCCACTTATTAATAATTTTAGTTACATTGTTTTTTTCGAATGGTAATTGACGATGTGGATTAAATATGCTATTGATTAGCTCAGTTGTACCTGGAAATCATTACTTAAAGTCAAAACACCTTCTGTGACCGCTTCCGGATGGGTAGAGAAACCTTTTAATTTTGAGGTTTTCCCTTTTAACACCAAATCTAAAAGTTGTTTATCAGATAGTTTCTTGCCGAAGATTTCAAAGGTAATTTTAAAGCCGCAGTTTTTGAAATCGGAGCATCCTACGGCGGTTTTTCCTTTGATCAGATTATGTTCTTTACATTTAGGGCATTTCGTTTCTTCCCAGGACTGCAGTTCTTTTTTCTGTGCGGGTTCTCTTTTTTTCTTCTCCTTCACTTCTTCTTTTTCTTCTTCCTGGAGGGTAATTACTTTCCCTTTTCCGTACACTACTTTTTCAGTCAGTTCTGTCACCATCTGAATCAGTTCTTCTTTGAAAAGATTGGCTTCATATTCGCCTTTTTCAATTTTACGAAGTTTGGATTCCCATTCACCAGTCAGTTCGGGGCTTTTTAACAGCTCATCTTCGATGGTATCGATCAGCTGGATTCCGGTTTGGGTAGCAATCAGATTTTTTCTTTTCTTCTCGATGTATTTTCTTTTGAAAAGGGTTTCTATGATATTGGCACGAGTAGATGGTCTTCCGATACCGTTGTTCTTCAGCATTTCACGCAGCTCTTCATCTTCAACCTGTTTTCCGGCTGTTTCCATGGCTCTCAGCAAGGTTGCTTCGGTGTAAGGTTTTGGAGGCGTCGTTTTTCCTTGGTGAATCATCGGATCGTGTGGTCCGGTTTCTCCTACAGTAAATTCAGGAATGGTTTGTTCTTCCTCTTTTTCTTTTTCCTTATCGGTGGTTTCTTCTTTAGGTTCTTTGGCGTAAACGGCTCTCCATCCTGCTTCAAGAACCTGTCTTCCGCTGGTTTTGAAAGGAATGGTTCCTACTTTTCCTTCTACCAGGGTATTGGAAATTTTACATTCCGGATAGAATACCGCAATGAAACGTTTTGCAATCAGATCATAAATCAGTTTTTCTTCCCTGCTCAGATTCTGAGAAGGCGGAATTTCCGTAGGAATGATCGCATGGTGATCCGTTACTTTTGTATCATCGAAAACCGCTTTTGATTTTGGAATCGGAGCTTCCAGCAACGGAGCGATAAGATCCTGATAAGGATACATTTTCTGAAGGATTCCTGCAATTTTCGGATATAAACTATCTGATAAGTAGGTGGTATCAACACGCGGATAGGTTACGTGCTTCTTTTCATAAAGACTTTGAACATAATTCAACGTATTTTCTGCCGAATAACCGTATTTTTTATTGGCTTCTACCTGAAGTCCGGTCAGATCGAAAAGGCGTGGATTTTTTTCTTTTCCTTCTTTAATTTCGAAAGACACGATCTCAAATGGATTGACTTTAAGGTATTCCAGTCCTTTTTCTGCACGTTCCAACGTCTTTAAACGATCTATAGCTGCACTGAAAAGGACATCACGGTATCTGGTTTTCAGCTCCCAATATTCTTCTGTGGTAAAGGCATCAATTTCTTTCTGACGCTGAACAAGCATCGCCAATGTAGGAGTCTGCACTCTTCCAATGGAAAGAACTGCTTTATTTCCTCCGAATTTCTTCGTAAAAAGCCTCGTAGCATTGATTCCCAACAACCAGTCTCCTATCGCTCTGGCATTTCCGGCCAGATACAGATTTTTGTAGTCTTCTGCAGGTTTTAAACTGGCAAACCCTTCTTTAATAGCATCTTCCGTTAGTGAAGAAATCCATAAACGCTGGATGGGTTTGTTGCATTTTGCTTTCTGCAATACCCAACGCTGAATGAGTTCTCCCTCCTGCCCGGCATCCCCGCAGTTAATGACCTCATCACATTCTTCTACCAGTTTCTCAATCACTTTAAACTGATTTTCCACGCCTTTGTTCGGGATCAGCTTGATTCCAAAACTGCTGGGAATAATGGGCAGTGAAAAAAGATTCCAGGATTTGAACTGCGGACCGTAATCGTGAGGTTCTTTTAAAGTACAAAGGTGTCCGAACGTCCATGTTACGCAATAGCCGTTCCCTTCCATATAACCTTGTTTAGGCGTGGTAGCGCCCAATACTTTGGCGATATCTCTGGCAACACTGGGTTTCTCGGCAATACATAATTTCATAAACTCGGGTTTATTGAAGGAGTGCAAAAATCGGGATTTTTTTTGACTTTTCAAATTTCGTTGAGGATTGAGGTCTTAAAGTTGAGAAAGAGCAAATTACGTTTTTATATTCTAAAGAACTAAAGTTTTACAACATATGTAAACGCAAAGGTTATTGGATTCTATTATTTATTTGAGGGAGCAAAGAATTGCGACTAAAGTCGCTGATGAAGCGAAAGGATATTACACAAGCTTAGAAAGGATCAATTTCATTGATTCCAACTTTGCTTCCTTAGAATTTTAAAAAAGGGATATTAAACTTTGTGTTTAAAAATTACTTGTCAGATATGTAATCGTGATCATATTTTTTATACAAAAAGCCCCCTTAAAAAAGGAGGCTAAATCAACAATGTAATGAAACAAGGTTCATTATTTTTTTATTTAAAGGGCATTGGCCATCCAATAGACTTTTAGTAATCTTAAAGCGTCATGGGTACATCCATTACCAGGATTTCCGTGCCTTCTTTAAGGGCTTTGATATTGAGATCCTGGATATCCCATACTCCGAATCCGTCACGTTCTTCTAAAATTTCACCGCCTATTTCTGCACTTCCTTTCAAAATGAAAACATAGACTCCGTTTCCTTTTTTTCTGATCTGATAATGGGTTTCTGTATTCTGCTCAAAAGTTCCCAGATGAAACCACGCATCCTGGTGGATCCAAACCCCTTCGTCATCTGCATTGGGGGAAAGTATTTGCTGAAATTGATTGTGACTTTTTGTTTTGTCTAAAGTCATCTGATCATATCTCGGCGTCACATTTCTCTTTTTCGGGTAAATCCAGATCTGAAGGAATTTTACAAGCTGATCGCTGTTTTTGTTGAACTCACTGTGCATAATTCCTGTTCCGGCACTCATCACCTGAATATCTCCGCTTCTGATCACTGCTGTATTTCCCATGCTGTCTTTATGTTCAAGGTCACCTTCCAAAGGAATACTGATAATTTCCATATTGTCGTGAGGGTGGGTTCCGAAACCTCTTCCTGCTCCCACTTTATCATCATTCAAAACCCTCAATACTCCGAAGTGCATTCTTTCAGGGTTGTAATAATTGGCAAAACTGAAAGTGTGCTGGCTCAACAGCCATCCGTGATCCGCTTTCCCTCTTGAGTCGGCTCTGTGGATCACAGAGTTTTCTTTTATTTTTGATTCTGTATTGGGAAGATGATTGTATCCGATCGGTTCTAATGGTTCGATCTCATCGATGTCATTTTTCATAGCGCTGGCCAGAGAAGCTGATGCTACAAACATTCCTGTTCCCAATAATCCTTTCTTTAAAAAATCTTTTCTGTCCATATCAGATTGTTATTTGTTCTTGTTTGATAGGACAAATTTAGAGAGACCGGAAACCCTGCACATTTAACTAGTTTAATAAATGACTCTGCAGCAAAAAAAATTCAGGAAACTTTGTATCTGGCAGTATGAGTATATTGGATTGCTTTTTGTTGGAAAGCACAAGAGTCTTTTACTCTTAGGAACTATTTAATTTGATATAATATTTTAAAGAATAACTTCACTTAGATTCCTACGGAATGACAAACTGTGTGGGTAAGACCGTTATTGCAACTGTGTCATTCCGTAGGAATCTCTGTATGAATGATAAGCAAAAAAATAATTGGAAAACGCAAAGACGCGAGTTGTTTTTTAAGCTAAATATTTTTAAGGCGCAAGGATTTTATCTCCGATAAAATGGGTGACTATAATTTCACAGGAATATTCACACCTGTAAAATCCATGCAAATCTCTGCAATCTGCAAGTATAAAAAACTAAGATTTATTTCTCCTTTGAAGCAAGGCGTTTTCTGATGGTGCTTACAAATTCTTTTGAAACCCCAAGGTAAGAAGCAATATAATACTGTGCTACTCTTTGTGGGATGGAAGGGTATACTTTAATAAATTCAAGGTATCTGTCGGATGCCGTTTTGGAAATAGTATCTACCAATCTGCTTTGCAGAGTGGCAAGATTCCGTTGAACCAACATTCTGAAAACTCTTTCGAATTTGGGAACTTCCTGCAGCAATTTTTCTTTTGTTGCCGGGTTCAGCATGTAAATTTCAGAATCTTCCAGCGTTTCGATAAAAACCTTAGAAGGCTTCTGTTCCTGAAATGATGCAATATCACTGATCCACCAGTCTTCAATGGCAAACAGCAATGTGACTTCGGTTCCATCATCATCCAGACAATACATTCTCAAACATCCTTTATGAATATACCCTTCAAACTGGCAAATCTCTTCTTCTCTCAGTAAAACTGTTTTTTTAGGAAACGACTGACAGACAAGCAGGTCTGTAAAAGTTTTTTCTTCTTCGGGAGTGATTGAAATAAATCGCGTAATATTTTTGATGATGTTTTCGAACATAATGCAGAGTTTACCCCTGCAAATTAGGAAAAAGACTGTAAACTTCGTTCTTTAAAAGTCCACTTCCTCCACCATAATGATCAATTACTTTCACCTCTTTATCCAAACCGGCACAAAAAACTTTTATATCTTTCTCAAAATCATCATCCAAGCCAGAACTTAAAAGGACAATGTCCACCGTATTTTCCTTTATGTATTCATAACAGAAATTTTCATCACTTTGTATTTCTGCTGTCCAGCCCTCATTATTTTCGATAATTCTTTTTAAAGTATCCAGAATTTCCTGGTTCTTTCCAATCACTAAAAAATGTAATGTTTTCATCTTGTTTAAAGTTTAAAGTTCAAGGTTCAGAGTTTAATGTTTAATGTTTATATTGTTCACGAAGGGTAATGACGATTTGGATTCCTGCGGAATGACATAGTGTGTGAATAGATAAAGTGCTTAGTTTATCCTTCCCCAGGAATTTACATTCCAACAATTTCAAACGCATCCAACCCCAAGCTCCTCTACTCAACATCCTAACCTCGAAACCTCGCACCCACTCTCAAACTCTCTTACCCTCAAACCCGAAACCCGAATCTCGCATCTCGCAAAACCGCTACAAATGCTTATTCCCTGTAATTTTCAACTCATTCAGGTCCAGCTGCGATTCTGCTTTCCTTATTTCATCATCGCTGAAGAGTTTTTCGCGTTTCATTTTAAAGAGTTCTTTTCTCTGTAAGGCAAATATATCCATCATTACTTTATGATATTCGGCCATATCGTTTTGCCTGTTGGTACACATTTCAATAGAATTGAGATGATTCTGGTGAAGTTTGATATCACTTTCCAGCGTCTTTTTAAGATTTTCAAGGAGGCTATTGCTGTTCACCGCCTCATTATATTCGTTATCAAGCCTCTGTACAGCAAGCTTATCCAATCTCATTTGAATCCCGGCCTGCTGTTCATGGGAAGGAAGGATATGATCGATCTCCCCTATTTTTGTTAATTTAATAATCAGAGGTAATGTCAATCCCTGAAAAACCAATGTCACAAAAATGACGACAAATGTGATGAAAATGATCAGGTTTCTCATGGGAAATTCAGCCTGTGAATTCATCATAACCGGAATGGACAGTGCTGTTGCCAGTGAGACCACTCCTCTCATTCCTGCCCATCCAATAATCAATGGGTTTTTCCATCCCGGACTAGGATCACGGCGGGCTTTTTCACTGAACCACCTTGGAAGATGGGCCACGGGATAGATCCATAAAAGACGTACCACAATGACAATCAGACTTATAATCAAACCATATTTGATTCCTTCCATTACTGAAATTTCACCCAATCCATTGATTATATCAGGAAGTTCAAGACCTATTAATACAAAAACCAAAGCATTTATCACAAATATCAGCGTATTCCAGACTCCTGTCATGTTGATTCTCGTAGTTCCTGTTTTAAAAATTTCATGGGCACGGAAAGACATAAACAATCCTCCGCTCACCACCGCCATCACTCCTGAAAAATGAAAGTGTTCCGCTGAAAGAAACAGAATATAGGGCGTCATTACGGTAAGTGCTGCATCAATCGCTGGTGTTGTAGGTAGAAAACGGTGAATGGCATAAAAAACATGACCGCCCACAATCCCAACAACAATTCCCATTCCTGCTACCAGAAAAAACTGCCCGGTAGCTTCATGCATTGAAAACGCTCCTGTCATTACAGCAGCAAGGGCAAACCTGAAAACAATCAGTGAGGAAGCATCATTAATCAGACTTTCTCCTTCCAGTATAGCGAGGGTACGTTTTGGTACTTTTAATCCTTTTAAAACCGTAGTGGCTGCCACAGCATCCGGTGGTGAAACAATTCCTCCCAATAAAAAGCCTAACGCCAGTGTAAATCCCGGAATCAGCATTTGTGAAGTATAGGCAACCACCAGAGAAGTCAGAAATACCAGTCCAAAAGCCAGCAAGCTGATGGGACGTTTCCATTTCCAGAAATCATTCCATGAAGTGTACCAGGCTGCTTCGTACAAAAGTGGTGGTAAGAAAATCAGAAATATAATCTCCGGATCAAGCTTTAAAATGGGCACTCCGGGAATAAGGCTGATCCCCAATCCGGCAAGCACCAAAAAGATAGGGTAAGCAATCTTAATCTGCTGTGCCAGCATCACCAGCATCATGACGAGTAATAAAAGCCCAAGGATTAAAAGGAGTTGTTCGTGCATGTTTTTTAGAAGTTAGAAATTAGAGGTTAGAAGTTAGTTTTCAGGTTCGAATGATTTAGGTTGGGGCTAAAGCCAGTGATTTTTTGTTTTTTGTTTGGCGGGCTAAAACCCGCCACTATTGAATGTTAATTTATTTATTGAGACTCCTACGGAGTGACAATCTGTATGGATAGTTAATCCTCATACTTTGCCATTCCGTAGGAATCTCCACTTCACTAGGTTACTTAAAATGTAATAACCACAAAAGCACAAAGTTTTTGTTTTAAAATGTTTGTAAAGTTTAATAATATACAATATAAAGATCACATGAGAGAAAAATCAAAGATTTTTATAAAACTTAAGTGTTCTTTTTAAGCGTTCAATATTTACTTATCAAATCTTTTGTGACTTTTGTGGTTAAACTATTTAAATATAACTGAATTCGCTATTTCAATTTCTTCCTCGTTAATAGAATGTCCGAAATTAGCATATACTTTTTCAGTTACCTCTGCATTCATTTCTCTTAAAATATTGGCTGTAGCATATACCCTTTCTACGGGAACATGAAAATCAGGGTTGCTGGTTCCCAGGAAAACCGGAGTTCCAGCAAAATCGCCTTTATAATTTTCACGGTTGATTTTCTCTCCTATCACTCCGCCAATAATAGCAGCCGCACCACCGAATTTCTGAGCGTTCCGGACTAAAAATTCAAGGGTAAGACAGGCTCCCTGGGAAAATCCGAAGAAGTAGATGTTTTCGGGCTTTATTCCTGCATTGACAGCCACTTTTACCGTTTCTTCAACCATTTCAAGGGCCGATGATAACCACGGTTCGTTTTGTTCTACCGGTGCTATAAATGAAAAAGGGTACCATGTGTGATTCAAAGCCTGTGGGGCCAGCAGTGCATAATCTTTTACATTCAAATGCTGGGATAAACTCAGAATATCCTGAGCGCTTCCTCCGCGTCCGTGAATCATGATCAAAGCTTTTTCCGCCTGATTTAAGGGTATTCCTGCTGTTTTTATATTTAAAGTATGACTCATTATTTCTATCTGAATTTTTCTGTTGGATAATCAATTTTAGGAAGAACTTCGTTCAAACGTTCTCTTCTTTTTTCAAACTGTAGCGGCAATTGCAGATCTTCGCCTAAAAATGCAGCTTCTTCATCTACATCGAAGCCTGGGCCTGAAGTAGCAATTTCAAACAAAACGCCTCCCGGTTCTTTAAAATATACGGAAGTAAAATATTTCCTGTCTTTCACTTCGGTATGCTCCAATCCGTATGCGTTGAGTCTCTTTACCATTTCCAGCTGGGACTCTGCGTCGGGAGTAGCAAAAGCCACATGATGAACGGTACCTCTTCCTGCTAAACCTTTTAAAGCATTTGGGGTAGAAAGCAGATCGACATATTTCCCCGGCATATTTTCTGTTCCCAGTCTCAATCGGTCAGGGCTTTCTTTGATCACTTTATGATCCATCTGGGTGGTCAGAAGTGCTGCTGTTCTTTCATAAGCATCCTGCCAGATTTCCACATGATGAATCCCTTTGATGGCATAATCTTTTGGAATATAACCATTATAATAACCTTTTCTTTCGTCTTTATCATTAAAAACCAATTCCAATCCCAGTCCGTCAAAATCTTCAAGATAAATGAAAACTTCATCAGAAAATCTTTGCTGCGGCTGTTTGAAGGGAATATTAAACTGTTCCAGACGGTTCATCCAATAATCCAGGGCATCTATAGAAACTGAAAAAGCAGTGGTGTTAAGCATTCCTTTTCCATGTCTGCCATTGATAAGATCTTTACCATAGGGAAAAGTAGTCATAATCGTTCCCGGTGTACCGTATTCGTCACCGAAATAAAAATGATAAACATCCGAGTAATCAAAATTGACTGTTTTTTTGACCAATCGAAGTCCTAAAACTCCGGTATAAAAGTCTATATTTTCCTGTGCATTGCCGGTAATTGCCGTTACGTGATGCAGTCCTGTGATAAGTTTCATTGTGATAAAATTGTTAATTGGTTATTTAATAGGATGCAAGATTTTCGGGGTTCGGGATTCGAGTTGATAAGTTCGGGAATAACTTTATTCATCTTCTGTTTTTAGCTCAAGACACTCTCAAACCCTCTTCCCCTCAGACTCTCAAACTCGAATCTCGAAAACCCGCATCCCGAAACCCGACTCTCAAACTCCCTACAGTTCTTCCTTCAGCCATACATCATTATATTCTTCCGGGTGACGCTTGAACTGAGCGTGAACATAAGGACATAGCGGTAGAATTTTCAAATCATTTTCTCTTGCGTAGGAAACCAGTCTTTCCAGTAAGATTTTGGCAAAACCTTTTCCTTCATATTCCGGATTCACTTCGGTATGGTAAACGGTCAGTTTTTTTCCTATAACTGATATGTCCATTTTACCTGCTTTATGATCGTCTGAGAAAAGCTGAATCTCTCCTTTTCTTCCATCTAAAACTATTTCTGTTCTTTCCATTTTTTATTTTTTTTGTATTAAATCGTGCTTTTTTTAACGCGAAGATTTAATAATAATCCTTCATATTTTAAGTTGACTTAAGAATGGATCAACAAGTTGATTCGATGAAGCGTCCTGTTACAATTACTTAAAATAAGTTTATATTCCGGATGTTTAAATCTTTATTCAAAATTAGCATCTTTATAAAATATGACCGATGATCTATGATAAGTTCGGCAATACTCCTTCTATTTTCTCACGCATTCCTTCGTATTGAACAGGAAGTTTAAGGTTTGTTCCCAACTCATTCAGAGGCTCATCTACAGTGAATCCAGGATTATCAGTTGCAATTTCAAATAAAACTCCACCCGGCTCACGGAAATACAGTGAATAGAAATAATCTCTGTTGATTTTCGGAGTGATGCTTAATCCCGCAGATAAAGCCTTTTCACGATATTCCATTAAAACATTATCATCTTTTACCCTGAATGCAATGTGGTGATTGGTTCCCGCTGCATTTCTTCCGGATGGAATGGTTTCGTTTTCAATAATGTCCACAATATTAGCGGTATCAATGGCATCAGTAGCCAGTCTGTATCTTTCGCCCTCCTGTTTCTGCAAGTCGTATCCTAAAATATCCGTTAGAACTTTGATGGTAGGATCTGCTTTTTTCAAGGTTAAAGTCACATTATGGAAACCTTTTAATGCATTTTCATCCTTGATATCATACGTTGTCCATACTTTTCTGTTGTCTTCAACTAATGGTTCTATCAACTGTAACTGAAGGCCGTCCGGATCTTTAAAAGAAATCATCTTTTCGCCGAATATTTCTCCTTCTTCTGCGGCTACATTAAGGTTTTGTAAATGGTTTTTCCAGAATTCAAGGCTTCCTTTCGGTACTGAATATCCGATATGAGTTGCCATTCCGCTTCCGTTGTTTCCTTTTCCTATTCCTTCCCAGGGAAAGAATGTAAGAATGGTTCCCGGGGTTCCGTTTTCATTTCCGAAATAAAAGTGATACGTTCCGGGATCGTCAAAGTTTACTGTTTTTTTTACCAGTCTTACTCCTAAAACTTTGGTATAAAAATCTAAATTTCTTTTCGCGTTGTCTGCAATAGCAGTAATATGATGCAGACCTAAAATTCTATTGTCCATGTCTTTTAATTTTGATGCTAAATTACAGCGAACAGAAATCCTGCGCATTTAACTAGTTTAATAAATGCAAAACCTCTTTTTCTTTACCGGAGTTTAACATTTACATAATTCTCATCAATTTTAATTTATATTACCTTTTCCATAACGCCTGTTTTAATCAAAATCTGATCTTTTCTTACCAAAACATTATAAAATAAATCTATTTAATACTTTAAATCCAATACAAAACAGTATATAAAAAATTGATTTACAAACAATTAATCTATTAACAATAATTTAATGTTCAAAATGTCTACTTTTTTAGTGGACTAATAAAAATTATATTCTATATTTGCAAACGTATTCAGGAAATAAAACAAAATGAAGGCAGAATTAAAAAATAATTCAATGAAGAAACATACCATCAAAAATATGATGAAGGATATCTGTATGCCTGTACATCAAGAATACTGTGGTTGACCTTACTTTTATTTAGACATATTTTCGAAGGCTTTACCACGTGGTAGAGCCTTTTTTTATTTGAACAACAACATTAAAAACATAAAAATGAGCAATTCTAAAAACAAATGGTTGGTTCCATTGGCTTTTACAAACATCTATGTGATATGGGGAATTACGTTTTTAGCTATTTCATTTGGCTTAAAAGGTTTCCCACCTTTCATTCTTTCCGGATTGAGATTTCTGGTAGCCGGAATTCTCATGATAGCCTATCTTCTTTCTAAAGGAGAAAAGGCAAATTCACTGATCAACTGGAAGAAAAATGCCATTACAGGTATTCTTATTCTTACCGGAGGAACAGGGCTTGTAGCCTGGGGAGAGCAATATGTAACCGCTTCTGAGGCGGCTATTGCTATCGCAACAGGCCCATTCTGGTTCATTGCCATTGATAGGAAGAACTGGAAATATTATTTTTCGGATAAATTCATTCCAATAGGATTGGTGATTGGTTTCGCAGGACTGGTTATGTTTTTAAAAGGCAGTGTACACTCAAATGCTGCTCATGCTGTTGTTAATGAAAATTTACGGATTACAGCATTTGTAGTTCTGGGATTAAGTTCGATCGCATGGGTATTGGGTTCTTTATATTCAAAGAAAAATCCGGCTTCCCAATCTACGTTTATGAATATTGCTCAACAACTTATAGTAGCGGGATTAGCCTCTTTTCTCATCGCTTTTTTCAGAAGAGAATGGACTGATTTTTCAGTTTCTGCGGTTCCGCTATCGGCATGGTTTGGGGTTCTATTTTTGATCTTCTTTGGATCGATAATCGCTTATTTGTCGTACATTTGGCTTCTGTCCGTAAAACCCGCTGCTTTGGTAAGCACCCACACCTATATCAATCCTATTGTAACAGTGATTGCAGGCTGGATTGTTGCCCACCAAAGCATCAATGGAGGTCAGCTGTATGGTTTATTCATTATATTGCTGGGAGTACTTCTAACCAATGTCACCAAGTATTTCAGACTTTCAAAACGGGCCAAGGTCAAAATCAGAAGAGTAAGAAGATTTTTAAACAGAACAGGCAGAAGATATCAGCCTATTTAAAAAGTATATAAAATCAGAATGATAGAAATCAGAAACATATCAAAAACATTTCATCAGAAAAAACAGTCTTTCAAAGCACTGGATAAGGTAAGTCTTACTATAGATAAAGGAGATATCGTAGGAATTATCGGTTTTTCAGGTGCAGGAAAAAGTACGCTGATCCGTACCGTTAATTTATTGGAAAGGCCGGATGAAGGACAAATTATTATTAATGGAAAGGATTTTACCAAACTTAGCTCCAAACAACTGGCTGAGGAGCGTAAAAAAATCGGAATGATTTTCCAGCATTTCAATCTTCTTTCTTCAAGAACTGTTTTTGATAATGTAGCGCTTCCTCTGGAACTGGATCATACCAGCAAGGACGAAATCAACAGAAAAGTAAACGAACTCCTGAAGATCGTAGGCCTTGAAGATAAAGCCAATGATTATCCAAAAAGCCTTTCAGGCGGGCAGAAACAAAGAGTGGCCATTGCCAGGGCATTAGCCAATGATCCTCACCTTTTGCTTTGTGATGAAGCAACCAGCGCACTGGATCCGGCAACAACACAGTCTATTCTGCAGCTTTTAAGAGATATCAATCAGAGACTGGGAATTACCATCCTTTTAATTACCCACGAAATGGAAGTCATCAAATCGGTCTGCAACCACGTTGCTGTGATCGACAAAGGAAAATTATTAACAAAAGGAACTTTAAGCGAGATTATTTCGGATAAAGAACACCCGATCATCCGCCAGTTCATCAATTCAGACATCATGACCCTGCCACAGGAACTCAGCAGCAGACTGCAGAAAGAACCAAAAGAAGGTTTATTTCCGCTGGTCGAAATAGAACTTAACGAAAACATCAGTGTTGAACAGATTCTTTCAACACTATACAGCCAATATAAAATCCCTTATAAATTGTTAAAGGCAGATGTAGAATATTTTGGAAATTCCAATTTCGGTAAACTACTTTTACAGCTTCAGGGTGAGACTGAAGAAAACCAGCAGGCGATCTATTATTTCAACCAAAATAAAATTCAAAATACAGTAAAAGGATATGCTTAGTGATACGGTAATTGCCCTTTTGGCAAAAGGAACCTGGGAAACGGTTTACATGACATTTTTATCCGGATTCTTTGGATTTGTACTTGGACTTCCGGTAGGAATCATGTTATTTTTAACCAGAAAAGGACAACTGCTGGAAAATACCGCCTACCATAGAGGATTATCTATTCTGGTTAATATTTTCCGTGCCATTCCCTTCATTATTTTAATTGTATGGATGATTCCTTTCACAAGGATTCTGGCAGGAACTTCCATTGGAGTGAATGCTGCTTTGGTTCCGTTAAGTGTGGGAGCTGCTCCTTTTATTGCTAGACTTGTAGAAAACAGCCTTATCGAAGTTCCACACGGTCTTATAGAGACGGCAAGAGCTTTGGGAGCTTCTCCGCTGCAGATCATCAGAAAAGTATTGCTGCCCGAAGCACTTCCTTCATTAATCAATAATGCGACAATCACTTTGATTACCTTAGTAGGTTACTCTGCAATGGGTGGTGCTGTAGGAGCTGGCGGACTTGGACAGGTAGGTTACCAGTACGGATATATCGGATATGATATTGTAATTATGAATACCGTTTTGATTCTGCTTGTTCTTTTGGTTTTCATCATCCAGTTTATGGGCGACAGATTGTCAAAAAGATTTGATCACAGGTAGTTTTTGGGTGAGAGGGTTTGAGAGTGGGAGTGTTTGAGGGTTTGAGATTTGGGGTGCGAGTTTCGGGATATGGGGATGGATAAGATCACTTTTTACTCCTTTGCTTCAATAGTATTTAAATAAAAAATAGAATGAAAAAAATAAAGATTTTTGGTTTAGTGGCTGCCGGAATATTGCTGTTCAGTGCCTGTTCGGGAAGAAAGGATGACCCGAACTTTATCCGTGTCGGCATTACTTATGGACCGGAACAGGAAATTGCTGAAGTAGCTAAAAAAGTGGCTAAAGATAAGTACAATCTTGAAGTGGAACTGATCCCTTTCAACGATTATGTAGTTCCCAATGAAGCTTTGACTAACGGAGATATTGATGCCAATGCCTTCCAGCATATTCCTTATTTAACGGAACAGTCCAAGCAGAGAGGTTATAACCTTGCTCCTGTAGGCAATACATTTGTGTATCCTATTGTAGCCTATTCAAAAAAAATTAAAAACGTTGGTGAATTACAGGCAGGCAATACAATTGTTATTCCCAATGATCCTACCAACGGAGGACGTTCCTTACTTCTTTTACAGAAAAATGGCCTGCTGAAATTAAAAGACGGAGTTGGACTTCTACCCAAAGTAACGGATATTACAGAGAATCCGAAACAGCTTAAAATTATGGAGATTGAAGGAGCACAGATTCCAAGGGTTCTGGATGACAGAGATGTTGTTGTGGGGGTAATTAATAATAATTTTGCAGCACAGGCAGGTCTGGATCAGGAAAAGCAAGGTATTCTTGTTGAAGACAAAGATTCTCCTTATGTGAATGTAGTAGTCGCCAGACAGGATAATAAAAACAGCCAGAAAGTAAAAAACTTTGTAAAAGCCTACCAGTCTCCGGAAGTGGAAAAGAAAGCTAAGGAAATCTTCAAAGGAGGTGCTGTGAAAGGATGGGATTGATGAGTTGGAGGGTTTGAGTGTGGGAGAGTTTGAGAGTTGTGAGAGTGGATTCGGGATACGAGTTTTCGGGTTGGAGAGTAAGAGGGTTTGAGTGGAGACTCCTTCGGAATGGACAAACTGCACGCTATACCTATACGTCCGCCTTGTCTTCCGTAGGAATCTAAACACTGTGTTAGGAGCGTTGTAAGATTCGAGGTGTTGAATGAAAGTATACGGGAGTAGCTTCATTCGTCTTTTACCGTTTTGCAATTTTGCTTTTAGCCTTTTCACTTTGATGTCTCAACATCAACTTCTCTTCAGTTTTCCGCATTTACAAATACAATATTTAATAATAAGCTGTCTGCAAATAATCAGGCAGTTTTTTTATTTGTCAATTTTTTATTTTCTCAATTTGAGATAATAAAAATTTTCTCTATTTTTGTTTTTAATCAAATAGAAAGGCATTATGTTAAAGAAAACCGTCATTATAAGTTTATTCACCTTTATTTCTGCTTCTTATATGGCTCAGACCAATACTACCATTCCTGTTTATCTGGATGAATCCAAACCTGTTGAACAGCGCATTCAGGATGCATTATCAAGAATGACCCTGGAAGAAAAAGTAGCTATGCTTCACGCACAGTCCAAATTCAGTTCACCGGGTGTGCCAAGATTGGGAATCCCGGAATTCTGGACCACTGATGGCCCGCACGGGGTTCGTCCTGAAGTAATGTGGGACGAATGGGATCAGGCCGGATGGACCAACGACTCTATTATCGCCTACCCTGCCCTGACTGCTTTATCTGCAACATGGAACAAAAAAATGTCATGGAACTATGGGAAAGCATTGGGCGAAGAAGCCCGTTACAGAAAAAAAGATATTCTTCTGGGACCTGGAGTTAATATTTACAGAACTCCACTAAACGGCAGAAATTTTGAATACATGGGTGAAGATCCTTATCTGACATCCAAGATGGTGGTTCCTTATATTAAAGGTGTACAATCTAACGGAGTGGCAACTTCTGTAAAACATTTTGCTCTGAACAATCAGGAAATGTTCCGTCATACAAGTAATGTGAATGTAGATGACAGAGCGTTGTATGAAATTTACCTTCCTGCTTTTAAAGCAGCGGTAACAGAAGGTGATTCGTGGACGATCATGGGAGCTTATGATATGTACAAAGGTCAGTATGCCAGCCAGAATCAATATCTTTTAAACGATATTTTAAAGAAAGAATGGAATTATAAAGGCGTAGTGGTATCCGACTGGGGTGCTGTAAACAATACAGAACAAGCTATCCACAATGGTCTTGATCTTGAATTCGGTTCATGGACCAACGGACTTTCTGCAGGAACTAAAAATGCCTATGACAATTATTATCTGGCAAAGCCTTACCTTGATTTGATTAAAGCAGGAAAAGTAGGTACTAAAGAATTGGATGACAAAGTAACCAGATTACTTCGTCTTGCTTATAAAACAACAATGAACCGTAACAAGCCTTTCGGAAATATTGCTTCCGAAGAGCATAAAGCGGTTGCCAAAGAAATCGGAGAAGAAGGAATTGTTCTATTAAAAAATCAGGGGAATATTCTTCCGATTGATCTTAACAAGGCTAAAAAAATAGCGGTTATCGGAGAGAATGCCATCAAAATAATGACTGTTGGCGGTGGTTCTTCATCTTTAAAAGTGAAATATGAAACGCTTCCTTTAGACGGAATCAAATCCAGATTCGGAAAACAGGCTGATGTACAGTATGCAAGAGGCTATGTAGGAGATATCGGAGGAGAATATAACGGAGTAAAATCCGGACAGGATTTAAAAGACACCCGATCTGAGGCTGAATTATTGAATGAAGCCGTAGAATTGGCAAAAAAATCAGATTACGTCATTTTCGTAGGCGGACTGAACAAAGCGGACTTCCAGGACAGTGAAGGAAACGACAGAAAAAGCTATGGACTGCCTTACAACCAGGATCAAATCATCTCTGCTCTGGCCAAAGCGAACAAAAACCTTGCTGTGGTTTTAGTTTCCGGAAATGCAGTGGCTATGCCGTGGATCAAAGAAGTTCCAACGGTTGTACAAGCCTGGTATCTTGGTTCCGAAGCCGGAAATTCTATTGCTGCCATTTTAGCCGGAGATGCCAACCCGTCAGGAAAACTTCCGTTTACATTTCCGGTAAAGCTTGAAGACAATTCAGCACACCAGCTGGGAGAATATCCGGGGCAGAAAGATGAATTGGCAGCAGGAAAAGGAAAAGACCAGAAAAATCCTATCAATATTACGTACAACGAAAGCATTTTTGTAGGATACCGCTGGCATGACACAAAGAATATAAAACCACTGTTCAGCTTCGGGCATGGATTGAGCTACACTACTTTTGAATTCGGAAAGGCCAAAGCAGACCAGACTACTATTTCACAGGACGATAAAATCACATTTACAGTAACCGTTAAAAATACAGGTAAAAAGGCAGGTGCTGAAGTGGCCCAGCTTTATATCAGCGATTTAAAATCTTCTGTTCCACGCCCTGCAAAAGAATTGAAAGGTTTTGAAAAAATATACCTGAATCCGGGAGAACAGAAAGAAGTGACTTTCACCATTGATAAAACGGCTTTAAGTTATTTTGATGCTCAAAAACACGATTGGGTAGCTGAACCCGGAGACTTTGAAGCTCTGATTGGAAATTCTTCAGATGCCATTAAAACCAAAGTAAAGTTTACCCTTAAATAAAACTGAGATTTAAGAGTATAAACACTATTTATAATTATTTGATAGAATGCAAACAGATCCCGGATTGGGGTCTGTTTTTTTTAATTTTTCTCCCAAAGATTACAGAGATTGCACAGATTTTTATAGACAATCAAGGACGTACCTCACTACTTCCAGCTTCCAGCCAAAAATAAAAAGCAGATTCCCAATTGAAAACCTGCTTTTAACGTATCTAACAAATCCTGAATTATTTTCCGCCGCCGCCGTTTTTCTCTACGTCGGTTTTTGTATTTTCCTTTACCTTCTGGTTTCCGAAACGCTTTACAAAAGTAAGGGAAACACCATACCAGTCCCATTTTGAGTATTCTCTGAAAGTCCCGTCCGCGCTGTATGTTGTGTTATCGCCATAAGGCCTTTTAAAGATATTCATCAGCTGCATGCTCAGCTCCATCTGGGTTTTCGGGAATATTTTAGTCACTGAAATATTATGGAAAACATTGGTATTGTTGGCATATGAGTTACCGTTATTCTGATTGGCAAGTTCCATCCATGCGCTTACATTAATGTTTTTATTAAACAGATTAGTATAAGATATATTCGCTGAAGCTCCCCAATAGCTGATATAATCCTTAGCTCCCAATTTATTCTTCTCGTTAAAATCCTTATTATTAATGTAGTACCATCCAAATCCGGCATTCACATTCAGTTTATTTTTCAGGAAATTCTGATTGGTATTGGCAAATAGGTAGTATTTTTCAACCTTTCCATCAAAGTTCCCCGGCAATGAAACTGTTCTGCCGTTTTCCGTAACGTACGTCGTCCAGTAATCCTGATTCGTATGCATGTATCTTGCAGAGATAAAGTACTTTTTCAGAATTCCAAACTTCAGATAAAGCCTGTCATTCGGGTTGGGATTCAGATAAAGGTTTCCTCTGGAATACGTTCCGTTAATTTCAGGCATAAGGAAGGGATTAAATTCAGAATACCAGGGTCTCCAGATGCTTCGGTTGTAGGTAAGACTCAGGTCAAACTTCTCTGAAAAACTATATTTCAGCAATAAGTTGGGAAGAAAAGAGCCGTAAGAATCCCTTCTTTCCGTACCTGCCACATCCTGTCTTACTTTATAATCAATATATTCGTAACGGATTCCGACTCTGGTTTCCAGTTTTTCAAAAAATGTCTTGCTGTAATTGGCATATAAGGAGCTCAGATGATCTTCATAATGGAATCTGTCATTGCGGGAAAGATTAGCGAATTCCGGGATGGCATTATCAATGCTGAATCCATACAGGCTGTTAGGAATAACATGGTTGTTTATTTCGGTCTTCCCTCCTACTTCCATGGTGCCACCCGATTTACCAAAAGGTTGTGTATAATCAACTTTCAGATAATAATTACGCATCTGATTGCTACTGATAACGCCCAGCTGCTGATGGGTTATCACCCCTTGCTTAGTAATTTGCTTGTCGATCAGATTATCATTATTATCACTGGAATAATTGGTTCCTAAATTAATATCTAAAATCCTGTTTTTCTCTTTATCATAATATTTATAGAAAGCATTAGTCCCCAGATTACGGCTGAACCCCCAGTTGTTTTGGTTCTGGAGGAAAGATTCTCCCGGATCTCCGTCTTTTGTAGTGGTCCCATCAGATTCTGCAGTATGAAAATTCCTGTTTTGTGAATATTCCAGTACAAGCCCGAAGTTATTTTTATCATTAATTTCAAACTCCGAAGTGGAAGAAACAGAAGGGCTTTCATTTCTCATTACATTGTTCAGATTAAACTGCGTAAGTTTATTTTCCGCATAGCGGTTATCCCATGTCTGATTCGTCTGTACATAAGTTCCGTTATTATAACCTCCTATAAGGGTTTGGGTAAACTTTTTCTTATGGTAGTTAAGGTTGAAATTCGTGTATTGCGAGTTTTTGGTACTTTGTCTGTTGTTGAGAGATATGCTTCCTTTTAATCCTTCATCATCCCTTTTTTTAAGGACAATATTGATTACGGAACCGGAAGTTTCATAACGGGAAGACGGGCTGGTGATCACTTCAATTTTCATCAGGTTATCGGCAGGAATTGTTTTAAGATATTCCTTGAGCTCCTTGCCTGTAAAAACAGATTTCCTATCATTGATATATACGGTAACCAATTGTCCCTCAGCTTTTACCTCATCATTGTTATCAATACTTACCAGAGGAGTCATTCTCAGCACATCCCATGTTGTATTTCCCGCCAGAATTGCACTATTCGCTACATTAAATACAGTTCTGTCTACTTTAGATTCTACGGTTGGTTTTCTGGCAACCAGCGTAACCGCTTCTATTTCTTTTGCATTTCCTTTTACAGTATCGTTGGCAGCCGGAGCTGGAGCCTGTTGGGCCATTGCTGATACGCCTGCTAATATTGCTATGGGAAATAATATTATTTTCATGTGAAATTATAGTTTTTTCTATAAGACCACTATCTTCATTAATATGTTACATCAAAAAATAAAAAAAAATAAAATAATTATTTAATTTTCAAGCATATAACAATTAAAACGTAAACATAAATTTAAAAATGATGTAAATTTTTCAATAAATCAAACCAATAAAACTCACTTCCATTATAAATATTCTTAAAAAACAATATTTATACGAAATTGAAAATTTTATTTAAAATTCCAATAGTTTGACCAGCAAAAAAGCCCGGATCTCACCCGGACCGTTAGCAATAGCAAATTGACAAGGATTACTATTAAAAATATATGCTAGTTTACACTTTCAAAGTAATGAATAACACCTACCTCAGGCAGACGAAACGGATCTTTATTAAAACCGGATTCTTTATTCCTGCTGCTTTCCAGAAAAGAATTACTGAAAAGTGCATAAGAAGGCTGTTCAGCGACTCCGTTTTTCAGAAGCTGATGAGCCTCCACGATTGTTTTTCCATATAATTTTCTGAAGTTTCCGATATTGTACTGTGAAAAAGATCCGTAGTGGACAATAAACTTGAGAGCCAGATCAATTTTTGTGCTTAGGCTTTTACTGAGCTCTTCAATTTTCCTGTTGAAAGCAGTCCGCATCTTCCACAGCATTGTTGAAATACTCTGGTAAGACGGATTTTCATCATAACGGTAAAATAAAATGGCATCTCCCTCAATCTCGGAAATTTCAAAATACTGATCGTTCACATCAATGAGTGTCGACAGTAATTGCCGTACAATATACTCGCCTGTATACAATTTTGTATTGAACACAAATTCGGTAAATCCGCTGAAATCCGGAATAAGAATAATCCCCTCCTGTATAGTTGTTTTCATAATGATAATGGATTAAAAACCTGCTTCATCATTACAGACGAAGCAGATTCAATTTTACTTTATCATTTTAAGACATTAAAAAAAATCCTGTGGAAATTTTACTTCTATTTTTAAACAACAATCATCAGCTCCTTATCATATCCATTATACTTTTCGTCAATATAACCATGAGGATTACAGATAATTTCCGTTTCTCCGATCTTATATCTTACGGGAGTATGAATATGCCCGTGAATCCAGTACAGAGGCTGATATTCTTTGATGAAATCTTCCAGATCAGAAGCATAGGCCGCTGTTAAAGGATCATTTTTGTAATGTTCTGGAACTGACTGTATGCTGGGTGCATGATGGGTAACGACAATATTTTCAAGTCCTTTTGAGTCTTCAAGACTTTCTTTTAGCCATTGTTTTGAAAGCTGATGAATTTTAAAGGTATCCAATGTTCTCATTTTCGAATAGGAAGGATCTCTTCTGATCATTTTATAGTCATTCATCTTAGATTGACAAAGCATTCCGTACTGAACAGGATTTCCAAAGATGGAAAAATCCGTCCATAAAGTGGCTCCATGAAAACGAATACCTTCAATGTCTATAAATGAATTTTCCAGCACATAAACATTGGAACCCAGGGCTGCTTCTTTAATCTTGTGAAGTGTTTTCGGATATGAGCCTTTATAATATTCATGATTGCCCAAAACATAGATGACAGGTTTATCGGATATAGTTTCTTTTATCCATTCAATTCCTTTGGTTCCCAGATTGACATCTCCTGCCAGCACAATTATATCGGCATGATCAAAACATAATTCCGTACTTCCAAATTCCCGGTGAAGATCGCTGATAACCTGTATTTTCATGATATATAGTAAACAGCAAAGGTAATAAAGGGAAGCAGAATAACAAAAATCAAAAAAAAAGAACCGGCACCTAAGCACCGATTCTTTCGTCATATAGTTTGTGTATTTTTAAGCCCGCTCGTTATGAAACGGCTACTTCTGCCTGCTTCACTTTTATGCTTTTCAATATAAAATAAAATAACATTCCTAGAGCCAGTAAAGCGTAACTGATCAAAATAATCAGATTCAGGCTTCCCACAGAAAGTTCTGACGGAAAAATCTGGCTCATTAAGGTCATAAACGACAATCCGATTCCTGCTCCCAAAAAGTAACTTGTAGAGCTCAAACTTGATGCCAATCCGTAATCTGAAGGTTCAACATCCTGAATTCCCATTACTGAAAGTGCGGTAAAACAGAACGTCATTCCTATTCCTGAAATACATGCCGCTCCAAGCAAAACCATAGTCAGCGGATGTCCTGCGTATACAGAAATTAAGAGCAACAAACCACCGGCCAGCATAAACAACCATCCTAAAACACCCATTTGAGAAGAACTCAGACGTTTTGATATGTGTGGAAGAATAAATTTAGCCGTTAAAGCTGACAGAATACTGAACGGAACAAGCATTAATCCTGCAGAAGCAGCGCTGTAGCCCATATCTTTCTGAAGCATCAGTGAAATCAGGAATAAAAATCCGATAAAAAATGCTCCCAGAGTAAAGAATACAGCATTGGAAACTACTAAAGATCTGTGTTTAAGCAGTTTTAAATCTACCAAAGGCTCTGCAACGGATTTTAAACGGTAGTACACCATAACAAGAAGTACTAAAGCGAGTATTAAAGAACCTGTTACCAGGAAAGGCTGTTCTTTGATGTGAACCAATTCGTGCGTTCCGTAAGTCAGGCTTAGCAATCCGAGCACCATCAATATTCCTGAAACTATATCGGTTTTCTGAGCGGTTTCGCTTTTTTCATCTGTTGGCAGATAATAGTACGACAGCACCAATGTGATCAAAAGAATAGGAACATTGATCAGGAAAACCCAATGCCAGCTCAGGTAAGTACTGATGATTCCTCCTACTGAAAGCCCGCTCCCTGAACCAATGGCAGCAAATGAACTGAAAATTCCGATGGCGCGGTTTCTCTCCTGCTCTCCTCTGAAAGTATTGGTCACGATTGACAATGCAGAAGGCATTACCAATGCTGCTCCCAGTCCCTGCAAAGCACGGAATACGGCCAGCACTTCAAAGTTCTGAGATAGTCCGGCTCCTAACGAAGTCAGCATAAAAATCAGCGCTCCCCATAAAAACATTTTTTTTCTTCCGATCTGATCTGAAAGCTTTCCCCCAATGATCAGAAATCCGCCAAAGAATAACACATAAAGCGTCTGCAGCCACTGAACTGTCTCGGCTCCAATCTGAAACTGCTGCTGAATAGAAGGAATGGTCAAATTAATAATGGCAATATCCAACGCCTCTACAAATGTTCCTACCGATGCTAAAATTAATATTACATTCTTCCTTGTATCCATGTTTCAAATTTCCTGCAAAATTAAAATTAACAGAACATATTTGAAAATTTAACCTTAAATTTGGAACAATATTGAATATTTAAAATATCTGAAAGAACAAAACATCTGATACACCATAAAAAACCTATAAAAACAGAACAAAATGGCAACTGAAAATTATATTCCTGATGAAAAAGACTTATCCATCCTCCGTCTGCTTCAGAAAGACGCAAAGATGAGTGTCCGTGATATTTCGGCCAGGATCAACTTAAGTCCTACACCTACGCATGAGCGTATCAAACGTATGGAAAAACAGGGAATCATTAAAGAGTATACTGCTGTGGTTGACCGTAAAAAGGTTAATAAAGGAATGATGGTGATCTGTATGATCGCTTTAAATGTTCACAACAAGAAAACTGCGGGAAAATTCATTGAGGAAGTGGGCAGATTGAAGGAAGTGGTAGAATTTTACAATATCAGCGGGGATTTTGACTTTATGCTGAAGATCCTTGCTCCCAATATGGATGAATTTCATGAGTTTTTCGTGAACAAATTATCAGAAATTGAAGGAATCGGCCAGACGAAGAGTATTTTTGTCATGAACAGCATTAAGGAGAGTGCACAGATTGTTTAAGACAAATTAAAAAGCAGCTGCGTGAAAACATGCAGCTGCTTTTTATAATCAATCAATATTAGATTAATTTTTCATCATTTATTTCCAGTAATTCCAGACTGATCCGTCAAATACCGCCAGTGTTTTACTAACTGTATCATAGCACATCATACCCGGATAAGGATTTTTCACATTAAGATGCGGTGCTGCTATCTGAGGAAGAATCATCGCTTTATTCTGAGATTCCAGAACCAATACGCCATCGGCAGAACTTGCAGCCTCCCCCATAATGACTCCTTTTCCCGTTTCTGCAGAATTATTATTGATAACCACACTTGAATTACCGGCATCTGACAGGGATTTCCAAACATCATTTTCATACATTTTTACTTTGTTATCCGTGACATCAAAGATGAATGTTCCGCTCTCTAAAGATCCTGCAGGAAAACCAGATGTTGCGGGAAGAATTATACCCTTTGTATTTCCTGCCACGTTATCAAAATCCAAGACCGTACTGTTTCCATCCACGGATTGTTTACCAATCGCAACCTGAGCAAAAAATGTATGGGAAACAACCAAAGCAGCTGCTATACTTATTTTTTTTATATTTTTCATACTTATTATCGGCTTAATCATTACAGCTTCTTTCTACACATTTCCATTCCGTACCGTTGTACAGTTTTACACATTTATCCTGAATATCATACAGAAGCATTCCTTCTTTCGGTTCTGCGATGGCATCTCCGGGCTGTGGCGTCTGGCTTACATGCTGAACCCTGGTAATGACAAAGCCTTTATTTTTTGATTCCATAGCCAGGAACCCGTTAGGTATATTTTCAGGCCACGAATCGCTTTTCTGCTGTATGGTAATTCCAAATTTTGTATATCCGTCAGGAGTTCCTGAAATTCCGGGCTTTGTACAAAATCCGTCGATCTCATCAATAATCACGGGAGCATTTCCACAGCTTGTTTTGTCTTCTGATAGTCCTTCGGGCCAGAGAGCAGGACACATGGCTTTGGTTGCATTGGGTCCGCAGAAGCTTGAATTCCCCATTCCCAATCCTATAACAGATCCCATGGCAATGGTTACGATCTGGCTGTCATCACTGATAATGGAAGCTCCACCACCACCACTTACGTCTGCTTTTGCAATACAGTACGCTCTTCCGGTAGGAACACCTACATATTCAACAGAAGGGTATGTCGTAGACTGCTGGGTAAATGTTCCGCAAATTTCTACCACACTGCTTGTTCCCATTTCAATAACGGAAGTTGTTCCGGGATAGAAACCGCCAAATGTCGGGTCTTCCTGAATCACTGATCCTACAAGAGATAAGAAAGATTTGGTTCCCAGTTTAATTTTTGAATTTTTCTGAGACCCGAAAGTTCCTACTTTCACAGTTCCTGTACATTTAACACTTGTTCCGTCAGTAATTTCCAGAATCCCATCAACCTGAATACTATTGGATTGCAGCTGTCCGGATTGTATAATAAGGGCAGCCCCGTTCGGAATGCTGATATTGGTACTTACACTTAGGTTTCCATTGAGGCAATACGTGTTTCCGCTTGTCATGGCCTGCCCTGTATAAGGAATACACTGAGCATAGGCTACAGCACTGAAAATGAGCATTAATAAAAAAATCAATTTTTTATTAAAATTTAAAAAAAATAGTTTATTCATATACATTTATAATACTTTAACAAATTATTACTGCTTTAATAATAAATTTTTAAACTTTCAACATCATCGACCCCACTAACAACAATTAACATACCAAACAATTGTTTAATTTTTTAATACTTACATGATATTTTACCACCCTACATCATTACCGGCGTTGTTAAAAAACTCTTATAAATGTTACACCACAACCAACTACACCTTACAAATTCTGTTTATATTCAGCAGAATTATTTTTCAAATTTTTACATTTCAAATCGTATTTTCACCCTGTGTTTAATAGAAATAATTCTGCACTTGTTGATATAACAGGTACTTCTTTATACAGCAAGCCTTTCAAAACCTAGCTTGTTTTTAAAACCTACGCAGTTTTTAACTGAATACAGCAATAGATAATCTGAATAGCAGATCTGAATGAAAATTCACATTAAAAACCGTAAATTTGCAGCATGAATAACGATACGATATGCGCGCTGGCTACGGCCAATGGAATAGGTGCTTTAGGCATCATCCGTGTTTCAGGAAATGAAGCTTTATCTGTAGTTCAGAAAAGTTTTCCGGCTAAAAATCTGGAAAAACAGAAATCCCATACCATTCATTATGGCTATTTTATGGATGAGGAGGAAGCGATTGACGAAGTGATGCTTTCCATTTTTCTGGCACCGAAAAGTTTCACCACTGAGAATTCTGTGGAGATTGCTTTTCACGGCTCTCCGCATATCGGAAAACGTATTCTTGAAACCCTGATCAAAAACGGAGCGAGAATGGCCAAAGCAGGAGAATTTACTCTTCGTGCCTTTATCAATGGGAGAATCGACCTTTCCCAGGCAGAAGCGATTGCCGATGTGATTGCTTCTGAAAATGAAGCTTCGAGAAAAGTTGCGATCAATCAATTGAAAGGGGGAATTACCAACGAAATATCTGTATTAAGAACGGATCTTTTAAATTTCGTTTCCTTAATTGAGCTGGAACTTGATTTTGCGGAAGAAGATGTGGAATTTGCTGACAGAAGTGCTTTAAGTGGATTATTGGATAAAATTGAAGTCAAACTAAATTCTTTGATTGAAAGTTTCCAATACGGAAATGCCATTAAAAACGGAACTGCTGTTGCCATCATCGGAAAACCGAATGCCGGAAAATCTACGCTGCTGAACTCTCTTTTGAAGGAAGAAAGGGCGATTGTGAGTAATATTGCCGGAACAACGAGAGATACGATTGAAGAAGTTCTTCATATTAAAGGTCATGCTTTCCGGTTAATTGACACTGCCGGACTTCGTGAAACGGTAGATGAAATTGAAGCAATCGGGGTAAAAAAAGCTAAAGAAAAAGTAGAAAACGCCAATATTCTGGTGTATCTGGCAGATGCTGCTACCGAGGATTTTTCTGAGGATATTGAAATGATCCAATCTTTGTTAAGAGAAGATCTGAAGCTGATTATCTGCGCGACAAAAATTGACGAAGTAATTCCCACAAAATACGAAACGGTAGAAGATATTTTCAGAAACGCCATTTCCCACGATTTTGATTTTATTAAAATCTCAGCAGTTGAAAATCAAAACATCCAGGATCTGAAAAATGAGCTTTCTTCGTATGTGGAACATTTGAAAACTGAAGAAAATAATGTTGTGATCACCAATCAACGACACTTTGAAGCCTTAAGAAAATCCATGGATGCGGTTCATAAAGTAAAAGAAGCGATCTCTTTCCAGATCTCTACAGAATTACTGGCGTACGAGCTTAGAAATGCACTGGAACATCTTGGAGAAATTTCCGGAGAGGTGACCAATGATGAGGTGCTGGGGAATATTTTTTCTAAGTTTTGTATCGGGAAATAACCCCAATCTTCTTTATCATATTTTAAGAATTTTGAATTCAAAATATAAAACAGCCTTTTTTAGGCTGTTTTTTTGTTTATTGAAGTCTCTGTTTGAAAATTTGGAATTTTGTTGCCTCAAAGTCAGGAGACTTTGCGGAGCGGTGATTTTGTGTAATAGAATTTTAGTAACTAATATTTTTCACCTATCATATTAAAAAGTAATTTATGGTTAACCATAATAAATATGAATAGTAATTTATTATTTTTGATTAACAAAACAGCCATGAATGAAAATTAAATTTGTAGAAATTCAGAACTTTAGAAAATTGCAATCATGTAAAATTGATTTTTCAGAAAAAGAGACAATTTTTGTAGGAGCAAATAATAGTGGTAAGACGACTGCTATGGATGCTCTGATAACATTCCTTAAAATCAAAAATTTCAAAACACAAGATTTCACTTTGTCTAATTGGAAGAAATTAAATGATATTGCTGGGATTTGGTTAGTAGTAAAGAATTAAGCGATGAAGAAAAGTCTGTTTAACAAATACTTGGAAATTATAAGTCTTTTTAATTATGAGTAGAATATCTGAAAAAGTAAAGAAAGAATTATTAAAAGTTCTTTTGCAGCAAAAAGACTTATTTGGCGAAAAAGATGAACTTTTTATAGTAAACTTATTAGATTTATTGTTAGACCTTAGATCATTACCTTCACAAGATAATAGATTTGAAAATGCCTATGAAGATACTAATCAACATTTTATTATTAATAATGATTGGGAAATAGATTATCTATTACAAGAAAGGTTTAAAATAATAGAGAATGATGAAATTTTCACCAATTTTCTAAATTATATAATTAGTCCTGAAATTAGAGAAAGTGAAGATAATATAATTAAATACTATTTATTAATTACACCCTATCTTGAAAATGAAGGCTTAGCGTATGTAATATCTAATTACTCAGACAGTAATTTGCCAATTTATGAGTTGGGAGTAAAAAAAAATAATAACGGACTACCTTATGATTTAATAACCAACAAAATTAACTTTTATGTTTTTCATAGACCCGAAGGTAAGAAAGGCTATCCTCATTATGATTTTTATCCTAGTGAATATCCATCATTCGGACTTTATCATAATAGTGGCTGGAATGATTTTAGTAATTTTTCAGAGTATGAGTTATTCTACTTTACAACTCAAGAAGATTCTATGAGTATTGGAAATGTTAAAATCATAAAAACAGATAGCAATAATACTCCTGACAACATTGAAAATAATTTTTCGAGTTTATCTGAAGAGTATTGTTCTTTAGGACAATCCATTGAGTATTATGAAAATTTTAAGAGTATTTTTGGCAATGACTTTTTATCAAAATTATGGGCTTTAAAGGATGCTGCATTTTTCACAGATATTCAGGAGAATTTTGAAAATGATTACTATTTTAAAAACTCACTGATTAGATATGATGAACAAGAGCAAATCTTAAGAAGTATTAAATATCGTATTTATGATTATGATCTGAAAAATCTTTATAGTTTTAAATATCATTTTCAACCTAAATATTCTGAAAGAGGTATAGGCATAGATTTTAATTTTGATAGTGAATCAGAAGTACCTAATCGTATTTATGCATTGATAGGGAAGAACGGAACAGGGAAAACACAATTAGTATCAACTTTACCCTTAGATATTTCAAGAAAAAGGAATCAAAGTTTTATCCCCAAAACACCTTTGTTTAGTAAAGTTATTGCTGTATCATATAGTATATTTGATAAATTTGAAATTCCTCAAAAGAATTCTAGCTTTAATTATGTTTATTGTGGACTAAGAGAAACTGATGGTGAGTTGTATTCTGAAAAAGGATTAAAATTAAGATTTCATAATTCATGGAAAAAGATTAAATCTAATAGGAGGTTTGAGAAATGGATGAATTTGTTACCCCTCTTTATGGATACTGATTTAGTTAACGAATTTATAGTTGAGGATGAAGATGACCCTCTTTCACATACGGTTGATATAAAGGCTTTTAATGGAGTTTCTGGCAAATTAAGTTCTGGACAAAGTATTTTATTATATATTCTTACTGAAATTGTTGCCAATATACGCTATGATTCATTGATTATATATGATGAGCCTGAAACTCATTTACATCCTAATGCAATATCCCAACTAATGAATACTGTTTATGAATTAACCAATGAATTTCGATCTTATTGTATTATTGCAACACATTCACCACTTATTGTTAGAGAAATTTTATCTAAAAATGTGTATGTTCTTGAAAAAGAATCAAACATCTTAGTAGCCAGGAGGCCACTAATAGAAACTTTTGGTGAAAATCTTACTATAATTACTGAGGAAATCTTTGGAAATAGAGATGTTCCAAAACAATTTAAAATTATTTTAGAAAGATTGGTAAAAAAAGGATATTCTTTTAATGAGATTATTGATTTATTACAATCTGGAAATATTCCACTTAGCCTAAATGCAATGATATTATTAAAAAGTATATTAAATGAAGAATCTTAATTCATATACAGCTGATACTTGTGTTTTTTTGGATGATATAATTAACGCAAAAAGATACTCTAAAAAAGATCCTGATTATAAAGTTAGATTAAATCCTCTTATTCCTAATGTGAAGGTTTGTTATGGGGAATATTTGAGAGCTCATAATGCTAATAATCATTTAAGTCTAATTTCTTATGATTACAAAGATCAAAATAAATCTGATTTATTAAAACTATACTCTCCCCAAAATAGTAAATTAATAGATTTTAAAAACTCAAGAACTACTGTTTATGATAATAGAGTAAAGAAAATATGCCAATATTGTACAATAAACTCAGCAAATACACTAGATCATATAATACCCAAAGAAGAATACTCAGAATTTGCTGTCAATCCTTTGAATTTATTACCTGCATGTTCGGAATGTAATGGTTATAAAGGAGAATATTGGAAAGATGGAGATCGCAGACTTTTTTTAAATTTATATACTGATGTTTTACCAGATGAGCAATATCTTTTTGTTGATTTTATATTTGATGTAGGGCTAATTGAAACAAATTTTAAACTTGATAACAGGAATGGGATCGATACAAATTTATTCAATCTTATATCTTCTCATTTTTCAAGAATGCATTTATTAAGTCGATTTAGCATAAAATCTTCTGATATAATATCTGAGTTAACCAATTTAATAATATCTAGTAAGTCCAAATTAGGTGAAGAAGATGTTAGAGAAGTAATTTTAAATAAAATACAAAAAGACAAAGATATATTTGGAAATAATTATTATAAAAGCATCTTAGAAGAAAGTCTGGTTAATTCAGTTGATTATATGAAAAAGTTTTTTCCATAAAAGCACAATATTATTTAAACTAAGAATATCAAATACTGTTCACTAATCGTGATACTATTTTTCTGTAAACCTACATCAGCAGGAAGTAGTGCACATTCCGTATCGAGAAGTAAATTCTATCACCACTCAAAAATTTCAAATCCGCAAACATAAAAACAGCCCTTCCAAGGCTGTTTTTTAATTTATTAAAACCTCTTCAACAAAAAAATAGCGAAAAAGGGTAATTTCCTGGTACTTGTCTACACGGTACCTTTATCAAAAATAAGTATCATGAACGCAATTATTAAAAAACTATCCATTTTAAGTGTGCTGATTTCACTGATGAGTTTCTGTTCCTTCCTGTTTGCGCAGGTTTATCCAATCGGACAGATGTTTTTGACTACTTATGGTCAGTCTTTTACCATGTATAATACAGGAGTGATTGTTCAGGATGGCAATCCGGGAAATGCCGGCCAGGCCGTATATGATCAAACCGGAATTAACTATTTACTCTTGCCGTCTGCCATTCCTTACCAAAAGGCTTTTTTTCTGGATTTTAATAAAAATATTATAGAGCTGGATTACAGATATGGATACCGCATCGTGGGTTATTCCAATATTCCAGTTCCTCCACCGCCGCCTATGTATCTGCCAAAGCCTACGTACGATAATCAAATAGGAATTGAAACCGCTAACGGATTAAGACCGCTACCCACCCAGATTATTGACGAGCAAAAACCTTATGGGGATGTCATGATGACCAGTGAGCAGAATGCCGTGGATTGTTATAAAAATTCTTTGAATTTTGATGGCTCATTAAACCAGTTGAAATTCGGGGACTGTATGGTAACGAATATGGCAGGGCAGAAAGAACTTGAAATTTATAAATGTGCCAAAAACTCAGCTACCATGGAAGAACAAAGCCTTTGTATGCTGAGTATTTTAGGCGGTTCAAAAGAAAAACAAATTACCCGGGATATGTTGAAGTGCTATAAAGAATATGGCGGCAATTATGAAATGTATCCCCTTTGTTTCGCTGATAAAGTCAATGATCCTGAACTCAAGCAATTAGTTTCCTGCTTTAAAGATCAGGCCAACAGTGGCGAAATATCTTTCATGGGAACTGCCGTTTGTTATGGAGCAGGTAAGCTTAATCTGAATACGGAAGCTCAAATAGCCGTAGAATGTGCGGTAAGCACCGGGGGCCAGCCGTATGCATTTGCAGGATGTGCGGGCGGCCAGTTAACCTATCGTGAATTAAATAAATGTCTAACAAACGGAGTTGGTGGTGACAACGGATGTTTCGGAAAAAATAATACGATTGTTAAAGGATTAAACCAGATTGGAGACGCTTTAAAAGGTCAGTTTGGTCCTAATAACGATATCGTCAAAACATGGAATACGACCGTTCATGATTTACAATATGGCCCCGGAAAAAATCATGAAGCGGTAAAAGTGGTCAGAAACATTAGTAACGAGCTTGGGAAAGCAGGAACTAATGTAGCCAAAGAAATAAAAAAGGTAGTGCCCAAAATAAAAATAAAATGGTAAAGCTGATCTTCTGAAAATAAAAACTGATATGTAACTCTTTTTATCAACGATGAAATCCAATATCCTGAAGATGTTGGATTTTTCATGACCTCATTGATTTGGTGCAAATTGAATTAACAAATCAGGAGAAGTCTGTATTCACCATCATTTTCCACAGGTGCCCTGTGAACACATGGCAAAGCGGATTGCTCAGGATGATCTACTGCAATACGCCAAAGATGGCCAATTCCTAAATTGACAGGCTCTGCATCGGGCTTAGGCTGATAATGAAGATCAAAGAAATACTCTTTCAGGAAGTCTTCAAATTCGTCTTCAGTGCCATCATATAATTTTTTGAGCTGTTCCCGGACTTCAGGAATTAAAATTTTCTGTTCCACCTGATCATTAGCGATGATATCACTCGCTGTTCCGTGATAAGTGCATAGAAAAGTATCTGTTGCAACAGGCGAACGGTCTACATGATACGAGTATACATCCGTTGAAATAAAACCAAGCTCTTCATCCCGTTCATAGTTTTTAAGCAAATTAAGAACCGGTGAAGCTCCGAAATCTGTCAACAATTTCAAATCATGTAAGATAATTCCTCTCGCCACATTCCCCTCTTCCGTCAGCTGCAGTGCTAAGAGATCGTCTGAAGAAACTACTGTGATATTCTCTTTCAAACGAAGCTTGGAAACAATTTCTGTAAAATCACCGGCCAGGTTTCTCTGCCAGCAAACCGCATTCCGGGCTCCCTGAAAAGAGGTATTTACAAGTTCGGAAAAAGAAGAAACCACCTCTATTTGAGGATTGTCAGAAAATGTATCGCTCATATTTTTAAATAAACCCTTTTAGCGGGTTAATTCTCTGCAAAAATACGGAATAGGTTGTTTATAAACCTTCACTACAAAAATCCTGATATCTTTTTATAATGGAATTTTATTTTACCAATCTTCTCTTGAATTCATATCATATTTATTCCTAAATTCGAACAGACTATCCGTCAATGAATTAACCCCTACAACAGCTATGCAAATTTTACCATCCGCCAGCTTAGCACCTTATATAAAGAGTTATACTATTGTTACCATTGATAAGGACCTCCGGGATGAAGTATTTTACCCCAGCGGATATGTAGATCTGATTATCAATATCTCCGGTGGTTTTGCTGCTACCACAATCAACGGTAAACAAAAAGATACTCCGGGTATAGAATTACTGGGACATCTCACTGTTCCGACCCGTCTCAGCGCAGCAAAAGAAACTTCAGTCCTTATAGCAAGGATCTACCCACATGCCGGCAGCTTATTTTTTTCTGATCCTTTGTCAGAATTTACCAACTATGCCACCGATATGTACGACGTAACAAAGAATGAGAGCAGAGAAATATACGACCGTATCATGCAGGCTGGCGATCTTTATTCAAAAATCAGTGTTTTAGAAATGTATTTTCTTCAACAGCTGAAAAAAAATGAATCCCAGATAAAGAAAGCCGCAACAATCCAGGCACTCAGCCAACAGTTTTTTATGAATGAACACTCATTAGATTTACCTGCCATGGCGCAAATTTCAGGGCTGTCAGAAAGGTATATCCAAAAGCTTTTTCTTGCTCATATCGGGATACCCCCTTCATCTTTTGCTGCGGTTACCAGATTTAACAAAAGCCTGCCCATGGTTCTCAACACCCGGAAACCCCTTACAGCGATAGCTTATGAATGCGGGTATTATGACCAGGCACATTTTATTAAAGAGTTTAAAAAATTTACAGGCATTACCCCTTCCGCATCCAGACATTCACTGATCAAAAATGATACGGATCTTCAGCAGGCTGTTAATATTGGTTTTTAGCCTTATTTTGCTGGATGATTACTGCTGAACATATCACGATGCATCTTCCATCCGTCTTTTGTATTTTTCCAGATGACGATCACTTTTCCGTCATCCAGTTTTTTACCTTCTAAATCTGTCATTTCATAATAACTTTCTTCGGTAACCGAGGTTCTGCCATCTCCGTACAGGTTTTGAATCATGAACTTAACATGTACTTTCGGGCCGTTTTTAAAGAAAGAAAGTATTTGTTCCTTTCCGCATAATGGCGCAGCATTGGGTGGAAAAAGACATGCATCATCAGTATATCGGGTCAGGATAGAACCGTCATTTTTATTAGCCAGATCAGCATAGATTCCGTTACTGGCTTCTATGGTTTTTCTTACTGTTTTCATAAGATCAGTGTTTTGAGCATTACACCAGAATGCAAATAGTAATAATCCGCTTAGAGTAAGTAATTTTTTCATTGTAAAAATTTTATACAAAACAATGCATTTCCGAAATCCCAAAATTGTAAAATTGCGAACAGACCGATCTTTTTCAACAAAAACGGTGTTTTCCAATGGAAACACCGTTTATATATAAGGTTATTGATTTTCAGTTTTGTTTTTTTACTTCTTCAGTATCTTTTCTGTTACTGTTGAAGATTTTGTTTTAAGTTTAATATAATATACTCCTGTCTGAAGAGAAGATAATACGATCTGTTCCTGCATCATATTCAAAGTTCCCTGTTTTACCAGTTGTCCCGTAGTTCCAAAGATTTCATAGGAAACCAAAGGCTCTTTGCTCCTGATGGTAAGCACATCCTGAACCGGATTCGGGAATAATTGAATTCCTGCCTGTACGGCTGTTTCCTCTACCGACATCTGGCTGCATGCTGACTTGGAATATTTTGTAATGAAAGACTGGGATTTTCCTCCCGTCACATTTACTGTCATGGTATTGACATTATCATTGGAATCTGTAAAGAGCTGGTCATGAAAAAGACCGCCTAGTACATAGTTTCCATCTTTATCTACAGCAATGGCTGTAAATTCATCCTGAACCTGAAAATTACTATGAATTTCTCCGGTACTAATTACTGCACCCGTATCTTTATTGAAACGTACCAGCAAAGGATCTGATAAATCTGAATTAGGACGTGTCATTGAAAAGCTTCCCCAAATCTCATTCCAGCTTCCTTTGGCGAAGGCCAGTTCATTTCCGTTCAGTGCCAGCTTTCCTTTCATGAAACGGTACGCAGAAAAGCTTGTAAGCCCATCCGGAACTTTTGCCCATTGTACAGCTCCATCAGCATTCAGCTTCATCACAAAAGGAGTCTGTCCCTGATAATTTTGTACAGGAAAAGAATAGTTTCCGAAAGTGGTAGGAACTGTTCCTGAAAAAAAACGTCCGGAAATATAAATATCCGAAGAACCTGAACCTTTGATTACGGAATGAATTTCATCATCCATAAATGCCGGTAAGCTATTGTCAAATTCTTTTCTCCATAATTCAGCTCCGGTACTTCCGTTAAAAGCAAGTATATAGGCATTTTTTGTAAAAGGAATATTATTGTACGAAAGACTTTCCATAGTACTGCTGTAGTTTCCTACCATTCTTTTTCCTGCCAGATAATATCTGTTTAAGCTTTCATCGTACAGCAGATTTACTTTACCATCAGTTCCTCCTGCAGTTAATCCTCCGCTTATAGGAAGCAATAGTGGCGTTGCAGGTGTCATACTCCCGTTATCATAGTTGAATTTAACAAGATAGTACTGAAAGGAGGTAGTATAGGTTGAAGGTACGGTAATTAAACCATTTAAATGATTTCCTGCTCTGAAACCCATAACAGCATGAATATTTTTGGATGAATCCATATACATCATCTGAACATCACAGCGTCTGCTGAGATAACTGACATCTCCCTGCAAAGCTTTACTCCAATCCAATGTTCCGTCAGAAGTTTTATATTTAAGCAGATATGCCGCTTTATGCGCCGGTTCTACTGTCTGATCATAATAGGTATACAAAGGCATGGTGTGAGTCGCATCAAAATGCATAGGAAGAGCGGTAGGATCGCCGCTGTAAGAATTATTATAAAGAGTAGCCATTACATATAAACCACCATTATTATCCACTTCAATATGCCAGGCATTTTCACCATCTTCTGATCCGCCAATAACGGTAGACCACAGTGCATTACCCTGACAATCCGTAGCAAACAAAATAAGATCACGTAGTCCATAATTAGGCACAGCTACCCCATTCAGATTCTGGCCTCCATTCCATACACTTGCGAGATAATAGGTATTGTTATTGTTATCTACAACAATATCCCGTATAGATTCATCAAATTGGTAATTAAACCCCGGATCGGCAGAACCGGATTGGCCGCCGGCCTGTTTTGCCCATTGCCACTGGTAAGTCTGGCTGAAAGATAATACCGGCAACATCAATAGTAATCCCCAAAGCTTGTTTTTTAGTTGTATCATATAAATTCATTTAATTATCACATACTATAAAAAACAGTGCTCTCCGAAGAGAACACTGATTTATAAGTCACTAATTTTTAATTAGTTTCCCTTGTAATGATGTATCTCCCGTTTGTACAATAACGATATAAACGCCTTGCAGCCAGCTGGAAACTTCCACGTCTACCTCTCCGGAAGCCGCTTTCACTTCTTTACGGAATTTGACATTGCCCATGGCATCAAAAACTGTAATCTGTTTTGCCAATAACTTTTCGTTACCTGTATTGTATGAGATTTTCACTTTTTCCTTCGCAGGATTTGGTATCATTTTCAGAGAAGAAACTGCAGCAGCGGTAACACTTCTTGATGCACTTCTCATGCCTATCCATTCCGGATCTACCGCTTTGGTACTAAACTTACATGTCTCATTATAGAATAAAACCTCGTCTGTACCCTGGAAGTTTGGATTTGGATAGAAAGCTAATGGATTAGCATTCAAATCATACACTCCTCCTGCAGGAATGGTAATAATAGACGGAATATAAGTTCCGTATCCGTTAACACTTGAAACATTAAGACTTATTGGCTGTCCTCCGGCATTGTGAATAATACCAGAAACAGAGTAATGGTCTCCTACCCACTTCATTGGTTTAATATCTCCTTCAATCTTACAATCTGTTTCGTATCCACAATCTTTACCTGGATAGTAATTCATGGTTCCTGATGTATACTGGCATCCTAAGTGATTTACCTGTAATTGGTATGTACCAGGCGAGCCAATATATAACGGGAAGATAAAGTTATTGTTCCCGGTTTGAATACTGTTTCCGAACAACATCCAGTCATGATGATCAAATACCCCTTTTGGTCCTATAATGTAATTCTTCTCTCTGAGACATTCATCATAGCATCCTGTAGGGAATACCCACATCAGGCTTTCAAGGCTTAATGGTACTTCCACAGAGCTGGATACTTTACAACCGCTTGGCGCAGTATAAGTAACCTGGAATACACCCCCTTCATTGACTGTAATTGTCTGACCAGACATTCCATTACTCCAGTTATAATTTCCTGTAGATGGTCCTGATGCAGTTAACTGGATTTTATAAGGCTGGCAGCTCACCAAACTATACGTTGCCGTAATAGATGATGGCGGATTACTTACCGTAAGGGTAAAGTTTTTAGAGCTTACACATCCTGATGTACCCGGAGTTCTTACCTCAAGAGTATAAACATAGGTACCTGCAGCTAATGATCCTGTATTAAGAGTGATCGGATAAGGAGCAGAAGTCCATGGTATAACTACTGAACCTGCTTTCTTCCATTGGTATTCTAATGTATTATCTGTTACAAGACCAGTCAGTATGGTAGAAGATCCTGCACAGATAGTAGCTTTACCGGAAATATTTACATATGGAGCATTTTTAACCGTTACTGTTGCAGGTTTAGTACTCATGATGCTTGTTTTACAACCATCAGGTGATACCAATACCGGCCAGTAAGTTCCCGACTGAGTAGGCGTGAATGTCATTGAATTTGGAGCTCCAGGCACCGGCTGTGAACCATTCATCCAGATATACTGGCTGGCAGTTCCTACCGAACCATTAAATACAAGTGTAGGAACAGATCCTGCACAGGCAACTACGTTAACAGGTGAAATATTACCATCAATGGAAGCTTCATTCACGCTAATGTTTGCAATTGGTGAAATATATACACATCCGTTAGGAGTAGTTACTTTTAGCTGTATTGTCTTGGCACCACTTGTATTATAGGTAACCGTAGCAGTTGCTCCCGAAGCTACATACGCTGTACCATCAAAAAGCCATGTGTAGGTATTAGCCGAGTTGTATCCCGGTGCAGTGAATGTAATAGGTTCACGTACACATAGCCATGCCGGAACCAGGAAGCTGGTACTAGGAACCGGTGCTAATGTAATCGTCTGTGTAGTGGTACACGCTGGTTTCCCTGGCGCAGACATTGTCATGGTGAAGGTATAAGTACCTGGCGCAAGGTTGTTATAAGTAGCCGTCTGTCCTGTTTGAGTTGGCTGACCCGGGCTGGTGAAAGTATACGTAATAGATGACTGGTTAATCTCAAATATAGTAGAACTGTTAAACAGAGTCACGTTATATCCGCCTCCGCTGCACACCGTGCTTACACTGAATTTAGGCTCGTAGTTCTTTCTTACTTCTACTGCTTTGCTGTACCAGCATGAACCATATCTTAAACGTACAAAAACAATATGTGCTCCTGCAAGTGTAGTCTGATACGTTGCTGTAGGCTGTCCCTGAGGAGAAGTTAAAGTAAGTACGTTGTCTGATGACCATTCTATCTGATCAGGAGTTCCGTTATACGTTAACCCTGATGTTGAAATTGTATTACAACCTGACCACGCAGCTGTAAAGTTGATCTGAGGATCTGTATTACAAGTTCCGCTGCTTGGGCAAAGCTGGCTCACATTAATATTCTGTGAAGAAACCACACAACCATTAATATCTACAGCCTGTACTCTATAAGTTCCAAAAGCACCTGCACCGCCTATGGTGTATGAGTTGGTGGTAGCACCTGGTATAGGTGAATTGTTTTGGAACCACTGCCAGGAAGTAATATTGGTAAGTCCTGTAGAACTATTTGCCGTAAGTGTATACGGTGTCATTGTTGTAGGATCACATACCAGAATATTATATACCGGAGAAACTGTAATAATAGTTTCAGGATAGATTGTAAAGTTTGCGCTTGCAGTAGGCTTATAGTTACATCCGTTAGTTCCTGTATAAGTTACTGTAACCGTTTGAGAAACGTTACTTCCTGATCCGTTTTGAATATATCCGTTATTCGGGAAGCTGTAATTTCCTGATGGATTATAAGTGGTATTATAGGTATTTCCGTTTGCAAAAGTGAAAGTTACACCCGTTGCTGAAGTGATTGATCCCTGATTAACAGAGAATGTAAGGTTGGAACCTAAACAGATTCCTCCAACATTTGTAAAGCTTACCACAGGAAGCGGTAATAAAGATACCGGAACACTGATGATTTTTGTAACTCCACATTTTACAACTCTCAGGTTCAGCATAGTGCTGCTTGTTGTAGAGATTTCGTTGAAGTTGACAGTAATGTTACTGGTACCCTGCCCTCCTACAACACTTCCGAAGTTAGGACTTGCGAATGTCCATTCCATAAAATCAGGAACAATACCGTTCAGATTTGCAGTAAATGTCTGTGTACTGCTCGGACAGAAAGGTCCGCCCGGATTAGGATTAACCGTAATAGTATTAAGATCTAACGGCGCTACACTGAACGAAATCGGAGCAGAAAGACATCCTGCATTACTCATCGATTTATTCTGTGCAGATACTGAATAGGATGAAGCACCCGTATTAAAGATAACCGTTACAGAAGATCCTGCATTACTACCCTGGATTGTTCCGTTAGTAACACTCCAAACCGGAACCATTCCCGGATCTACTGAACTGATGGTATACACATAAGGTTTTCCAGGACATACTTTTGTCTCACCTGAAATAGTTCCTGTAGGCGGCTGCGGAATTGGTAATACCTTAATAATTCTTGGGTTACTTTCACAATCTCCTCCTTGCTTCACAGCAACGATAGTATAGGTTCCCGCGGTGTTAAAAGTATAGCTGAATGGCCCGGATACTACTCCCGAAGTCACAGTAGAGCCTCCGGTAGTTACTTTCCAGATAACAGGTACGTTAGGGGTAGCTGTAAATGTCTGGCTTGTTCCTGCACAGATCTCATCCGTACCGCCGCTTATTGTTACAGGCTGTTCAACAGTGATATCAATAGAGGCATTTCCTTCACATGCTAATAAAGTATTGTAGTAGGTTGCCTCAAGGTGATATGTTCCGGGCTGAGTAGCCGAAAAAACAATTTCATTTCTCTGCTGGGTATTGACCAGCAGCCCTGTTCCAGGACCTGATACATTCCAGTTAACTTTTGTCGTAGGCCATTGAGGAATAGAATAGGTATATTGCTTCCCTGCGCATACTTTATCCTGTCCTTTAACTTTTGCATTCTTTAAAATCACTGGGATTTTAACTGTAGTCCATTCAGGGCAGGCACATTCAGACATATACATGACATATCCGAAGCCGTCCAGAGGATCTACCTGATCCCAAACTACTTCAATTTCGTTACCGTTATTGTTTATAATGTTTCCACCAATAACTTTCCATTGTCCTTTGTTACATCCATCCTGAGCATTGTATTTCTCAGTACTTCCTTCACATACTACAGAAGCACAATTGATCTGTACAGGATAAGATTTTACTACCTTGATTTCCTTTCTGTACTTGCTCTGGCATCCGCACTTATTGGTTACGGTAAGCTGAATGGTGTAAATACCGGGATTAGTGTAGATATGAGACGGCTCAAAAGCTGTGGAAGTGGAAGTAGTTCCATCTCCGAACTGCCAGAAATAATTGACAATATCTGACCCTCCGTTTTGCTCGGAAAGGTTATCAAAATACACCGTTGTATTATTACATACCGTGTAATCCAGATTAAGCAATTCAAACTTAGCAATAGGTCTGTTGATTTTTTCAATACAGATGGTCTGTGTTTCCACAGTTCCGTCATTGTATGTGATAACAGCCTGTAAAGATCCATTACCGGCGGCACCCCATGTAACATACGCCAGGGTATTTCCGGTTCCGGAAATTGTGGCAGTTCCTCCTGAAACTGACCATTGTACATTAGAAACGTTGGATCCCTGAACAAGATATTTGACAGGGTCTATCGATTTCTCGCAGACGCGGAGGCACTGCGCAGAATTGATGTAGGAACTGGCGATACCGTTGTCAGGAACCTGACCTTCTTTTTCGCCGCGGAATTCCTGGCATCCGACCTCTTCGGTCCATGTAATTTGAGCTTGTGCTTGCAGTACCCAGGGTACCAGAAGCCAACATAGCAGGAGCCATCTGAAGACGTGCTGCCTGCCAAAGTAGGTGTTGTTTTTCATAGTTATTAAAAAAGTGTTATTAATTTTTTGTCAAATTAATAAAAATAATAATACAAAAATCATTTAATCGTGAAAAAATAACATTATTTCACAACTGAATTTCAACAATATAAACAAATTCGTGATTATATGCTATTTCACCAACATATTAGTTATGTAAAAAAATCCTTATGCTACGGTCAATGTAGGCGCTCTAACCTCATTTTGATAGAATAAAATCATTCATTTTAGCTTATTAAAAATCAAAACAAACAACAAAAAAGTAAATAAAATTAATTTTTTACTTTAAAACAATAATTCAAATTAAAATTAATCACATATAAAAACAGGTAAAACAACAAACTTTTATCCATTTCTTTTCTTAAAAATTTCTCATGTAATCCGACAATTTAATCTTCTTCTATAAGCGACACCTATACCCACCTGCACCGATATTCATAACCACGATAAAGAGAATTGCTGACAAGATTAAAATACTTTATCTTTGTTTTTCAAGGCTTATCATCAACATTATATTTGAATACACCTTCCCTATGAAAAACAACAGCTTTTTATTTTCTGCTAAAGGAATCTGTACAGCAGCTTTTATTTCCTTAAACACAATTGTTTATGCTCAGAAAACCGCAGATATCTCAACCATTTCGGACAAAACCCTAAACAGTATCCTGGAGAAGAACAGAGCTTATTACAGCCAGGGAAAAGTAGCCGATTACATTCCTGAACTGGGAAAAATGGATGCTAAAGCAATAGCCTTTTCAGTGGTAGACAAAAATGGGAAAGTATTCAAGGCCGGAGATATCAATAAAAAATTCACCATGCAGAGCATTTCCAAAATCATATCATTAATGGTGGCTGTCAATGAAAAAGGAGAAACCAATATCTTTGATAAAATGGGATATTTCGGTTCCGACAAACCTTTCAACCATTTTTCCAACCTTGAAACTACAGGAAAACCGCTCAACCCTATGATGAATGCAGGGGCAATTCTTACTACTTCATTAATTTCCGGTGACGGAGAAAAACCATTCCTGAAAATACTGGATATGGTAAGGTACATCACCAAAAACCCATCCATAGATTACAACAAATCAGTTTACGAATCTGAAAAATCAACAGGACACCGCAACCGTGGGATGTTTTACATTATGAAAAACAGCGGGCTGATTTCGGGAAATGAAGACCAGCTGGACAATTATTTCAAACAGTGTTCCATTGAACTTACCGCTGAGGATCTTGCCAAAATAGGTTACTTTTTTGCCAACCAGTGTGTAAGATTCGACGGAGATACCACTTTTAAAAATGCCGATATGGCCAAACTGATCGAATCACAAATGCTGACTGCCGGAATGTATGAGTTCAGCGGTGAATATTCCAGAATGGTAGGACTGCCAAGCAAATCCGGTGTAGGAGGCGGAATTACCGTTAGTGTTCCGGGAAAAATGGGAATCGGAGTTTTCAGTCCTGCTTTAGATCAGCATGGAAATTCTCTGGCGGGCTATCATATGATTTTAGATCTGGCCAAACAGTATGGATTAAGTATCTTTTAGTTTTTTTAAAAAAACAATAACTCACCAGCAATCCTGCTCACTGAAAGGAATTTCACTTCAATGATCCCGCAAAGCATGCCAATGGCTTATTAACAAAAATAACAACAATCGACACATAAAAAAAACAGTAAGTGTATCAGACATTTACTGTTTTTTTATGAATTTCGAAAAGATATATTAATTATTCTTAAAATTACGTATCTGTTTATTTATCAAAAAGATAGAAAAAATTCATAAATAATTTAAATTAAATCACAATATATTGATTAATTTTATATAAATTTGCGCTGTCCATTTATCAGATTGACAAAGGAGATTCTTACACTTTCCGACTCTTATCACTGTATATTATCTTTTTGTAATATTACTCGAAACAAATCTCTTGTTTTTGAAATATTTTATTTTTTATTCCTATATTTGCTTAACATTTTTTTAACTATAAATAGTTATAGTTAAAATTACTAAGATTGTATCGTCACGTTTCTAAGAATAATAAAACAATAAATATACTTTAATAGCATTTGAATAATTATACTTTTTATATTAAAAAATAGTTATCAAATTGCATTTATGATTAAATATATAATACAATTTTATTATTTTTATTTCATCGTAACAAAATATCATTGTATATCCCAGTGATATTGATGTTTTGTTATGAAACAACATTAACTATCCCAATACCGTAAATGCTATGAAAAACTTGACCAAAATCAGGCTGATGCCCTTTGAACAACCGGACTCTAACCTTGTACTATGCAATCTATTCCAAACCAATAGATCATTAAATAATTACCATAAAACGATTCAATTCGTTAACGATCTAACAAAAACCAATTTTATTATATCATAATGATAAGCAATTGCCTTATTACAGAAAGGCAAAGCATGTTGTTATGAATCTCTGCTATCATTCAATAATTATCACGCCATGAAAAACTTAACCATTATTGGACTGACGCCTTTTGAAAAGCCGGACGTTACTCTTATATCCAGACTACACCAGGCGGGTGCATTTCCCGTTTTAAGTTTAGGAAATGAGATAACGGCTGCACAGGAAGCGTTACATCAACTTGATCAGATAGACGTACCATCTTATGGTATTTATTTTTCTGCAGACAACTTCGTCTCTCTTCAAATTCCTGAAAAGGTAAGATTTGCGATCCTTCCATTCGGAATGTCTAAACCCTCTGCGCTGCCTGCAGTTTATCAGGTAACCAGTCTGGAAGAAGCAAGACAGGCTGAACAGGCGGGAGCAGAAGGAATCATTATCAAAGGAAATGAAGCAGGCGGATGGGTAGGCTATGAATCCACGTTTGTATTATTCCAGCGTGTGATCAAAGAAATCCAGAGCATTCCGGTGTGGGTACAGGGAGGAATAGGTCTCCATACCGCAGCGGCAACAAAAGCTTTGGGAGCAACAGGAATTGTACTGGACAGCCAGCTAGCGCTGTTCCCCGAAAGTTCAGTTCCTCAGGATCTGAAAGAAGTATGCTCAAAACTGAATGGTACAGAAACTAAGGTGATTGCCAACCATCGTGTATTGGTGAGACCCAACTCACCTTCCTTACCCGAGAATGCAACTGCCGGAGATCTGAAACAATATTTTACAGGCCTGGATCTCAGCACTTGTTACATTCCAATGGGACAGGACATTTCGCTGGCCACAGATCTGTATGAAGACTTCAAAACACTGAAAAAACTTATTTTCGGTTTCAAAGAAGCCATGTATGGACATCTGAAGCAGGCAAAAGCACTCAAAGTAATTGATAAAGGAAACTCTTTAGCTCAGGAACTGGGACTGCAATATCCTATTGCTCAGGGCCCGATGACCCGTGTGAGTGACGTTCCTTCATTTGCCAACGCGGTAGCAGATGCCGGGGCGTTACCTTTTGTTGCTTTATCCTTATTGAAAGGAGAATCTGCAAAGTCTTTGGTAATGGATACCAAAAAGCTGGCCGGAGAAAAAACATGGGGAGTAGGGATTTTAGGATTTGCCCCTCAGGAATTAAGAGATGAGCAAACCTCTTATATCTTGGAAGCAAAACCTCCGGTAGTTTTAATTGCAGGAGGAAGACCCGCACAGGCTAAAGTATTTGAAAAAGCGGGAATAAAATCATTCTTACACGTTCCTTCCCCTGCTCTTCTGGATATTTTCCTGAAAGAAGGAGCTAAAAACTTTATTTTTGAAGGACGTGAATGCGGAGGTCACGTAGGACCTCTGTCCAGTACTGTTCTTTGGGAAAAACAAATTGAACGTATTTTAAAAGAAGAGCATCCTGAAAACATCAGTGTATTTTTTGCAGGGGGAATCCATAACGCCTTTTCAACAGCATTTGTTTCCATCATGACAGCCCCGTTGGCTGCAAGAGGAGTAAAAATCGGGGTATTGATGGGTACAGCCTATCTGTATACTCATGAAGCTGTACAGACAGGAGCCATTCAGGAAGAATTTCAGTCCCAGGCTATGCAGGCAAAAGATACGGTCTTGCTGGAAACAGCTCCAGGACACGAAACCCGTTGTTTAAATACAGCTTTTGCCCACCATTTCAATACCGAAAAAGCAAAACTTCTTGCTGCCGGAATGGATAAAAAACAAGTCTGGGAACAGCTTGAAAAATTAAATGTAGGCCGTTTACGCATTGCTGCTAAAGGCATAGAACGACAGGGTGATAAGCTTGTCAATATTCCTAAAGAGGATCAGCTGGACTTAGGAATGTATATGATCGGACAGGTAGCCACCATGCAGAATCGTGTGATCTCATTGGCAGCACTTCATCAAAGCGTTGTAGACAATTACGAACATATTCAGGAGGCGGCATTACCGGAAGAACCCGTTTCTACTGAAAAACCGCTGGACATCGCCATCGTAGGAATGGAATGTATTTTCCCGGGAGCTAAAAACCTTGATGAATACTGGAGAAATATCATTTTAGGAAAAGACAGTGTCACTGAAGTACCCGACGAAAGATGGAATAAGGAATTATACTACCATCCGGATTCTGACGGACCGGATGTATCCCACTCCAAATGGGGAGGATTTATTCCTAAAATCGATTTTGATCCATTGGCATTCGGTATTCCGCCACAATCTCTTGCCGCTATTGAACCTACTCAACTGTTAACTTTATTGGTTGCCAAGCGTGCCATGGAAGATGCAGGATATGGAGAAAAACACATCAACAGAGACAACATTTCTGTCATCATAGGTGCTGAAGGAGGAAATGATCTTGCCAACAGTTATAGTTTCAGAGGATATTATAAGCAGGTTTTCGGAGAACTTCATGAAGAAGTAAAAGAAGCCTTCCCACATACGACTGAAGATTCTTTCCCGGGTATTCTGGCAAATGTAATCGCAGGTAGGATTACGAACAGATTAGACCTTGGCGGCAGAAACTTTACAGTAGATGCAGCATGCGCTTCTTCTTTGGCAGCCATTGATCTGGCATGTCAGGAACTTGTATTAGGAAAATCTGATATGGTTCTTGCCGGAGGGGCAGACTTACACAATGGAATTAACGATTATCTGATGTTCTCCAGCACGCATGCCCTATCCAGAAAAGGAAGATGTGCTACATTTGACAGCGATGCAGACGGTATTGCTCTTGGAGAAGGTATTGCTATCCTTGTTTTAAAAAGATATGAGGATGCCGTACGTGATGGAGACCGTATTTATTCAGTGATTAAAGGCGTTGGAGGATCCAGTGACGGAAAAGCATTGGGCTTGACCGCTCCAAGACAGATAGGTCAGGTAAGAGCATTAGAACGTGCTTACACCCAGGCAGGTATAAGCCCTGCATCTGTTGGATTAGTGGAAGCTCACGGTACAGGAACGGTGGTAGGTGATAAAACCGAATTAAGTGCACTGACTAATTTATTCAGCCGTTCAGGGGCATTACCGGGGCAGACTCATTTAGGATCTGTAAAAACACAGATTGGTCATACAAAATGTGCAGCAGGATTAGCAGGATTAATCAAAGCTTCTCTTGCAGTATATCATGGTGTAAAGCCACCTACCCTTCACCTTCAGCAGCCTAACGCTTATTACAATGCAGAAACCAGTCCGTTTGCATTCCATGCAGAAAGTGGATTATGGGCGGAGAAAAACCGTTATGCAGGAATCAGTGCTTTCGGATTTGGAGGAACAAACTTCCACACCGTTATTGCGAACCATCCTAAGCAGGATGATTCAATTGTCATGCAGTCATGGCCTTCAGAACTGTTTGTTTTCCGTGGAGATACGTATGAAGAAGCGAAAGAACAGTCCGGTCAGATTAAAACTTTATTAGAAATTAATGATGGTATTCCGTTACAGGATATTGCCTATAGCTTAAGCATCAGTTCAGAAAAGCCTATCCAGTTCAGCATTGTGGCTGATACGGTTGAAGATCTGATGATGAAGGTTGAGCTGGTATTGCTAGGGATTGAGACTAAAGATACATTTACCGTAAATAAAAAAGAAGGTAAAGTAGCGTTCACATTCCCTGGACAAGGCAGCCAGAGAATCAATATGGCCCGTGACTTATTTGTCGTTTTCCCAGCCATGCGTAAGATTATTGATAATTATCCTGAGCTTGAAAAAGTGGTTTTCCCATCTAAAACTTTTAATGAAGCTGATTTAAAACAACAGAAAGAAACCATTAAAGATACCCGTTTGGCACAACCACTTTTAGGAATTGTAGACCTTGCATTGGCTCAATTCTTAGAATCATTGGGTATTATTCCAGATATGCTGGCAGGCCACAGCTACGGTGAAATTCCGGCTTTATGCTTTGCAGGAGTATTTGATGAAAATAAACTGGTAGACTTAAGTGTTCAGAGAGCTCAGTCTATTTTAAATTCTGTGGAAGGAGGAGATCCGGGTTCGATGCTGGCAGCAAGCGCTACAGCGGAACGTTTGCAACCGATTATTGCTAAAGTAGAAGGATGTTATCCTGTCAATTTCAATGCGCCAACACAATGTGTGATCGCCGGAAGTACGGATGCCATCAATAAACTGCTTGAGACGCTTAAACAGGAAGGGATTTCCGCTAAAAAACTGGAAGTTGCCTGTGCCTTCCACAGTCCGTTGTTAGCAAAATCCAAGGAATTATATGCTGAGGTATTGAAAGATATTCCTTTCGGGGAAATGCAGATTCCAGTGTGGTCCAATACCACTGCAGAAGTATATCCGGCAGATCCGGCAGAAATAAAAGAAAGACTTACTGACCACCTGGTACAGCCTGTGAGATTTGTAGAACAGCTGCAGGCCATGTACAATGACGGAGCAAGAATCTTCATTGAAGTAGGACCGGGAAAAGTTCTTACCGGATTAACCAAATCCTGTCTGGAAAAAGATCAGCTGACCTTATATATTGAAGACAACAGCCACAATAAATTCAGTCACCTGCTTTGTATGCTGGCACAATATTTAGGAACCGGCCGAAGCTTTAATATTGAAAAACTTTTTGATGGCCGAAACGTGAAGGTTATTGATCTTAACCAACCTGAGCTTTATAAGAAAAGTTCAGCCATCTGGCGTGTTAACGGGCAGACTGCCCATCCAACTCATGGTAATCTGCCTTCTAATGGTGCATTACCACTCATAAACCCTATTCCCATGAACAATTTTATTACGAATCATCAGGCACCGGCAGCTGAAGCGCAATCTACCGCTGAACGTATGCTGCAGGAATATTTAAACAGTATGAAATTAATGATACAGGCACAACGCGATGTGATGCTTTCCTTTATGGGACAGAATCCTCAGGCGTTTCATGCTCCGGTTTATCATGCTCCGGTTTATCAGGCTCCGGTTCAGGCTCCGGCTCAACAGCCAGTTTCTGCTATTCCGGTTCAGCCTGTTCAGCAGGAAAGACCAGTAGCCGTTGCAGCCGTGAAACAAGCACCTTCAAAAGATATCAAATCCTTATTACTGCAGGTGGTAAGTGACAAAACAGGATATCCTCAGGAAATGCTGGGTATGGAAATGGATCTGGAAGCGGATTTAAGTATCGATTCTATTAAAAGAGTTGAAATCATCGGAACACTTCGTAACGAACTGGGAACTCTGGGCAACGGAAACACCAGCGAAGACACCGTTATGGAGCAGCTGGCAGGTATAAAAACATTAAGCGGATTAGTTTCATGGCTTACTGAATTCTCAGGTGCTGAAACAACTGCTGCCACAGAAAAAAATGGATCTGCGGCTGAATCAACAGCCTCAAAACTACAGGCTCAGCCGGCATTTTCTCTTGAAGATCTTCAAAATGCGATTCTGAATATCGTAAGTGAAAAAACAGGATATCCGAAAGAAATGCTGGGTCTTGATCTGGATCTGGAAGCAGATTTAAGTATAGATTCCATCAAACGTATGGAAATTATCGGTGATCTTAAAACCAAGATCGGTTTTGGTCAAAACCTTGAACAGGCGGATGATGTGATGGAAAAACTGGCTGCGATTAAAACCCTTCGTGGTCTAGCAAGTTGGATCAGTGAAATGAATGGTGAAACCAACGAAGCAACTCAGGAAGTGAAAACAGAAAATACAGCAGAACCAGCTCAAAATGTACTTTCACGTCTTCGTTTTGACATCACGCCTACTGATCCTTCTTTAGTACAAAACACAGAAGTATTGCAGGGAAAACGTTTTGCCATTACCCAGGATAACAGCACCCATACCTCCGCAATCAAAGAAGCTCTGGAAAAACACGGAGCTATCGTAGAAGTGGCAGATACAGAAAAAGATCTTTCCAACATTGACGGATTAATTATGCTGGACCTGTTCTCAGCAGCAGATAAACCAAGCATTATCGATCATGTGGATCTGATCAAAAAACTGGATTTTGATAAAGCAAAATGGGTATACCTGATCTCAGATATTCCTGCACATCTTCAGGAAATCACAGATGTAAGCATATTGCGCCATCATCAGGGTTATCCGGGACTTTTCAAAAGTCTAGCCAGAGAATTTGACAATACCGCCTGCAGACTGATCAGCCTTAGCACGCCTCAGGAAGTGGATCAGATTGCTGAAATCACTTTAAAGGAAATCCTTACGAATGATAAACCCGCTGAAATCATTTACAAAAATGATCAGAGACATAAAATAGACATCATTCCTTCTCCATTATCAACAAGCTTACATGAAGCACATATACAATTAGATCAGAAATCTGTGGTATTGGTACTTGGAGGAGCACAGGGAATCACTGCCGAACTGGTAAAACATATGTCTCAGGCTTATCCTTGTACCTATATTCTGGTAGGAAGATCCGCAGACCCTAGAAATGAACTTTCTGCGAAAGATTTTCAGGGAATGAAAACCAAAGAGGAAATCAGAGGATTCCTGATCAGATCCGGACAATTCACTTCTCCGGCAGAGATTGAAAAAGAAACAACGAAAATTTTCAAAAACAATCAGATTCTTCGCACTATCCGTGATATGGAAGAACTTGGAAATACGATCATTTACCAATCACTGGATCTTTGTGACGAAGAAGGTTTGAGCAGATTAATCAGCAATATCTATGAAAAATACGACCGCCTGGATGGTGTCATCCACGGAGCAGGTCTTTTAGAAGATAAATTATTCAAACAAAAGACCACAAGCTCTTTCGGACGTGTATTTGATACCAAAGTGAAACCACTTCGTGTATTGGCAGAGCAGCTTCGTTCCGACTGTCAGTTTGTAGTATTATTCTCAAGTATCGCTTCCGTATACGGTAACAAAGGCCAGACAGATTATGCGGCAGCCAACAGTGTACTGGATGATTACGCCAATGCTTTAAACAAAAGATTAAAAGGAAAAGTAATCTCTATCAACTGGGGACCATGGAAAGGAGCCGGAATGGTTTCTTCCACCCTGGAATCTGAGTACGAACGCAGAGGTATTTCCATGATTCCATTGGATGAAGGAAAAGAAATCTTCCTTAATGAGATCAAATATGGAACTGAAAGCCAGGTGCTGATCATGTCAGGAAATAATTGGTAAAACCTCTGTAGAAACTAAGTATGAAAAAAACAGATGTTGCTGTAATTGGTCTATCCTGTGTCTTTCCCGGGGCACAGGATGCCAACATTTTCTGGCAGAATATTGTCAATAAAGTCGATTCTACCGAGCTGGCTCCGGCGGATCGGATAGATCCTGTTCATTTCAGTGATGCCACAAGTCCCGTTGACCGTTTTTACTGTCAGCGCGGAGGATTTATCCCTGATTATACATTCGATCCTACCGCATTCGGTATTTTACCGCTTGCTGTTGAAGGAACAGAACCCGACCATTTGCTTACCCTTGATCTGGTACAGAAAGCACTGGAAGATGCAGGTATATTTCAAAAGAATGCTTCTCTTGAAAAAGCAGGAATCATCATCGGGAAAGGAAACTATACCGGTCCGGGAGCAACCCGTGCTATCGAAATTGTAAGAACCGGAGAACAGATTTCCTCATTATTACAGGAACTGTTACCTCATGTTTCTTCTTCCGATATTGAAAGGGTAAAACATGCTTTTCAGGAACGTAAAGGCCGTTTTGCAGCAGATACCGCCATGGGATTAATTCCCAATCTTGTTGCTTCACTTGTCGCCAACCGTTTCAATCTGGGAGGTGCTGCATTTACCGTGGATGCCGCTTGTGCCTCTGCTTTAATTGCTGTAGATCATGCCGTACAGGAACTTCAGAGAGGCCGTTCCGATATCATGATCGCAGGAGGTGTACACACAGGACAAAATGCTGCTTTCTGGAGTATTTTTGCCCAGCTGGGAGCCATGTCACGCCAGCAGCAGATCAAGCCGTTCAGTAGTGATGCTGACGGGTTGCTGATTGGTGAAGGTTGTGGTTTCGTTGTGTTAAAAAGACTGGAAGATGCCGTTCGCGATCAGGATAAGATCTATGCGGTCATTAAAGGCGTTGGAGTAAGCAGTGATGGTACCGGAACCAGCGTAATGAGTCCGTCCGTAAAAGGTCAGCTGAAAGCGTTGGAACAGGCATGGATCAACGCAGATTTAGATAAAAATAAAGTCGGTTACCTTGAAGCTCACGGCACAGGAACCCCGCTTGGAGATAAAACAGAACTTCAGACCCTGGCTCAGTTCTTTGGAAAAGAAGAAGCAGCTCAGGCAGCAGGTATCGGATCTGTGAAATCCAATATCGGACATGCTATGCCGGCTGCAGGCATTGCAGGACTGATTAAAACCTGTCTTGCCTTACATCACGATACTTTACCACCAACCCTATATTGCGAAAATCCGACTTTGGAGATGCAGAATACAAGGTTTGAACCGGTACAGGAAGCCAGAAACTGGTCAAAAACGGGGCTGCCAAAAGTAGCTGCGGTGAATGCTTTCGGTTTTGGAGGAATCAATGCACACGTTGTTCTGGAAGGCTATGATATGCCGAAAAAAGATCAGGTGCTAATTCTGGCAAGACCAACACACGAAGAATTGCTTTCCGCATTACAAAATAATGAAACAACCATTGGTGAAGGGGATTTTAGAGTTGCGATATTCGATCCAACTCCTGCAAGACTTGAAAAAGCCATTAAAATTGTTTCCAAAAATATCACCTGGAAAAACAAACAGGATATCTGGTACACTTCTACTCCATTATTAAAAGATGGCGGAAAAGTAGCCTTTGTATTCCCAGGATTAGACGGACTGGCAAAAGGTGAAGTAGAAACGGTAAGCCGTTATTTCGGATTATCAGCACCTATCGAAACAGAAGGTGAAGGTCTTTTAACCGATGCCTTAAACATTTTCAATAACTGCAGTATCCTTGATAATTCATTAAAAAAACTGGGAATTATTCCCGATATGAATGCAGGGCACAGTTTAGGAGAATGGCTGGCAGGATATTCGTCCGAGCTCGCAGAAGCCAATTCTGTAAAAGCCTTAATTGATGTACTGAATCCTGAAACTTTTGAACTAAAAGATTCCAAGTTCATTGCCATAGGAGCCGGAATTGAGGTGATAAAACCTTTTATTGCTGAAATTTCAAACCTCTATGTTTCCAATGACAACTGCCCTAATCAGGTGATTCTTTGCGGAAGCAATGCAGCTCTGGATGAATTGGTTCCTCTGTTAAAAGCAAAACAGATCTTCCATCAAGTTCTGCCGTTCCAGTCTGGATTCCACTCTCCTTTTATTGCAGATAAGCTGGATGTGATCCTTGCGGGAATGGAAAAAGCACAGTTCCAGCAGACGAAAATCCCATTGTGGTCTGCTACCACCCTAGAACCTTATCCTGCAGATCAGGCAGCGATCAGAAAACTGAGTGCAGAGCATTTGGTTCAGCCTGTCCGTTTTCGTGAGCTGACCGATAAATTATACGAAGAAGGCGCAAGAGTCTTCATTCAGGTCGGAACTGGCGGTCTGATTGGATTTATTGATGATACGTTAAAAGGAAAAGCATTCAGTACGATCGCTTCCAGCGTTCCGACCCGTTCTGCATTGGCTCAATTACAAAGAGTAGTTGCTTCATTATTTGTAGAAGGAAAAACAATTGCCCTTGACTTTTTAGAGATTCAAAATCATTCGAAAAAAGCTTCAGGAAAAGGCATTAAACTGGAATTAGGTTCACCTATCATCCGGAATTTTAAAGAGGTGAAAGCGTTGGCTCAGTCTTTTGACACGCCAAAACAATATGCAGCAACAGCTTCAGCTATTGCCACAAAAAGCGGACATCCTCTGGTACAGGCATTCCAGGATAACGTTGCCGATATGATCCGTATGCAGGAAGAAGTATTGACTTTATTCCAGAACCGTCCGGAAATTACCATCCAAAGACCTGCACCTGTAGCTCAGGCAGCTCCACAACCCGTAAGAAGTACAAATTTTACAAAAGATTTATATGTAACGCTGGAAAGTCATCCTTACCTGATCGATCACAGCTTATTGAGACAGCCAAAAGGATGGGCTCATGTAGCAGATATGGAACCGGTTATTCCAATGACGATGATTTTTGAGCAATTAGCAGAAATCGCAGAAGCAGAAATCCTGGGAACATTGGTTCATAAAATCATGAATGTAAGTGTATTCCAATGGATGAACGTGGCCAAACCTTTCGAAAAAACCGTAAAAGGAGAATGGCGTTCACCGAATCATGCCTATCTTGACATTGAAAACTTTGCCAACGCAGAAGTAGTCTTAAAATCTGCTCCTGTTCCAACACCTGACTTCAATCTTTCCATCGGTAATCTTTTACCTATCGAAAGAACCCCTGAAGAAATCTACGACATGCACATGTTCCATGGAGACCAATACCAGGGAATTACTGAAGTTTCTGCCGTTGGAGATAAAGGAATCATCGGGAAGATAAAAGGAAACGGAGGTAAAGGTTCTTTACTGGATAATGCAGGACAGCTTTTCGGGCTTTGGCTTCAGCTTACTTTGGTGAAAGACCGTATTGCATTCCCTGTCAAGATCAGAGATATTGAATTCTTCGGCGATATGCATGATCAGGAAGGTATTTTTGAATGTACCTGCATGCTCACCGAATTGAATGATGAATTCGCCATCGCCGATATCATCCTGAAAAGAGACGGCAAAGTATGGTGTGCGATTACCGGATGGCAAAACAGAAGACTGGAAATTGATGCCGCTTTATGGAATGTTTCCATGTCACCACTGCACAACAGGCTTTCGGAAGAGATTGCTCCTGATGTATTCTTCTTCCACCAAGCCTATACAAGAGTCGCTTCGTGGGATTTTATCCTGAAAAGATATTTCAACCAAACGGAAAAACAGCATCACCAGCAGCTATTACCTAACAAAAAGAAAAACTGGATGGTAAGCCGTGTAGCGGTGAAAGATGCCGTAAGAAATCTTCTTCGCAAAGAAAAAAATCATGCCTGCTTCCCGATCACGTTTGAAATCCGTTCCGATGAAGCAGGGAAACCTTACCTCATCAGTGATTTTACAGAAAATATTCATATTTCACTGGCTCATAAAGGAAAAGAAGCTGTGGGAATCGCGAGATATGGAAAATCTGTAGGAATTGATATGGAACTGATGGAAGAACGCAGTTCAGGATTCTACGACATGGTATTTACCGACAAAGAATTAGCCTTATTAAAAGACAGAGACCAGGCAGAATGGACTACCCGTTTCTGGGTAGCCAAGGAAGCTTACGGAAAGTTCCTGGGAACAGGACTCAAAGGAAATCCTAAAGCCTTCGAAGTCGAAGAAATAAAAGACGATCACCTATGGATCAACAATATTGAAATCAAAACTATTAAACATAAAAATTATATTATCGGATGGACACTGTAAACGCAACATTAAAAATGAACCACGAAGAACTTTTTACTTTATTAAAAGGCTTTATTACTGAAGTGATAGGTGCTGAATTTGTAGAAGAGATGGACATTACTCCTGAAAGTTCATTCACCAGAGATCTTGAAATGGACAGCATCGAGATTGTCTCTTTCTCTGAAAAGATCAAGGCGCATTTTGGCGATCAGATCGACTTTACAGGTTGGTTGTCTTCTATGGATCTTGACCAGCTGATCAATCTTGACCTTAGTATGATCATCAATTATATCTACGAATGCCAATAATCACTGTCAATAACAGACAAGTTCATATACAGGAACTCAACAAAGGAGCCGGACAAACCGTGGTACTCATCCACGGTATGTTCAGCAACCTGTCCATTTATTATTTTAATATTGCCCCTGTGCTGGCAAAACATTTCCATGTGGTGATGTACGATCTGAAAAGCCACGGTATGAGTGAGCGTTTTCTGGATGGCTATGACCTTGATAACATGTCTTCCGATCTGATAGGTTTAATAGATCATCTTCAACTGGAAAAAGTACACCTTGTCGGCTACAGCTTCGGAGGCCTTATCGCTTTAAAAACAGCTTTAGAATACCCGGACCGCGTGAATCAGCTAGTGGTGATCGAAGCGCCGGATCCTCAGGATGAAAAAGCCCGTAACATCATTGATGAATACAGCAAGGAATTTCTTGAGCACTACGTAGCCAACTTTACAGACACCACCAAAGTGCAGATGGGCAAAAGACAAATGGAGAAGAACCACCGTATGTATGAATTTTTGTTTAACCAAACCAGCATTAAAGCAGATATGATTAAGGAAAAACAGTTCCTGGGTGAAACCGACTTCAACAAACTGATGGGTCCTACTCTATTGCTTTATGGCGCTGATTCCAACTGCAGACCTACAGGTGAATGGCTGCAATCTAAAATCAGCCAGTCTGAACTTGAATTAATCCCGGGTGATCACAACATTCCTATCCAGGAACCAAATCTGATTGCAGAAACGATTGCTCAATTTTTATCTAAAATTTTAACACAAAACCATGGCTAAATTTGCATTTATAGTTCCACCATTGACAGGTCATGTCAACCCTACTTTAAGCATCGGTGCTACCCTGCTGGAAAGAGGACATGAAGTAGCCTGGATCAGCCTTGACCCCACTTTAGAGGCTAAACTTCCCGAAGGAGGAAAATTATTACTGATCCAATATGATCAGACCGACGAAGAAAAGAAAGAAAGCGAACAATATCTCGATATTATTTCAAAAAAAGTAGTGTATGGTATAGACAGCGTTAAGTTCCTGTATGAAGAGGTTCTTATCCCGCTGAACAGACATTGCTATAATGGTATTGTTACTTTATTAAAAATAGAGCAGCCCGATTTGGTTATCGGGGATCATCAGTTATTTGCAGCTCCGGTTGCAGCCAAAACTCTTGGTATTCCTTACGCCACTTCCGTTACCGCTCCGGCAGCTATTAAAATCATGAATGAGCTTCCAAAAGTACACGAATGGGAAGTGAATCAGATCATCGATTTGCAGAAAGAACTGGGTTTCCAGGAAGAACGCTCTCTGGCGACTTCAGATTTGCTGACACTTGTTCTGACTTCCGGTTATTTCTTTGGGGAAATGGAAGATCTGCCGTCTCAATACCGGTTCACAGGTCCGGTTCTTACGGAAAGACGTGTTTCATGTGAATTCGACTGGGAAAAGTTAAAAAGCAAAGACAATAAAAAGATCTTAGTAAGTATCGGAACTACCTTCGATCACGACCATAAAAAAGCATTTTTCCAGAAGGTTATTGATGCCTTCAAAGACGAAAATTTAACCGTTGTAGTGGTTTCTGATCCACAGCTTTTTGAGCAATGGCCGGACAATTTTATGGTGTATCAGCAGGTTCCTCAGCTGGATCTGTTACCTCATCTTGACGGTGTAGTTTGCCATGGCGGCCATAATACCGTTTCTGAAACATTATCCAACGGGATTCCTTTGGTGGTGATTCCTATTGCCTACGATCAGTCGCATGTTGCAGGGCGTGTGGTGCGTACAGAAGCGGGTGAACGTCTTAATTTTAACAGATTTAAAGCCAATCACCTGAGAGAAGCCGTACACAAGATTTTAAATACTCCGGGCTACCGTGAAGCGGCTCAGAAAGTAGGAAAGTCTTTTGTGGAAGCAGGAGGCGCTGCTACAGCAGCCAACCTATTGGAACAGGCTATAGTAAAGGCTTCAAAACCTGAAAAACCGTCTAAATTTTTATTTGTAGTTCCTCCGTTTTTCGGACATGTAAGTCCTACTTTAAGTGTGGGAGCCAGCCTGATTGCCCGTGGACATGAAGTAAAATGGTTTGGGATTACCCCGTTAGACAGCAAACATATTCCTGAAGGAGGTTCTTATTTCTACCCTGAAGAAGATCTTGTTCCGTATCAGGAAGAAATTGCCCGTATATTGAAAAGGCAGGATGACGGACCTGCATGCTCCGGTCCTGAAGTAATGAAGCTGGCACTGGAAGAAACCTATGTTCCTTTCGCTAAAATGATGATGCCGGGATTAACGAGACTCACTGAAAGCTGGATGCCGGATGTGATCGTGAACGACTGTATTACTTTCGGAGGGGCTCTTTTCGCTCATAAAAACAATATTCCTTGTGTAACGACAACTCCTGTACCACCGGATGTGATGGGAGATACTGAAAAAAGTGCTCCAAAAATCTGGGAATGGCAGCAAAACCTGATCAAAGACCTTCAAAAAGAAGTGGGAATTCATGAGGAAGGTATTTATATCCATTCTCACAAACTGAATATGGTATTTACCTCACAGGCTTTCGCAGGATTTGAAACCGTTCCGCCTCATATGAAATTTGTAGGCCCGGTAAAAGGACGTCCGAACGATGCTCCGTTTGACTGGGATAAACTGAATGCATCTACCACTCCAAAAATCTTTGTATCATTAGGAACACTTCTGGTAGACATCAGAAAAGCTTTTTTTGAAAAAATCATTGCAGCTTTTAAAGACCAGCCGGTGACCGTGATTGCTGCTACTCCACCGGAAATTTTTGAAGAATGGCCGGATAACTTTATCGTGAACAGCTTTGTGCCACAATCGGCCGTGATGCAGCGAATGGATATGGTAATCTGCCACGGTGGTTTCAATACTGTAAATGATACTTTCCGTAACGGATTGCCCATGCTGATCACGCCTATTGCCTATGATCATTTCCATATTGCCAAACTGATCGAACAGGCAGGCTGCGGAATCAGCATCCGGTACAAAAGACTCCGCGTAGAGGCCCTTCGTGAAACCGTTTTTGAATTATTGGAAAATCCTAAATACAGAACTGCCGCTCAGGAAGTAAGAAATACATTCACCCTTGCCGGAGGAAATGACAAAGCGGTAGAGCTGTTAGAAAATTTTGTAAACGAACATTCAACATTAGCTTCTGTGTAGCCTATGAATCAACCTATGAAAAGAAGATTGCTATTTGGTGAGCGTATGTTACTGGGAGACGGAACAGAACCTTTTAACGCGGTCATTCCGTTCAGACTGAGAGGAACTTTTACCTTAAAAGAGATCCAGCAGGCTCTGGCCCGGATTCAAAACAAACATCCATGGCTGAGAGCATTGATCAGCCATGATGAAAAAAATATTCCCTGGTTTAACGTTCCTGAAAAAACGGTTTCCATTCCTGTAAGAATCGTCACCAGACAAAGTGAAGATCAGTGGCAGGAAGAATCCAGGAAAGAATGGAACACCATCTTTAATTACGAAAAATTACCCCTGATCCGGTTTATCTGGATCAAAGGGGAAGACGTTTCTGACATGCTGTTTGCGTTCCACCATTGTCTTTGCGATGGTGGTTCTGCAATGGCTTTCTTAAAAGAGTTTTTAATAGCTCTGGACAACCCGGCTGCCGATATCGGGACAGAAAATCCTATCCTGGGGATCGAAGATGTGGTTCCTGCCCATATCCTGAACAGCCGCAGACAGAAACTGAAAGCCAGATTTATCGGAAGACTGGCTGCTACCGCCATCAAATGGATTCCGGTAGGCAAAAAAGCTGTGGAAAGACAAAGTGATTACCTCATCCATTGGAAGCTGGATGAAACGGTAAGCAAAGAATTAATCGCTTACTGTAAATCCCAGGGCGTGACAGTCAATACATTTTTGAGTGCAGCGGTATTGCAGGCATTTAAAAAAGTAAGAGGAGAAAAATCCTTCAATAAAGTTTCCTGCCCGGTAGACATCAGGCGTTTTGCCCAACAGATCAAAGAAGACCATATCTTCGCTTTCGGGCTGATGATTGTGGTGTCTGCTGATGAAAAGCTAAGCTTTACGGATAATCTCCGTGCCATGCAGAAATCTGTGGAACAGAAGACCTCAAAGCTGAATCCTTACCTCACCATGATGGTTATGGAATCCGGACATGATGCGCTTAAGAATTTTACAAAGCTTTTAAAGAACGGGAAATCATCCAACGACTGTATGTTTTCCAATCTGGGACGTATTCAGATTCCTCATGAGTACAAAGCGTTTACGGTGGAAACCATCCTCAGCCCGTCCGTCATTGGCCCTTTGGGGAATACCACTACCCTGGTGGTTTCTACTTACCGTGGAAAAATGGATTTTTCTTTCATGGGAAGCGAAGGCTACTTACCATATACCGATGCCACAGCAGTACGTGACGAAGTTATGCAGACCATTCATTCACAACTAAAACAAATGGCAGTATCATGATCAAAAGACCTTTAATGATGGTGGAAAGGATCATGTATGTAGATCCTGAAACTCCTTTAAACTGTATCTATACGGCAAGAATCAAAGGAGAGATTCCTGAAGAAAATTTTAAAGCTGCTTTAATAAGAATCCAGCAGAAGCATCCTATTCTAAGAACGAATATTGATCATAACATCGGAAACTATCCTTATTTTATGGGGCAGAAAGATATTGAACCTATTCCGCTTCGCATTGTAGAACGCACAACAGACGATGACTGGTTCAAAGAATCCGAAAAAGGATGGTTTAAACTTTTTGAAACCCCCAAAAAACCATTGGCCGAAGTAGTCTGGGTAAAAGGACACGATACTTCCGAAATCCTTTGGGTCATGCCTCACTGTATATCCGATGGAACCACCGGAGTAACCTTACTGCGTGAACTTCTGAGTTTGCTGGACAATCCTTATGCTCCATTAATTCCTTATGTTGCTTTTGAATCTGTTGATGATTTCCTGCCTTCGGATTTTAATACAGCAATCAAAAAATATAAGGCCGGCCTTTACCTTCTGTTCGCCAGAATATTCTTTTCCATGCAGCGAAAAAGCAAAAAAAGAAACCTGGGAAAAAGCTATACCATTCACTGGAAAATGACTCCGGAAGAAACGAAACTGATCACTGAAAAATGTAAAGCCAACCAGATTTCTGTGCATGCTTTGCTGTGTTCTTCCGTGATGCAGGCCTTCCGGGATGTTCAGGGGGACCGTGCCAAAGGTAAAGTGATCAGCCCGGTAGATGTGCGTCATTTTATTCCGGAAATTAAAGAAGATCATTTATTTGCTTTTGCCCCAACCGTGGAGCTTTCCATCAGGAAAAACAACAATGATGTGATGGACAATGCCAGGCAGATCAAAAAAGATCTTACCGCAAAAATCAATAAGATGGAAGCCCGTGAACTCCTTTGGATGGGAGAACATATGCACCCTGTTGTAGGGCGGATGATCAATATGCTGAAATCCAGCGAAGGCGGGCATGATATTACCTTATCCAATATGGGCAAGATCAATATCCCGAATGATTATAAAAACTTCAGTCTGGAAACTATTTTTAGTCCTACCGTGGCTTTCCCATGGCTGAACTCAAATACCTTAGTCACCAGCACGTACAACCAGCAGATGGACTTCACCTTCATGTCCAATGAAAATTTTCTTCCCAAAGAAGAAGCTCATCTGATAAAAGATAAAGCCATCGAGCTATTGACAACTTCTCTATGAAATTTAAAATAAAGCCTCCGAAGCCCAGACTGATAAAGAAAACCACCCTCAAACGCTTTCTCATAAAGCGTACGATTTATTATGTCCTTCCGAATGTGTTTTTTAATTTCATTATTGCTTACGCCAGTTTCAAGGAATTGGGCTACACCCATTTTTTTTCAGGAACTCAGAATTTGGCCCGTCTTACCCTGCCGATGGCCATCTTCCTTCCGGTGGTTCTTACCATAGACATCATCAAAAGAGTAACAGATGCTGCCAGCCAGGAAGCCATAGAGTTTACGGTAGACGAACAGCTTAATATCAAAAAGCTGATGACCAGACTGAGCATCTTACATGGATTGATTACAGGATTATTGGTATTGTCGCTGCTGTTTATAGGACAGTATAATTTTTCAAAAGATTACAAACTGGATGCAACGGCAATGGCTGTGGTAGTGGGAACGCTGGCGGGAATTCTGTCTGTGGTTTTTGTATACTTACCCGTATGGAGGTTAAGAAAATGGATGTGCAAAGTAACATCAGTCCCAGCTGATTTAAACACATAATTTCCCAATAAAAAACATACATCATTGTCTATCATTGAATTAACAATGAAAAAAAGTATAACAATACCCGGCTGATCATGAGGTCACCGGGTATTTTCACGAATACCCTAACTTAATTTTTTCCTTTAAAACTCACTATTTGGTAAATTTTTTATATTTATATAATAATTTACAAGAATTTTTCTTGAACAGAATGATTAATAATGTATGTACAAAATCACGGATCAGTTAAAAAATATAGGATTCAGTATCAATCGTTTAGATTTTATTATCGCCCGAAATAACAACAAAAGAGAATTCAATACCCTGGAATATTTTTGCATTTATATTATTCTGGAAAATATCCAGCTAACGGTAGAGAATGTTCCATACCCTTTAAAAAGAGGAAGTATTGCCTTCGTAGGGCCGCAAAAGAAAATAGTTTTTGGTGAAACCAAAAGATCAGATGTGTATTCAATTGCTTTTTCATCCAGTTTTTATGAAAGATCGAATAAAGACAGTCTTTTTATCAATTCTCAGCTTTTTTATAATTATAATTCCGATATATTTATAGCACCTTTCCTCAATGTAGAACAGATGAGAGTGGTTTTTCTGGAGCAGATGGAAAGTTTCCGGAAAAAGGATGAAAGCTTATATATTGCGGCTGCCCATAATGCTATAGAACGACTGATGCTGGACGCCCTTCTGCATATTCCTACCGAAGAAATCAAAAAGGAAATCAAATTTGACTATATGTATTATGTCAACCGGTTCAAAGTTCTGTTGCAAAGAGATTATAAAAAGGCAAAAAAAGTGGCTTATTATGCGGAAGAACTCAATATCTCATCAAGGAAACTGACCGAAATGACAGAGTATGTACTGGGAAAAACAGCCAAACATATCATCATTGAAAAACTCATTACCGAATGTAAAAAGGCCCTGAGCTTCTCCAACTCAACGATTTCTGAGATATCTTACGATCTGGGTTTCAGCAATGAAGGAAACTTTACTAATTTTATTAAAAAACATACGGGAAAAAATCCCTCCGAAATGAAATAATTTGTATATTTACATAAGTAACCTTTTGGGGAAAAATATAGGTTATATGCTTGCAAAGTATATTTTATTCATTTTGCTTTATTTTGCTTTTACAAAATCATTTGCACAGGCAGCAGACGGTTTAAGGCTTAACGTTAGGCTTTATCCCGTACAGATGCTTGCTGTAGGCACAGGATTTTCGGACGAGGGAAACGAGTCTTCCTTCCGGGAGGTTCAGTCTGTAACCATATCAAGTCCGTCCGGATTTCAGCTGAAAGCAGAATATGATGAAGATCGTGATACGTCCGGTACTTCCGAAAGCAACAGGGAAAGATCTGGTGATTACCCTCTTATCAGCCATCATAAAGGAGTGGTTCAGGAGAGATATATCATCGATCATGAGTTAGAAAATGCAATGGAAGATTTAAGTTCCAACAGCAGTGACGAGCAAAATTTTTTAATATTAACTCTAATTTCTCAGTAAAAAATTAAGCAACGCTTAAAAAAAAATTACTATGCATTGAATAACAATTCTGCAATTTATTCATTCCCTATATATTAAGTAAAATTAATGTTTAAGATTAATAAAGCATTTATTTTACTTTATGGTGATTTTATCAGCATTTAAACTATACTTTTTGTGTAATTATTCACAAAAGGTATTTATTCCTGCGCGCTTATTTCTCCGTAAAAATTCACAAATAATAAGTATTTTTTCACAAAGATCCTGATGTTCTTTGTATTTACCTTTGCAACCGCAATTTTAAAAACAATTAATACAAAAAACATTCTTAACCTTATGAAAAATTTGATCTTAGCTTCTTTTGCTATCCTGGGATTCTCAACATTAAAAGCACAACAGAATGTGACCCTTAACGTGAGACTTAAACCTATTCAGACTCTTGTTGTTAACAACGCTCAAAAAATCGTTAATTTAGATTACGTAACTAAAGATGACTATGCCGACGGTGTATCTTCTCTCAACGCAGATCACTTAAGCATTTACAGCACAGGAGGATTCCAGGTAAAAGTAAAAGGTGGTAACGATGTATTACAGCAGGGAGGTAAAAACATCCAGGCTAACACGATCCAGATTATTGCAAGCGCAGGCTCTGAAGCTGTAAACGGCGCTCAATATGCTCAGAATGTACATTTATCAGCTAACGAAGCTACTTTGGTAACTTCTTCTACCGGAGGGGTAGACAAAAAAATCAATATTGAATATAAAGGTGCAGGAGCTAATACTTACCTGGATAACTACATCGCGGGACAAGATCCAACAGTATACACTACTGAGCTGACGTATACGATTATTTCTCAATAATAGCTATCATTATGTAATGATAAAGTGTTGTACCTACCCCAACACTTTATCAACATTTAAAAACTAATCTCCGTCATGAGCAGACTCTCTCTTTTCCTTTTCAGTCTTCTTTTCCTATCCTCTTTTCGCGGATACGCACAAACAGGAGTTTCGGTTTCACCGCCAAGACTGTACTTTGAATCGGGAAACGGAAACAGCAATACCCAGACAATAACGGTAACGAATGTAAGTGCCAAGAATTCTCTGGACCTGGCCGTAAGCCTTGGAGATTGGGAGTATGACAAAAAAGGTGAGAATGTAACCTATCCCGCCAATACCCTTCCCACTTCCTGCGCAAGTTGGGTTTCGGTCAAAAAGGAAGATAATTACTTTACTTTGGCTCCGGGAGAAAAAAAAGATATTGAGGTAACCATTACGGTTCCGAATGCGCTTTCAGACCAACTGGCTGCCCATACAGCCGTTTTGTATGTTAGTCAGATGAATCCGGTAGATGATGTGGACCATAAAGGCGCCAACATCAAAGTGAGCATCCGCTCAGGAATCAAATTATTCCACAAGCTGCCTGCCGCCAAAACTAAAAAACTTGAAATCCAGAATCTGGTATACGGAAAAACGACCAATACCATCAACCTCTTTTTTGACAATCAGGGCGATATATGGGGAGACGGAAAAATTTTCACCGACTTTGTGAATACCCAAACCGGAAAAAAAGTATCACTGGATCCCATTATCTTTTACACCATGCCCGGAAACAAAAGAGAAATGGATATCCCGCTTCCGGCAAGCCTTGAAAAAGGGAAATATACCGCTTCTGTAATGATCGATTACGGAGACAACAACAATCTGGAATTAGGAGAATTAAGTTTCAGCTATGAATAGTAAAAAATTCTTCTGTTTCTTTCTGCTGATCTCTCTGAACTGCTTCTCACAGGTCAATTATAATTCCTGGATAAACAGCTACTTACAGATTAATTCTTACAGCGGAAATACCAATCCTGATGCTTATACCTTTACCCTGGCCGGTAATGGAGCATTTAATATTCCTTACTGGAAAATATCCATGAGGCTGAAACAGCCTATTACTTCTACAGATGGAAATTATACGATGCCTGCCAACAAGATATCATTTCAGCCCGTTTCCACTTCAGGACAGGCTTATCCGGGACCCGTACCCACCATTCCGCAGATCGGAATGCCGTTAAATACTTTTCTTCAGGCCAACCAGGAAGTCTTTTTAATTCCGCAATCCAATGCAGCACTATACAACCAGCCGCCACATCCCAACGGTTACTATAACCTGCAGGTAAAATACAGCCTGACCGTTATGGGAGGATCTTATCTGGGAAGCTACCCTTCCTGGACCAGATTTACTGTTCCGGTGCAGTTTACAGCATATGACCAGTACAACAATATTATTGGCAGGGCTGATCATAATTTTCAGATTCACATCGGACCGCTCAGCGGAACTCCGACCGATGTACCTGAAATGTCGCTTCAGTTTTCTGCAAAAGCGGTCAACGGATCACTGGAATTCAAAAGCATGCCGGATTATATCAACGGAGTAAGTGTCACTTATTCCAATGGACTGATTGTAAAAAGCAATACCAATTACCAGATCAAATTACGTTCTCTTCAGGGACAGTTCAGCTCTCCGGCCGGAAACTACATTGCTTTAGGAACCGTAAAAATGAATCTCATCCCCGTTTCCGGAAACAATGGGAATGTATATCCTATCCTGCTGAGTGCTTCTCCGCAGCTTATTGCGACAGGAGGCTCCACGGGAAACTCCAGCCTGTATTACGATATCCGATATTCCACCAAAGCCAATGATGAAAGACTGATTAATGCCAAATCTGAAGAATATTCCACCACCCTTCAATACGAGATTATCCCCCAATAACCATGCTTCAAGACCTGTTCAAAAAAATCTTTTTCATTTTTTTGATTTCGTTTCAGATATGGATTCCGGCGCAAAGCAGTTCCGGGATAAGTCTTGATATCCGTAATGAATCCAGAACAGATAAAACAGGGATACTGGATCTGATCCTCGTCCTCGACAATCAAAGCACAAATGATTTCAAAGGAAAAATAAATATTACCATTCCTCAAGGTTTCAGGAATATTTCGGGCAACAATCTTCAGGTGGAAATGAAATCCGGGGAGCATCTTTTTATTCCGGTAAAGATCGTGGTCAGCAATAATGCCGTTTCAGGAGAATCACGTCTGGGTTTCCGTCTTTCGGACCAGCAGAATAAAACAATGGCGGAAAAAGAAATACCTTACACTGTTACTGAAAACAATGCCATGCGCATCACGGCAGAAACCCCTCTGATCTATGTGAATAAGGCTACCGATTCGGTAGAAGTAAGGGCAAGGGTTTCCAATCTTGGGAACAGAAAGCAGCATGTAACGGTTGTCTTTAAAATTCCGGAAGCTGAGCAGGGAAATGCTTTTATAGAGAAAACAGGAAGTATTGGCGTGCAGAAAGATTCAGTCTTTGTGTTCCGTTTTCTGCCTTCCCGAATCAGATCCCGCAGCACTCAGATTTCCGTTAATATTGCAGGTTTCAGAGAGCCGGACAGAGAGATATTCGGCAACACTACGGTATCTGTGCAAAATGTTTCTTCGGTACAGCGTTATGAGGATATGGAATCCACCGCTTTTTCCAACTTTACCAGGAATACCATCACGGCAAGTTACAGGCATGCCGGAGAAAACCTGGACATGTATCAATTGGTAGGTTCGGGAGGCTTCAACCTTCCTTCAGGATATATTTTCATCCGGGGGAATATCTATACCATGAAGAATCAGAGCGATCCTATTGTCAATAATACCTATCTGACCTATCACAGGGAAAACAGTGAATTCACAATTGGAAATATCAATAAATTACTGGAACTTTCCATGTTTGGAAGAGGGCTCGAATATGCCTACACTTCTCCTGATAAAGACAAAAAAATTGAAGCAGGTTTCGTAGACCAGACCTACAGCCTGATCGAAAGAAATTCTTTTCTGAAGTATGGTTATGGATTTTATACCCGGGGAACTCTTGGAGCTCAAAACGCTTCCCATAATATCTCCGGAACGTATATTTTCAGGGATGATCCTTACGAAAAAGCCAGACATCATGTAGCCGGAACAGATCTTCAGTATGCTTTCGGCAAAGACTGGAGAACCAACACCAAGGTGTATGGCGGACTGAGTTTCTACGAAAATAACCAGCCCACCAAGCCTTCTTTAGCTTTGGAATCCCAATATTCCGGAATGATCAAAAAGATCAATCTGAACGGAAATTATTTCTACAGCACAGATTATTATCCCGGAAACAGAAGAGGAATTTTACAGATTCAGCAGAATTTCTCTACCATGATTTTCAAAGATCATTATGTGTATGCCAACATTACGGCTTCCCATTTTTCACCTAAGTTCTACTATTACGACAACACCCTGAATTCGAGCAATCTAAGACTGGATACGGGAATCAACTTCCCTAAAAAAGGGAATTTCGGGATGGGACTTGGCTATCAGTACCAGGAAGAAAATTCCAATTCTTATAATAATTTCTTCAATGCCCAACCTTACGAGAACACAAAACAGCTGAAAGCCCAGCGTTTTACGGAATACCTTACCTGGCTGAGTCCTGATAAGCAACACACCTCCATCTTAAGCATGGAAACAGGATTGGCACAATATCCGGACAACGATAAACAGCAGTTTCAGATGAAAGTAAGCGGAACCTACAGCTACAAATGGCTTACCGTGAACGGGATCTATCAGCACGGAAGTTATTTCCTTTCCGAATATGCTTTTTCAAAAATGATGAACCAGAGCACTCCCTACGAAAAGCTTTCCCTTTCTGCTTTTGTGAATAAAAATTTCTTCAACCGTCAGCTGAATGTCACCTCAGGGGTTTCTTATACGGATGATGTTCTGTATGGAAAATCGCCTTCCGGCTTTATGAACCTGAAGTATTCAAGGGAAAAGTATGCCCTGTATCTGAACTCTTCCTACTTCAGCTATACTGCAGGAAGCTTCACCAATAATCTGTTGACCGTGGAAGCCGGTGTGACCGTCAACCTTAGAAACAGCACCCTTGATCCAGGTAAAAAAGGTGATATCAAAGCGTTTGTCTATTATGACCTGAACGAAAACAATATCTATGATGAAGGTGACAGAGAAGCGGCAGGCTACCTCATTATGCTCAATAATATTTCATTTAAAACCGACCCGTCAGGTTCTATCAGCTACCGTTCTATCCCTTACGGAAAGTATGCCCTGAAACAGGTGATCCAGCAAGGCTGGTATTATGATGAAACTGAATTTACGGTAGACAAACACCACTACTCTTTTGAGATCCCTCTTCATCAAAACGGAACGACCCAGGGAAAAATAACCTATGATTTTAACACTAAAACAGCAGTAAATTTCACGCCCAAAGTCGGAGGGGTTCTCTTCAATATTTACCGAAACGAACAGTTAGTACATCACATCATCACCGATGACAACGGTGAATTTGCCTCTTTCCTGCCCTCCGGAAATTACAGGATTGAACTGAACAAAAACTCTCTGCCTTCCAATACCTATTGCGAACGCTCTACCGATACTTTCAAAGTAGAAGCCGGGAAAATAGTACAACTGGAGCCCTTTGTGATTAAGGTGAGGGAGAAGGTGATTAGGGTGAAGAAGTTTGGGAATTAGAATAATGAATCCATTAATTATTATTGTATTTAGTAGTATTTTTGTATTCGCAAGTGTGAAGACTCAGGATGCGGATGTTTAGAAGGGTGAATATGGCGGTATTGGAAATTATATAATTAAATTCAAGGGCTTAAATATTAAATTATTTAGAATCTTTTAAACCATCACATATGTTATATTTAAATTATAAATAGATGACGAAGTAATTTCTAATAGAATTTATGTAATTTTTCCAATAATCTTAAATAAAACAGGTCATTATTAAAGTTTAATTTTAGTAGATAAAAATGTTATAACGATATATTTTATAGTAAATTTGTCTTCTTTTTACCAGCAAATAGGTTATAAAAACATTGCCATTAATAGTCTTAAAGACTGTTATGTTATATATAATCAGTAGGTATAAGATATAAAACAAAATAAAAAATGACAAGCACAGTTCAAAGAGATATATTACAAAGTAAAATATGGAAAATTGCCAACGATGTACGTGGCTCTGTAGATGGTTGGGATTTTAAACATTTTGTACTAGGAACACTTTTTTACAGATACATTAGTGAGCATTTTGCAAATTATATGGAGGGCGGTGATGAGAGTGTTGATTATGCAAAGCTACCAGATGAAGTAATAACGCCTGAAATTAAAGCTGATGCGGTAAGAACAAAAGGCTATTTTATATATCCTAGTCAATTATTTGTAAACATTGCTGAAAAAGCAAACACAAACAAAAACCTCAATACAGACTTAAAAGCTATTTTTGATGCTATCGAGAGTTCTGCAAATGGCTACCCTTCTGAAAATGATATCAAAGGACTTTTTGCTGATTTTGATACAACAAGTACGCGCCTAGGAAATACAGTAGAAAACAAAAACAGCCGTTTAGCCGCTATATTGAAAGGAGTGGAAGAGTTGAATTTCGGAAGTTTTGAAGACAACCAAATCGACCTTTTTGGTGATGCTTACGAATTTTTAATTAACAACTATGCTGCAAATGCCGGAAAATCGGGTGGAGAGTTCTTTACTCCACAAAACGTATCAAAACTTATAGCACAGTTGGCAATGCATAAACAAACGGAGGTAAATAAAATATATGATCCGGCAGCGGGTTCGGGATCTTTGTTGCTTCAAGCCAAAAAACATTTTGATAATCATATTATTCAGGAAGGTTTCTTTGGACAAGAGATTAACCATACAACATATAATCTGGCTCGTATGAATATGTTTTTGCATAATATCAATTATGATAAGTTTGATATTGCGTTGGGCAATACTCTAATCGATCCACAGTTTGGCAATGAAAAGCCTTTTGATGCTATTGTATCCAATCCTCCTTATTCAGTTAATTGGATAGGATCGGATGATCCTACCTTGATTAATGATGATCGTTTTGCTCCTGCTGGTGTGTTAGCTCCTAAGTCTAAAGCCGACTTTGCCTTTGTATTGCATGCCCTTAGTTATCTTTCAGGTAGAGGAAGGGCAGCTATAGTATGCTTCCCAGGTATATTTTATAGAGGTGGTGCTGAACAAAAGATTAGAAAATATTTGGTAGACAATAATTTTGTGGAAACTATTATTGCTTTACCGTCCAATTTGTTTTATGGGACTTCTATATCAGTAAATATATTGGTACTTTCCAAACACAAGACTGAAGCTAAAACCCAGTTTATAGATGCTACGGGTGAAGATTTCTTTAAAAAAGTAACTAACAACAATATGCTTACTGATGAACATATTGACAAGATTATGGAAATGTTCGATAGCAAAGAAAATGTTCCACATGTAGCAACATTTATCGATAATACTAAAATTGCTGGAAACGACTACAATTTGTCAGTCAGCTCTTATGTGGAAGGAAAAGATATTCGTGAAAATGTAAACATAGATGAATTAAATACAGAGATCTCTGAAGTCGTAAAGAAGATAGATAAACTAAGAGCTGATATTGATATAATTATTAAGGAGTTTGAAAGATGAAAGAACATTTAAAATCACAAGATACTGAGAAGGAATTCTTTACAAAAATATCACTCCAAGGAATTGATGTACAATATGAGAGTATTGGTAATTTAATTTCTAGAGTTCGAGAAAAAGGGAAACATAATAATAACATAGCAACTGTTTATTCTGTAAGTAATTTTCTTGGATTAGTAAAAGCTGAGGACTTTAGAAATAATACTATTCATAGTAGTGACCTCTCTAATTATACTATTGTAAAACCTGGTATGTTTGCCTATAATCCAGCTAGGTTAAATATTGGTTCTATAGGATACTTGAAAAATGATTTATCAGGTCTAGTTAGTCCAATGTATGTAGTTTTTGAAATTGATGAAAACAGAATAACTAAAGAATATTTATATTTATTCATTAAATCTAAATACTGTATTAATAAAATTAGTTCTTTAACCGAGGCTGGAGCAAGATTTAGATTTGATTTTGAAAGATGGAGTCTTATCAAGATACCTCTCCCTTCAATCATTCTCCAAAAAGAAATTGTGCGAATTTTGGATATTTTCACGAAACATATAGATGAGCTTACAGCTGAGCTTATAGCACGTAAACAGCAATATAACTATTACAGAAAACAGTTATTGAGTTTTGAAGAAAAAAACGTGGAGTGGAAACCCTTGAGAAATTTAGCAGAAAATTTAGACTCGATGCGAAAACCTGTAACGGGTGGCTTAAGAGAATCTGGTAATATACCATATTATGGGGCATCGGGTATTGTGGATTATGTGAAAGATTATATTTTTGATGGTGATTTTTTGTTAGTTTCCGAAGATGGAGCAAATTTAATCGCGAGAAACACACCTATAGCATTCAGTATATCAGGAAAAAGCTGGGTAAATAACCACGCACATGTATTGAAATTTAATACTTATGCTGAAAGAAAATTTGTTGAGTACTTTTTAAATAGTATTGACTTAGCTCCATATATATCTGGTGCAGCTCAACCCAAATTAAATCAGAAAAACTTAAATAGTATTAAAATACCAAGTCCGTCACCTGAAGTAAAAGAAAAAATTGTTTCCATCTTAGACAAATTCGACACCCTTACTACTTCCGTAAATGAAGGTTTGCCAAAAGAAATTGAATTAAGACAAAAACAATATGAATATTATAGAGATATGTTATTAACATTTCCAAAAGATAATTTAGATGCATAATATGGCACAATCTTTAACTCAAATAGCACAATCTTTAAAGGACGCCAATAAAAAAGTGCAATTAATTTATGCATTTAATGGCACTGGTAAAACACGTTTGTCACGGGAGTTCAAAGAACTAATAGCTCCCAAAAAACAAGACCCCGAAGAAGAGGATGCAAAAATCAAAATATTATACTACAATGCATTTACTGAAGATTTGTTCTATTGGGACAATGATCTGGGTAATGATGTAGATAGAAAATTAAAAATTCAAACTAATACATATACCTATTGGATACTTAAGGATCAAGGGCAAGAACCAAATATAGCAGCTCATTTCCAGCGCTATACTAGTGATAAATTAACACCTAGTTTTAATGATGCTTTTTCTGAAGTCCGTTTTTCATTTGAACGTGGCAATGACTCAGGTTCAGAATTTGTAAAAATTTCTAAAGGCGAAGAAAGCTGTTTTATTTGGAGCATTTTTTACAGTTTATTAAAACAAACAATTGATGTATTGAATGTAGCGGAAGAAGCCGACCGAGAAACAGATCAATTTAATGATTTACAATATGTTTTTATTGATGATCCGGTAAGCTCATTAGATGATACACACTTGATTGAATTGGCTGTAAATATTGCTGAATTAATAAAGTCCAGCCAATCCGACCTTAAATTTATTATTACAACCCACAATCCATTGTTTTATAATGTATTGTTCAATGAATTCAATAATGCTGATTCAAGTTCTGGTTATAGAGCTAGACAATCTAAAAAATGGCGTTTTGAAAAATTAAATGATGGTACTTTTACACTAATTGAACAATCAAATGACTCACCATTTTCATATCATCTTTTCCTTTTATCTGAAATTGAAAAAGCTATAGAATCAGGGGATGTTCGAAAATATCACTTTAGTTTTCTTAGAAATATTTTAGAAAAAACTTCTACTTTTCTTGGGCATGCTCATTGGAAAGACCTTTTACCTAACGAAGTAGAGGGGTCCCGAGAAGGATATTATAACCGTATAATTAATCTCTCAAGTCATAGTAAATTTTCAGGAGAAGAAATTTCTTTGATTCAAGATAGTGAAAAAAGTATGCTGGATCACCTAGTGCATCAAGTGAAAACTATGTACGGTTTCAAATCAAAAGTTAATCCAAATGTAATTGAAGAAGATGCCACAGTATAATACCATAGCAGAGTCAAATAATTTCATCGTTCTCGATAAATACGACAAATATTCAATATTGAATGAGCCACCTGCAGTCTACCAAACAGAAGCTGCTCTTGAGCGAGAATTCATCCAGGATTTAATCGCTCAGGGCTACGAAAATCCATCTAATCTTACAACACAACAAGCCATGTCAGCTAATATAAGGCAACAACTGCAGGCACTAAATAATATGGAGTTTACAGATGCGGAATGGATTCGCTTTGTAGAGGAGTATTTGGATAAGCCTGGAGATAGTATAGTTGATAAAACAAGAAAGCTTCATGAAAACTATATTTACGATTTTGTATTTGATGATGGGCACATCCAAAACATTTATTTAGTAGATAAACAGAACGTCGTTCGCAATAAAGTACAGGTAATTTCACAATTTGAACAAAAAGGATCACACGCCAATCGATATGATGTAACCATCCTAGTGAATGGTTTGCCTTTGGTACAGGTGGAAATAAAAAAACGCGGAGTTGCTATCCGTGAGGCGTTTAACCAGGTACATCGTTACAGCAAAGAAAGCTTCAATAGCGAAAATTCTCTTTTTAAATATTTGCAGGTATTTGTTATCTCAAACGGCACCGACAGCCGTTATTTTGCCAACACTGTAAAACGGGATAAAAACAGTTTCGACTTTACCATGAACTGGGCAAGAGCGGATAACTCTTTGATTAAAGACCTGAAAGATTTTACAGCCACTTTTTTTCAGAAACATACGTTGCTAAATGTATTACTCACCTATTCTGTTTTTGATACTAGCGATACATTACTCATCATGCGTCCGTATCAGATAGCAGCAACAGAAAGAATGTTGTGGAAAATAAAAAGTTCTTATGAATCCAAAAAATGGTCTTCTGCAGAAGGTGGCGGATTTATATGGCATACCACAGGCTCAGGAAAAACCCTGACCAGTTTTAAAGCGGCAAGACTGGCAACACAGCTTGACTTTATAGACAAAGTATTCTTTGTTGTGGATCGTAAAGATTTAGACTTTCAGACCATGAAAGAATATCAGCGTTTTTCGCCCGATAGCGTAAACGGTTCCGATAGTACTGCCGGTTTAAAAAGAAACATAGGAAAAGAAGATAACAAAATTATTGTTACCACCATACAGAAGCTAAACAACCTCATGAAAAGTGAAGGTGATTTAGCCATTTATCAAAAACAAGTAGTATTCATCTTCGATGAGGCGCACCGTTCTCAATTTGGTGAAGCTCAGAAAAACCTAAAGAAAAAATTTAAAAAATTCTATCAGTTTGGGTTTACCGGTACACCAATCTTTCCTAAAAACGCTTTAGGCGCTGAAACTACAGCAAGTGTATTTGGTCGCGAATTGCATTCCTATGTGATAACCGATGCAATTAGAGATGAAAAGGTATTGAAGTTCAAAGTAGATTACAACAATGTACGTCCACAATTTAAGAAAATAGAGCAAGAGCAGGATGAAAAAAAACTGAGCGCTGCAGAAAACACAAAAGCATTACTTCATCCAGCCCGTATTAAAGAAATCTCGCAATACATTCTGCAAAATTTCAAAATTAAAACCCATAGAAATCAGGGTAGCAAGAAAGGATTTAATGCCATGTTTGCCGTAAGCAGTGTAGATGCTGCCAAATGCTATTATGAAGAACTGAATCGTCTGCAAAAAGAAAGTGAAAAGCCGTTGAAAATAGCAACCATTTTTTCTTTTGCAGCCAATGAAGAACAAAACGCCATTGGTGAAATTCCTGATGAAACTTTTGAACCATCAGCAATGGATATTAGTGCAAAAGAATTCTTATCCAAAGCAATCAATGAGTATAACGCTATGTTCAAAACCAGTTTTGGAGTTGAAAGTAAAGAATTTCAAAACTACTACCGCGACCTTGCAAAAAGAGTAAAGAGCAAAGAAGTAGACCTTATCATTGTAGTCGGCATGTTTCTTACTGGATTTGATGCCCCTACACTGAATACGCTTTTTGTAGACAAAAATCTGCACTATCATGGGCTAATGCAGGCATTTTCGCGAACCAATCGTATTTATGATGCTACAAAGACCTTTGGTAACATTGTTACATTTAGAGATTTAGAACAGGCAACCATTGATGCCATCACTTTATTTGGAGATAACAATACCAAAAACGTGGTGCTTGAAAAGAGCTATAAAGAATATTTGGAAGGTTTTACAGATGTTGCTACTGGTGAAGCCCGCAGAGGTTATATTGATGTTGTAAATGAATTGAATGAAAGGTTTCCCAATCCTGATGAAATCATTACAGAAAAAGACAAAAAAGAATTTACGAAACTTTTTGGTGAATATCTACGTGTAGAAAATATTTTGCAGAATTACGATGAATTTACTCACCTTAAAGCATTACAGATTATAGATATAAATAATCCTGAGGCAATCAAAGCATTCAAAGAAACTTATTTTGTGACAGACGAAGATATTTCAGCAATGCAGGAAATCGCTCTATTACCAGAAAGAACCGCTCAGGATTATCGCTCAACGTATAATGACATACGCGATTGGTTAAGACGAGAGAAAAATGGAAAAGAAGCCGAAGCATCTAAAATTGATTGGGATGATGTTGTTTTTGAAATAGACTTATTAAAATCTCAGGAAATAAACCTGGATTACATTCTAGAGTTAATTTTTGAACATAACAAAAAGACAAAAGACAAAACTGCTTTAATTGATGAAATTCGTAGAGTAATTCGTGCCAGTATTGGACAAAGAGCAAAAGAGAGTCTTGTAGTCGACTTTATTAATGAAACAGATCTTGATAAAATACAAGAAAAACCAAATATTTTAGACGCGTTTTATACTTATGCAGGTGAGAAACAAAGAGCTGAAGCTTTTGAGCTGATAACAGAAGAGAATTTAAATGAGGAGGCGACAAAGAGATATATAGCTACATCATTAAAACGTGAATTTGCCAGTGAAAACGGAACAGAACTGAACGCTATCTTACCTAAAATGAGCCCGTTAAATCCACAGTATTTAACCAAGAAACAAAGTGTTTTTCAAAAAATTAGTGCCTTTGTCGAAAAATTCAAAGGAATAGGAGGAAAGCTTTAAGTAAGAATCAGATAACAGTATAAATTTAAATATGAAAAGCTCAACATTCTGTTGAGCTTTTCACTTATAATATTGCAAGTTTATCCTTTTTCAATCAACCTCTCCAGTCTCCCCATCATCTCATCCTTCTCCTTCAACATCCTTTCATAAAGTTCCATCTTTTCTTCATGCAACTTTTTTATTTCATCAATTGGACTAAAATTGAAAGTTGAATTTGGGTTTCCAACACACGCATTATCACCAAACGTATTAGAAATAATATTCACCGCCTGCTCCTCATCAAAATTCTGAAACGCTTCCACCGGAATTTTCAATACTTCAGAAATTCTTTTCAGTAAAGGGTCTTCAATAATTTCTTTCTGTTCCAGCAGAGAAACTTTCTTCTGGTTCCAGTCGTCTCCAAGGTCAAAAGCCAGTGCTTCCTGCTTGATGCCCAGCATTTCTCTGAATCGTTTTACATTGCGTCCCTGATGTATTGTATGTTCCATGATAAATCAACATTTATGAGGTTTAAATATAGAAAAATATTTATAAAAATGCCTCTTAAAAAACAGCATAATTACAATCTCTGTTCTTCATGCTGATACTGTGAAACGAGCCTTCTATCCTATTTCGCCATTTCCGTTTTTATGCCCGCTTTTTTTCATCAAAAAGTCAGAAAAAATAAACCTTGTTATCTAGTTTTCACTTTCTGGTGAACATGCTCTGAAAATCTTATATCCCTCTATTTTTCTATGCCTGGCACTCCCTATATTTGATCATACAAACCAAAAAAACACAATATTATGGCACTAGACAATTTAATCAGTGTAAGCTTTTCAAAAAGTGATCTGGAAACGATTGATAAAGCAATTCAGGACATCCAGTCTGTACTGTTGGGAAAAACCATCAACCTTACTCCGGATCAGCGACAGCAATACGGAAGAATTGCAGAACAAAACAAGCTCTTCGTGAATAAAGCCAAAATCTATATGGAGCAATATGCCCAATATGTTCCTAACTTCCTGGATAAAGCAGAATTCGATAAAGATTATATCGCCAGAGAACAGATTGAACAAAGATTACAACAGCTGGATTCTTTAACAGAACAGCTTTCAGACACCAAGGTATTGCTGGATCACGATAATTATCATAACGCCATCAGTTTCTATCGAAGCATCAGATACCTTTCCGAAGAGAATGTACCGGGTACCAATGTTATTTATGATGATATGAAGCAGTTTTTTGTGACGGCACAAACTCCTCGGCAAACTCAGGTTCCTCCGTCCTCAGCAGATCCTGATACATCTTCTAAGTAAAATAGTGTTACATTAAATACATCCTCTCTCAACATGAGCACGTGAAAAACGTGCTTTTTTTGTGATGATCCATCTGCTTATTTTTGGTTGGAAATCGCAAAGACGCAAGTTCTTATTATAGGGACGCTGTTTAAGGCGCAAAGATTTTATCTCCGATAAAATTGCTGTACCCAATATACTTACCTGCTGAAAATCTTTGATTTTCTTGCGCCTTACAAAACATATCAATGGTAAAACTTTGCGACCTTGCGTTTAAAACAAAATAATAAGCCATTGTATTAATCAGTAAGAATAAATACTTTTTTTAGAGCACGTGAAAAACGTGCTTTTTTTGTGATGATCCATCTGCTTATTTTTGGTTGGAAATCGCAAAGGCGCAAGTTCTTATTATAGGGACGCTGTTTAAGGCGCAAGGATTTTATCTCCGATAAAATTGCTATAACCCAATATACTTACCTGCTGAAAATCTTTGATTTTCCTGCGCCTTACAAAACATATCAATGGTAAAACTTTGCGACCTTGCGTTTAAAACAAAATAATAAGCCATTGTATTAATCAGTAAGAATAAATACTTTTTTGAGAGCACGTGAAAAACGTGCTTTTTTTATGATGATCCATCTGCTTATTTTTGGTTGGAAATCGCAAAGACGCAAGTTCTTATTATAGGGATACTGTTTAAGGCGCAAAGATTTTATCTCCGATAAAATTGCTATAACCCAATATACTTACTTGCTGAAAATCTTTGATTTTCTTGCGCCTTACAAAACATATCAATATTGAAAACTTTGCGACCTTGCTTTTAAAACAAAATAATAAGCCATTGTATTAATCAGTAAGAATAAATACTTTTTTGAGAGCACGTGAAAAACGTGCTTTTTTTGTGATGATCCATCTGCTTATTTTTGGTTGGAAATCGCAAAGGCGCAAGTTCTTATTATAGGGACGCTGTTTGAGGCGCAAGGATTTTATCTCCGATAAAATTGCTATAACCCAATATACTTACCTGCTGAAAATCTTTGATTTTCCTGCGCCTTACAAAACATATCAATATTGAAACTTTGCGACTTTGCGTTTAAAACAATAATAAGCCATTGCATCTGAAGAAACAGAATATTTTAAAATGCAAAGGTTTTATTGATTCGAATTGATGATTGGAGGGAGCAAAGAATGGCGGCTACGCCACTGATGAAGCCAGATGAATAGTGCTCATGATTCTTACAATAGTATTTTACTCCTCTTACCTTCCTAACACCCTCCAGGTAGTATAGCAACCGTCTCCGCCCCTTTGGACAACGGTCTCTACCCTCTTATATAAGCAGGTGGAGCCCCTTATCCAAGTCCGTCTACCCCCTTACCCAAGGGGGTATAGCCCCTTCATGAAGGGGGTGGAAACCGCTCATGAAGGCCCTCCAGAGGCTTGGTGAAGAGGTTAGAGGGACTTCCGAAGGGCCTATGGGTATTTCTGAGCAATATTTATAGTGACTTTCAAGAAAATTTACGCTTTCCCGTAAGCAGAAGCTGGAGATTTTTATTATTATTGCGATCTTAATTGGATAATACAGCCTAAGCTGTTTGTCAGAATATGAAAACTATAGCCAAAAATGACTTTTACAGAATTAATTGACGAAATAGAGATCTGGGAACCTTGGAAGGTAGAATATAACCGTTTTGTTCCTCAGTTTGTAGCAGAGGCAAGCACAGGAAAAAATTGGGAAGATTGGAACAACGAACTTTTTTACGAGTTTTTTATGCGTTCTGCAGACCAATGTGTTTCGTCTCTGAGACAGGGATATTTTACCCATGCAGAAAAAGACCTTATCAAACGTAACTGGCCTGAGCTTTCCGCATTGTTACAGAAAATTGCCTTAAGCCAGGAGCAACCTTTATTTGAGACTTATCATCAGATCAAAGAACTGATCCGAATGTATACAGGCAATAATAAAAAAGCCGCTACCAACAGACTGATCGCCGGTTTGCAGCCTCAGCTGTTGTGCACCATTGTCAATCAGGACAAACTGGGACAGCTGGTGTACCTGTTGAATACCCATGTTGAGGATTTCAAAATGGAACTTACCTATGACTGGTTTGAGGATAGCCATCATCTGCTTCAGATATTCAAAGAAAAGCTCAAGAAAGACGGTTTTGAAATTGTGACCCTGCCATGGCAGGTTTACGATTATTTTCAGGAACAAAATACCCCATCTTCCGAAGAACAAAATAATATGAACAAAAATAAACTGGAACAGCAGATCCAAATCTTAGAATATAAAAAACAAATCATCCTGCAAGGCCCTCCGGGAACCGGGAAAACCAGACAAGCCAAAGAACTGGCTGTTGAATTATTGGGATTGAATAATACTAAAGAATTAAAAAATCACCCCCAGTTTAAACTTATCCAGTTTCATCCTAGCTATAGTTATGAAGATTTTGTAAGAGGAATTGTAGCGAGACCTGACGAGGAAGGAAATGGAATTATCTATGAGGCTGAAAACAAAGTTTTAGGTGATTTCATCAAAAGAGCGTGTGAACACTCTCAACTTATCAACGAATTCCCACATGCAGAATGGCTTGATGAAATGTTTGAACATTTTAAAACTTCCATAGAGGAAGAGTTGATTGCCAACGATCATAAAATACAACTTACCAATAAACTCTTTCTAACCCATATCGGAGAGAATTCTTTTCACATTTCCAGTGAAGGATGGAAAGGAGATCGATTAAAGTTTAGTGAGATTAAAAAATTATACAAATATAATATCACAAGAAAAGGAGAAACAATAGGATTTGATGATCTTGCAAAAACAGTGTATCACAGAACATCATATTATTTCCCAATGGTAGATAAATTTAGAAATTTTTTGGAAGGTAAATCTGCACCTGTTGATAATAAATCGCAATCTCATTCAGAGAATTATGTTCTAGTAGTCGATGAAATCAATCGTGCTAACCTGTCTTCTGTATTAGGAGAATTAATTTACGCTCTTGAATACAGAGGCCAAGCAGTAGAAAGCGTATACGAAGTGGATGGTAAAAGGGATCTCATTCTTCCTCACAACCTGTACATCATCGGCACCATGAACACTGCAGACCGCAGTGTAGGACACATTGATTATGCGATCAGAAGACGTTTTGCTTTTATTGATGTATTGCCGGAATCTCTTGAGCATGATACCAGTATTCATTTTAATACTGAAGGTTTTGAAAAAGTTTCGGAGTTATTCAAAAATGGAAATGTAAGTGGCGAATTTGAAGCTAAGGATGTTCAGTTGGGACACAGTTATTTTATTGCCAAAAATGAAGATATACAGGATGGGTATACAAAAGAGGAAATTTTCAGAATGAAAATGAATTATGAAGTAGTTCCTATTCTTCTTGAGTATGTGAAAGATGGAGTTCTTATCGGAAGCCATGACGGAAAAGATATTAAAGAATATATCAATGATCTGAAAACAAATAATTAATGGGAATTTTACTTTCAGAACATAAAAGTTTTCTGATCAAACGGGTTGCTGTTGAAGAGTCTTTCACCAATATAGCAAACGAACTGCTGCATCTTGATGACGACTCTTTTCAGCTGTTTGCGGCTTTGGAAAGTAAAAAGTTCGACCATCAGTCTTATTCTTTTTCGGTGGTAAAAAGAGAAAATCATTGTGAGATTAAGGCAGATTATTTTGTAGGTATTGACTGGCTGGGAAATACCGGCAGAACCATTTATGTAGAACCCAAGATCAATGCAGGTTTGTCGCAGTACTTCCGGAACTGCCTCAATGAAGAAGAAAATTCTGTTCCCCTCCCTGAAAAATATCATAGCAAGGAAAAGACAGAGACTAAAGAAGTCAATTATCTTAAAATTCTTTTGGATGTCATGGCTTTGCCACAAACTGCACACTATTCAAAAGATGTTATCCAAATAGACTGGGATGCAAAATATATTGAAATAGATCAAAAAGATGATCGCTTGACCCCTTTTCTTATTATACAGTTTTTGCAGCATTTGAAAATAATTGTAAGAAAAGGATTGAAAAAGGCATATTATAAAGTCCAGGAAAATCTTAATAGTAGAGTAAGGGGCAAAATATTAATAGGTCCACATATAAAGAAGAATGTTTTTAAAAATAAACCCACGTCTGCTTTTTGTGAATTTCAGGTTTTTGGTGAAGATTATTTTGAAAACAGGTTTCTAAAAAAAGTATTGGTGTTTGCAACCAGCTATATCGAGAACAATCCTTCACTATTTTCTTCCAATATAGAATCTGTTCAACATATTTTAAATTATTGCAGGCCGGCATTTGAACATATCAGTACCGATGTTGATGAACATCAATTAAAACACGGCAAAAAAAATCCGTTCTTCAATGAATATGGAGAGGCTTTACGAATAGGGAAATTTATTCTGAAACGGTTCTCGTATACGATTACGAAAACGACGCAGAAAAAAATAAAAACGCCTCCCTTCTGGATTGATATGCCCAGACTGTTTGAACTTTATTTTTATTATCAATTGATCAAAGCTAATCCTGAAGACGCTCATCATATTCATTATCAATTCAAAACCTACGGAAATCATCTGGATTTTCTGATTAGTAAACCGGGCTATGAAATGGTCATTGATACTAAGTATAAATTAAAATATACTAAAAGTCATATCCACAAAGACATCCGCCAGGTTTCAGGGTACTCCCGTTTAAAGAAGGTTATCAACGAAATGAAAAGTAAAAATAAGGATTGGAAAGAAGATCAGATATTGGATTGTTTGATTATTTACCCGCATCTTCACCAGCCTGATAATGAAGATTCTAATAATCCTCCCTCATTATTGCATAACTTTTCAATTGAAAACATAAAAAGACAGTTTGATAATACTGATAATCAAATCACTGCTTATCATAAAATTTTTAAACTGGGAATAAATTTGCCTGTAAGCTAGTAAGGATGCTTAGTGGCAATGAAGGTTTAAAATAATGTATCTATAATATTTAGATTCCTGGAATGACACGGTCGGTGCTTATTTGCGCGTGTATAGTCTCTGACAATAGGTGATGACAATGTAAGAGTCGAGATTCCTGCACAATGACAAAGTAGGCGCTTATTGGTGTGTGTAAGTGAATAGTTACTTGCTTCACACATACTACAACCTATTCACTTAGCTTATACACAACGTTTGTCATTCCGTAGAAATCCAGGCATAGAAAGCTTTCTGATGATAAATGAGGATAAACTATTGTTTAGATTCCTGCGGAATGATAAAGTTGGCGCTTATTTGTGTGTGTATGCATAGTTACTTGCTTCAACATATTACAACCTATTCACTTAGTCTATCCACACCGTTTGTCATTCCGTAGGAATCCAGGCACAGAAAGCTTTCTGATGATAAATGAGGATAAACTACGGCTTAGATTCCTGCGGAATGATAAAGTGGGTGCTTCTGTGTGCGTGCATAGTCTCTTGTTTACTCTATACATATAAACCATTCACTTAGACTATCCACAACGTTTGTCATTCCGATTTCTATGACAAAAGGTGGAATAAAAACAATTAAATCCAATTGAAAAAACAGTGGTTCTATATTTTTTGTAACTTTTGTAAAACAAATACACAAATGACTGCATTTTCAAAAGGAAGATATACCTACTATATCTATATTCTTACCAATAAAAACCGAAGAGTACTTTATACGGGTGTTACAGGAAACCTGCACAGGAGATTGTATCAACACAAAACAAAGCTCAATCCACGCAGTTTCACAGCAAGATATAATCTTGAATTTCTCATTTATTATGAAAAGTATGATTGGATTCATCATGCCATTCAAAGAGAAAAGGAAATTAAAGACTGGTCAAGAATTAAGAAACTTGAATTGATAAGGAGCACAAATCCTAATTTAGAATTTTTGAATTATTTGTTTGAGAATTGGCTTTGATATGAACTGTTCCTATGAATTACCAATTGGATATCGTCAGATTAATAAAGTAAACAGTTCGTAGAGAATATTTTAATTCGGAGGGTAAAATAAGAGCTTAGATTCCTACGGAATGACAAGGTGGATGCTTCTGTGTGCGTGCATAGTCTCTTGTTTGCTCTATACATATAAACCATTCACTTAGACTATCCACACCGCTGGTCATTCCGTAGGAATCCAGCCATAGAAGCGTTCTGATGATAATGATGATAAACTAACAGTGTAGATTCCTGCGGAATGACAAGGTGGGCGTTTATTTGTGTGTACGTGAATAGTTACTTGCTTCAACATACTACAGACTATTCACTTAGTCTATCCGCAACGTTTGTCATTCCGTAGGAA